>NZ_JAZHPE010000024.1:0-63465 GCF_036553535.1 Subtercola sp. YIM 133946
ACCAGCGTGCAATGGGTCTCGCGTAGAACTGGCGCATCTGGAATCAGTGACGTGTACATCGACAACAGCAAGGTCGCGACAGTCGATCTGTACGCCGCGTCGGCGCAGTACCAACAGGTTGCTTTCTCGACAACCAGCCTCAGCGACTCGAACCACACCATCACCATCCGGGCCACCGGCACCCAGAACGCCGCCGCTAATGGTTCCTTGATCATTCTCGACGCTTTTCGCATCCCGAAGCCGACCGCACCCGCGGCATTAACATCTTTCAGCGCTACTGATACCGCGACAGGCGTTTCGCTGAAGTGGGCGGCATCAGTCGACCCTGACGTCATCAGCACCCAGATCTACCGGGCCGTCGGAACCTCCGGCACGTACGCGCTCATCACGACTCTCCCCGCGGGTACGACGTCGTACATCCACTCAAACGTCTCTGGCCCCTCCACCTATAAGTATTACGTCAAATCGGTCGACTACATTGGCAGAACGTCGAGTTCATCGACATCGAAAAGCGTAACGATACCCTCGGAGACACCCTACGACTACGAACGGGCTGCTGACTGCCCAACTGCAACGGCGACGGTAAGCACGGTCGCCGCCTTCAAGGCAGCTCTGCTAGCGGCCGCGCCGGGAGATGTCATTCGTGTTCTTCCCGGTACGTACAACGCTCAATTCGTCATCTCCGTCAAGGGAACAACCGCTAAGCCGGTCTGGGTCTGCGGTTCGAGCGGCACGATCATCAAAGGCTTCGGCGACGGAGGAGGAAACGGCTTCTACATCAACAAATCCTCAAACGTTGTTTTCGCCGGGTTCACGCTCACCAAAAATCTTCGGGGTGTGATGGTCGAGAACAGCACAAACATCACGGTCTCGAACAACTCGATTCTTGATGCCGGTCAAGAAGGGATACATCTCCGCAGGAATACAACGAATTCCACAGCGGGAGGTAACACCATCACCAACACCGGGCTGAAAGTCCCCGAGTATGGCGAGGCCGTCTACATCGGCTCCTACAACGGCGACTGGTGTACGTACACAAGTTGCGACCCCGATCAGTCCAACGGCAACATCGTCGTCGATAACACTATGAACAACAACACTGCCGAGGCCGTCGATGCGAAGGAAGGAACGTCAGGTGGCTTCATCCTGGGCAACACCATAGATTCGACGGGGTCCACGGCCACCGACAGATGGATTGTCATCCGTGGCAACGGCTGGTTCATCGCCGACAATCACGGCAGTACCACTGCGACCGCTACAGGGAGCGGAAATGGCATACTCATCGCTCAGCCCAACATCCCGGGCTACGGCGTAGACAACATCATCGTGCGAAACAGTGCCGAGCTTCATGGAACCGGATACGCCGTACAAGTCGACAAAGATGACAACATCGTCGGCTGCAACAACACGGTAAGCGGCACGGCGAAGGGTACGACTAATGTCACATGCCAGAAGTGATGGCAACAACGCAGTTAGACCCGAGAAAATCACTTCGCGGTGTTACCCCGCGACCGCGGCGTAGCCCAGCCGGCTAAGGTCGGCCCAGACCCTGGTATGTCCACCCGGCAGCACGCCACGCCGTCGCATCGAGACAATTGCGGCCGTCTATGATGACCGAGCCACTGGCGAGCTGCAGTGCCCGGGCCGGACTGAAAGCCCTGTAGAGTTTCCATTCGGTCACGACAACGACAGCTGCCGCTCCAGTGAACGCCTCTTCGAGGTCTGTGGTGTAGGCGAGCTGAGGGTGAGTTCTGCGGGCGTTATCGATGGCCTCAGGGTCGGTGGCAATGACGTCGGCGCCAAGCCCCTTGAGTTGCGCGGCTACATCGAGTGCGGGCGAATCCCGGATGTCATCGGAGTCCGGCTTGAACGCAAGACCAAGCACTGCGACACGCTTGTTGAAGACGTCACCGTCAAGAGCTGCGACAACAGAATCGACTACTTTCTGCCGGCGACGCAGGTTGATTGCATCGACCTCTTTCAAGAATGCCACCGACTCACCGCGCCCTAGTTCTTCGGCTCGAGCAGTAAAGGCGCGGATGTCTTTGGGCAGACAACCGCCACCGAACCCGACCCCTGCGTTCAGGAAGCGACGGCCTATGCGTGCGTCATATCCGATGGCGTCGGCAAGTTGTGTGACATCGGCTCCTGTCACCTCCGCAATCTCAGCCATGGCGTTGATGAAGGAGATCTTTGTAGCAAGGAACGCGTTCGCGGAGACCTTCACGAGTTCTGCCGTGGCGTAGTCCGTAACCACCAGCGGTGTGTCTTTCGACAGCGCTGTCGCGTACACCTCGTCGAGATGATCCTTGGCAAGCGCATGCTGCTCGCCCGACGGCAGTCCGTAGACGAGGCGGTCGGGGCTGATCGTATCGAGTACGGCGAACCCCTCTCTGAGAAATTCCGGATTCCACGCAAGCATCGCACCCGACCCCGCATCGGCAACCTTCGACGCAAGCCGCGCAGCCGTTCCGACTGGCACCGTCGACTTTCCCGCGACAAGGTCGCCCGCACTAAGGTACGGAATGAGACTGTCTACCGCAGCATCGACATAGGTCAGATCGGCGGCATGTTCACCCTTACGTTGCGGGGTGCCAACGGCTATGAAATGAACTTTAGCGCCCTTCACCGCAGACATATCGGTAGTGAAACTCAAACGTCCCGATTCGACGCCCGCCAGAAGAAGTTCGGGCAGACCCGGCTCGAAGAAGGGAGCCCGGCCTGCTGCCAGGGCCGCAACCTTGTTGGAGTCGACGTCGATGCCAACGACCTCATGGCCGAGCTCGGCCATTGCAGCTGCATGGACGGCACCCAGATACCCGCATCCGATGACAGAAATTTTCATATGTGGTTCCCCATGAGGTATAGATGACGTTCACTGCGACATGGTGAACGTCCTATTCATACCACAGCCGTGTAACCGGAAAATTTCACGATCGCTTGCCGCATGATGACAATGAAGTTCGATATTCTCGAGTAGTCGAGGTCAGAGAAGCTCTTGTCACTGTTCACTGCGGCCCGCACTCCGCCATCCGTCCTGGGGGCCAAGCTGACGCATTCAGCTTGTTCGGGCCGCGCAATTCAGGATGGGTAAGCTTGGGGAAGACGTTGGCTGATTCAAGAACGCAGAAAATGCTGCTGGTGGCGTCGACCGGCGGGCACCTCGCCCAATTAGTGCGGCTGGCACCAGGCCTCGGGGCGTCCGACGACTCCGTCTGGGTGACATTCGAGAACTCTCAGAGCATATCCCTGCTCGCTGGCAAGCGAGTCGTGTACGTGCCCTACGTTCGGCCACGCGATCTCAGAGGTGCGATTGGCGCGGCGCGAATCCTCCGGGAGGTCATGAAGTCTGAGCACTTCGACCTCGTGGTGAGTACCGGAGCGGCGATTGCTGTGTCGGCGCTTCCCATGGCGCGTCTACGCGGACTGAGAACCCTGTACATCGAGAGCGTTTCCAGGGTGCATGGCCCGTCCCTCAGCGGTCGAATCATTGCTCTGACGCACGCCGCGGAGTTGCGAACTCAACACCCATCTTGGGCTGATTCCCGATGGACGACACAGCCGAGCGTATTCAGCGCCTTCACTCGAGTACGACGGCAGAAAAAAATGAAGCCGACGATCTTCGTCACTCTCGGAACGATCGAGGGATATCGGTTCGACGCCATGATCGACCGCGTTCTGGCGACAGGGTTGGCTGACGAGTCGACCGTGTGGCAACTCGGCAGCACGACAGGCCGCACCGACCTCCCGGGCACAGTGCGCCAGGAGATGTCTTCTGACGAGTTCGAAAACTATGCCAGGGCCGCTGATGTGGTTCTGACCCACGCCGGCGTGGGAACAATGCTCGGACTCCTGGACATGGGGATCTATCCGGTGCTGATAACCAGACGCAAGCACCGTAATGAGCATGTCGATGATCACCAAACACAGATCGCCGCGTTGGCGAATGAGCTCGAGGTCGCTCTGGCTGTAGATGCGCTCGAGCTGGACAGAGATGGCGTCATCGAAGCTTCCGGTTGGACCATCGTGCCGAATCTCGCTCAGCTTCACACCTGATCGCCAGCGTTTGCACAAGTCAGCGTACTTGGGTTCATCCATGAATGTGCCTCCTGCAGTGCGTGCGACCCTTCAGGTCACGCTGATCGCTGGGTGCCTTGCCGCGCTGGTCTTTGCGGTCTTCATCCTCTATTTCCAAGCGCGGACGCCTTATGCAGGTCCTGGCATCTACGGTCATGACGACAGGGCCGTTGCATACTCGGGCAGCTGGAAGACCGCCGATCTCACCGACGTAGGCGGCGGCATCGTCTCCGAAAGTACTTCCGCAGCGTCGAAAGTGACGTTCACTTTCGCAGGACCTGCCGTGCAGTGGCTCACCCGTCAGACGCCGGGGGCAATGAGTGCCCGTGTGCAGATAGACGGAGGCTCTCCAGTGACTGTGTCGCTCGATCACGGAACAGTGGTCGAGGACTACGTAGGGTACCAGGCGACAGACTTGGGCGCCGGCAACCACACAATGACCATCTCGCCAGTCACCAAGGACGGCGGGGACGGTAAGAGCAACAAGACCGTCGGCATCTATGTTTCCGGGTTTCGAGTGCCGGCTGCGACGGCCCCTCCTGTTGTGACGGGGTTGCGCGAACAAAAGAGCGGGCGCGGAATCACGATGAGCTGGGATGCCCTTCCCGATTACGTGGCCGAGAGTTACGCCGTGTTCGCGGCTACGGGTGATGGGAGTTTCGAGCAGGTCGGCACAACGGGCCAAGGCGATACCGAGTACCTGTACGCTCGAAGCGCCACATCAGCGCAGACAGTCAGCCTTTACGTAGTCGGAACTGATTACCTCGGTAGAACTTCCCGGCCATCCGATACGGTGACCGCCACCGTTCCCGCCTCTCAGGTTCCTGACTACGAGTCGGTCAGTGACTGCCCGAATCCGACGACAACGGTGAGCACGAGTTCCGCATTGCAGAGGGCGCTCGGTGCGGCGAAGCCGGGGACCGTGATCAGGATTCAGCCGGGAACCTACAACCACGTGTTTACCGTGAAGACAGCCGGAACGGCAGACAAGCCGATATGGATCTGCGGCTCAGCGCGGGTGATCATCAACGGCGGCGCGTTGACGAGCGGCTACGGCATACACATCGACAGTTCCTCCTACGTCGTACTCACAGGGATGACCGTTGAGAATGCGCTCAAGGGCATCGTCGTCGACAACAGCCAGCACATCACGGTTTCGGACGTGACGGTGCACGACATCGGTCAAGAAGGTATTCACCTGCGCACTAACACCACCGACTCAGTTGTCGCGGGGAGCTCCGTGAGCAAGACGGGTCTGCATACCCCGATTTACGGTGAGGGGGTCTATGTCGGGAGCTACTACGGAAACTGGTGTGTCTACACCGACTGCCAGCCCGACCAGTCTGACCGTAACCTCATCGCCGACAACACCATCTTTGCAACGAAAGCCGAGGCAGTAGACGTCAAGGAGGGCTCGACGAACGGATCGATCGTGTGGAACACCGTGAATGCCGACGATTCCACATCGACTGACAGATGGATCGTTATCCGGTCGAACGGCTGGTTCGTGGCCGACAACGCGGGAAGCTCGGATCGAGGTGGGAGCGGTATCGTGGTCTACTCACCTCCGCCGTCGGGCTATGGCAAGGACAATGTCATCACGCGCAACGCGGCGGACTTCTCGGGCAAGCCTGGCAGCTACGCCGTCGAGGTGCGGAATGGAAACAACACCGTATCGTGTGACAACACAAGTGATGGCCAGCTGGAGGCGACGACGAACGTTCAGTGCTCTCCCTAGAACGTGTGCGCAGATGATGTGCCGTATTCTGTAAGCGACGAGGGGGCGATTTCCGGGGGGCCAATCTATGCGCACGCCGGCATCTGCGTCCAAACGACGATGAGAGTATTGGAGCATATGTGAGATATCTGGTCACAGGCGTAGCAGGATTCGTCGGGAGCAACATCGCGCGAAGCCTCCTTATGAACGGGCACGAGGTTGTTGGAATCGATGCCATGACCGACTACTACGATGTCGCGATCAAACGCCGGAATCTCGCCTCACTTCAGGTCGATTACTTCACATTCGTGGAAGACGATCTGAACTCGGCAGACGTGGAATCACTGCTCGACGGAGTCGACGTCATCTTCCACCAAGCAGGCCAGCCGGGTGTCAGGAAATCGTGGGGACGAGACTTCGACATCTACACCGAGGCGAACGTCAACGCGACACAGAAACTACTCGAGGGGGCACGAAACGCCAGTGGGTTGAAGCGGCTGGTCTACGCATCGTCATCATCCATCTACGGAGACGCCGAATCTTTCCCCACCAAAGAAACCGATCGTCCCGCGCCTCTCAGTCCGTACGGTGTCACGAAGCTGGCCGCAGAACATATGTGCACGCTTTACGCCAAGAACTTCGGTCTGCCTACCGTTTCGCTCCGCTATTTCACTGTGTACGGCCCAGGGCAGCGGCCCGACATGGCCTTTACTCGATTTGTGAAATCGGTAGTGCGAGATGAGGAGATCACCGTCTTCGGCAGCGGCGAGCAGATCAGAGACTTTACATTCATCGACGATGTCGTTCAGGCGAATCTTCTTGCAGGAGGCTCCGACTGCGAGCCAGGCTCGGTCTTCAATGTGGCCGGCGGCAGCAGTGTCTCAGTGAACGACGTTCTCGACATACTGGCGGAACTCAACGGTTCGCCACTGAGGGTAACCCGCACGGAGAAGGCTCTCGGGGACGTCTTCCGTACGGGTGGATCCACCGAAGCGATCACAGCAGCGCTGGGCTGGATGCCCAAGGTCGACGTGCGCGAGGGACTGAAGCGACATCTCGCCTGGGGCCGCGACGTCTTCTGATTCGAGAGGACGGTTCAGTGAGCGGGCCGCCGCCCCGTGACCCGAGGCGGGCCGGGACGGTTCGGGGAAGCGTCTCGATGGGTAGACAGAGCAGCGTCGTCGGGTTCCACCGAGTCGGCAAACGCCTTGTCGGCGCCGCTTTCCGCACCCGACTCGACGCGGTGGGACAGAGCACCTCCCAGACCGATGAGGATGAGGAATCCGATGAGGGGAATGATGATCCTGATTCCGTCGATCGAAGCGTAGCCACCCATCGCAACGAGCAGGCTCACTAGACCTCCGGCGACGGCGATATCGTGCCGCCGGAGGAGCATTGCAAACACCGCAGCGATGAGAGCGGCAAAGAGAATCAGACCGGGAATCCCGATACTGATGAGCAATTGAAAGTATGCGCTCTCAATCGGGAGCAACTGATAGTTGTAGGGAATTGCGGCCAGACCCGACGTTCCCGGGCCGGAACCTCGCCAGTGGAACGCGCTCGCTGTCGTGGTACTGATGTCGAGCAGGCCGTCACGGCCTGCGATGGAACCCGCACCTTCTGCACTCGTCGAGCGCTCGACGAATGTGTCGGAGCGGATTGCAAAGTACGCGAATACTCCGAAGAGAATGACGATCAGTCCGAGCCTGCCACGGCCGAATCGGCGCCCGCTTACCATCGCCAGAATGAGTACGACAGACACACCGATACCGGCAGCTACATAAGCGCCGCGTGAGACCGTCACCACCACGCCCAGACCAGCTACCAGGGCGACTACCGCGTAGATGCGGTTCCTCGATTGAATCCACTGCCCCACTGCAAGCGCCAGCGTGGTGGCGAAGAACAGTCCTGCTGTCAACGGGTGACCCAAGGAGACATCGGCTCTATACACAACCCAGTGCTGAATCGGCCCCAGCTTGAGAGCCCCATAGATGGCGTCGTAAATGGGGTTTGCTTGAATGAGGGATTGCAACAGCGCATACAGCGCCAGAATCGATCCTGTCCAGAGCCAGACTCGCGCTAGAGTCGCCGACTCTGCTCGCACGTCCCTCACCAGAATCGGAAGCGCGACGAAAAGGCCGAACGACAGAGTCCACGCGATGGAATTGGAGGTGTTGATCGAAAGGAAGGTCAGGATGACGAGCCAGGCCATCATGGCGATTACCGCGAATCGCAGGAGGCCTCGTCCTGTCGAATCGACGTCAGCAGGCTTGGCTGCGAATACCTTCCGAATCACCCAGACGACCATGAAAAGAGTCTCAGGCGGCACGACGTGCAGGGCTGGGATCACCAAGACCCGGTCAGGTACGAGCACCAAGCACAAGAATGCGAACGCCGGAAGCAAATCAATTCTGACCCAGAAGAGAAACGCCAGACCAACCAGAGCGAGAAAGAACAGGGCGATGCCGGCCCCGGCAGAGTCTCCGCCCCAGATGATCAGCGCCATGACGATGCCGAGCACAACAACGCCCCCGACGACGACCTTCCACCCGTTGGACGAATTCTGCAACAGTTGCTTCCCCTCTGTAGCCCCAACGACGCACCGTGACGCTGCCAGATCCGATAACCAAGTCTGCCATATCGCCCGTAACGAACCTCAACACCCGATATTTCGAACGTGTTTCGCCTTACGCCACATGACGGATAATTCTGAGGGAGTGCACCGCCTCAGCGTCGCGAGCAGAAATCTCCAACCGAAGGCCCTGATATCGTGAATGGAAAACACACTCGCGCGTCCCACGAATCACATGGAGCAGAATGGCGAGCACCACAGAACGCTTTGTCGATGTCACGTGCGTAATCCCGACCCATGGCAGACCACATTTCCTCGAATCTGCAGTCGAGTCGGTCGCCGCGCAGTCAGCCCTTCCCAGCAGGCTGGTGATCGTCTCAGACGACGTCGATCCGGAATCAGCGTCGTTCGTCGCCAGCCTGTCAACATCTATGGTGATCGACTCGCAGTTCGTTCGCAGAGAGGGTGTTCCGGGAGCTTCGGCGTCACGTAATCGCGGCGCCGCCGAGGCAACGACCGAGTACCTCGCATTCCTCGACGATGATGACCTGTGGACGCCCGACTATCTGGAAGCTGCTATGACAGTGTTCGAAGATAGGAGTGTCGATGCCGTCGTGTCCTCGCTCTACCGCTTCCGGGACGGTTCACGCCTGGATGAGAGCCATCCGCGCGAAGGTTTGAACGCCGAGGACGTCTTTCGATCAAGCCCGACAGTCACGGGAAGCAGTCTCGTCATCCGTCGCGAGTATTTCAACAAACTCGGGGGCTATGACCCTGGATTGCCGGTGCTCAATGACACGGACTTCTTCTTGCGTTTCCTCTCCTCCGGCGGCACTTACGCAGTCATCGACTCAGCCAACGTTGGGGTGCGAAAACACAGCCAGGGTCAGCTCACCGACAATTCGCCGCGTCGCATTGACGGAGGATGGCTCTTCCTGAAGAAGCATCAGGCAGACTTCCCGCGAGCCGCAGCGCGACCGCGTAAGTATTGGCAATATCGAATGATGTGGCGGTCCAAGGGGGCCTCAATAACGGTGAAGGCGAAGGCTCTCGCCGGTATGGCCGTCAACTGGTCCACTGCACCGAACAGTTGAAGCCCCACTTTCTCCAGATCTGCCCCTACACCTATTTTCCAGAGGAGCCGCGAACATCGTGACGAACCTTGTATCCGACCGAATCCAGTCCAAGGATGACCTTCGCGCGTTCCTGAAGGCCGACTACTTGGCTCAGTCGGCCGACAAACTTCGATTCGAGCAGCGCTTTCGGAAACCGACGCTGAGGTTCACCCGAGCGCTCAGAAGGATGGAGTACTACAACAGGCCATCGCGACGGATGTACGAGTTGCCTCTGCGAGCGCTTGCGGTGCTACGCCTGTCACGAATTTCAGTATCAACGGGCATCTCGATCCCGCCGGGAGCATTCGGCAAGGGTCTGGGATTGCCTCACTATGGAAGCATCGTGGTACACAGCAAGGCGCGTTTCGGGGACTTCTGCTGCATACAGAACGCCACCAACATCGGCATGCAGGATGGAGGGGTGCCGTCGGGTGGCGATTTCATCTACATTGCTCCCGGTGCCGTCATATTTGGCGATGTGCACATCGGCTCGAGATCTGTGATCGGGGCTAACGCGGTCTTGAACAAGAGCGTTCCGGACGGAACCACTTGGGCGGGTGTACCAGCGAGGCAGTTGTCGCAGACAGACTCCGCCCCGATGATGGTTCCTGCTGTTGCCGCTCTGATGGCCGCGGTGTCGAACACAGGCCAAGGTGATATCCGGCTGTGAAGCAACAGTTCATCTTCCTCGTGATCTCACGAGGAGCCGCCAGTGTCTTGAATGCACTGTCATTCGTCTGGCTCGGCCGTCTCGTGGGAGTCGAGCTTGTCGGAATTCTCGGCATCGTGACCAGTGTCACTGCGTTCATTTTCGTTCTCGCCGACTTCGGAATGGCGACCTACATTTCGCGTGAACGAGCGCGCGGCAATGATGACGTCGTCATCGGCGCGTTGCGCTTCAACGTCGCATCAACCGTCTCTGTGGGCGTCCTTCTCACCATTGCTCTCGCCACTTTCGCCGCCGCCAGCGCCCTGCCGTGGTCGACTGTGCTACTGGGTCTCGCGTCTGCCCTAGAAAAGAACACTGAGACTTCTTTGAGTGTGCCTATCGCCGACAAGAAGAAGTTCGTTCCGGCATTCAATGTGCTGCTGCGGCGCGGCTTCACGCTCATTGCGTTCGGCGTCTCACTGTGGATTGGCCTGGACCCCGTGCTGGCATTCTGTATCGGTACAGCTTCTGCTGCGGTCGTTGGTCAACTCAACATACGAACATGGATGCGGGGCAAGGTGAAGTCGACGACGAAGTGGTCGGCCGCTCAACTCCGCTCAGTCGCCGGGGCAGCATGGCCCTTCTGGATCAGCAACGTGACTGCCACCGCACGAACACTCGATATATCGATCGTCGGTTGGGTTGCTTCCCCGTATTCCGCTGGTCTCTATTCAGCCGCCTCGAAAATCATGAATCCCTTTCGACTGATTCCTTCGACACTGACAGCACTCATCGTGCCGTACGCAGCCCGGCAGGATTCCGCTACGGCACGCAAGACCTCACTCAAACTCGTTGCACTCTTCATGAGCAGCCTTGTCATCGTGATCCCCGCCTCCTTCTTCAGCAACTATCTCGTGGTCTTCCTTCTCGGTGAACCATTCAAGGGCGGCGGCCTCATCTTCGCCCTCATGCTGGTCGGGCTGCCATTCGTCGCGCTTGCGCCGCCCCTCGGTTCTGTGTTGCAGAGCCAGGGCGAAGAGAAATTCGTCAGCTTCAACGGCATCGTATTTGCGGCGGTCACCATACTCATGGTGGCGGTCGGAGCGCTCATCTCCGGCGGCGAGGGGGCCGCGCTGGGGCTCGGTATCTCATACGTGCTCAAGTGCGTTTCCCTTCTACGGCGAAGCCTCAAGGTGCTGCACTAACCTGCTGGACGATCAGGTGACCTTCTCCACAATCGGCGCGAGCTTTGCATCGAGGTATGGAGCTAGTGATTGTGAGTAGGTTGCGGAGAAATGGTGCTGATCGCGCCAGACCACGACGCCTCCGGTTTCGGTCGGTATCATGTTGCCGACGGTGAAGTACTCGTTCATATTGATCTCCGTCGACCCCGGCACCTTGGTCACTGCATTTTCGATGACGGCCCTAGCTGGCGTCTCGGCGGCGAGAGGACTTGCACAATCTGCTGGCGCTGCGCTCGAATCAAAGAGACAGCTGAAACTTGTCGGGCTGATCTGAGGGGTGTCGTGTAGCGCGACAACCTTCGTTCCGACAGCCTCGACCGGCGACCATGCGTCGGCGAAACCGTCAGCCGATGAGACAGTCGTCGCAGGGCCATCACCGAATCGGAACAAAGAATCGGTGGCGAAGTAAGAGGTCACGACAATATCGAACGTTGCGCTCGAGAGAATCGGTTCAATCTCTTTGTTCCACTCCGCACACGAGCTGACTGTCAGGGCATCGCTACCCCGTGTGCCCGATGACCACGCGCAGGATGACTTGAAGAAGGTCGTCAGGCTCCATCCCCGCTGGGTTGCTATTTGCGCTAGGGCTGGAAACCACGATGCTGAATGGGAATCGCCGACCAGAGCTAGCTTGAACTGTGAACTCTTCTCGCCGTATTCACATGTCTTTACGACTGCTTCACGAGGAGCGCTCTGGCACCTGCTGTCGTAGATCTCGGGGAGATCGTCCATAGCCAAGACGGGAGTGAGCAGAACAGGCAAGGTCTGCGTGCACCCTGTTGTCGAGGCAAGCGAAGGCAACGACGGCGCTCCGATACACCCAGGTTCGGAGGCGACGAACTGCTTCATCGTCGCGGTCATCGTTTGTGTCGTGAGGTTGAGCGCTAACAGGCCGGTAGATGCTACCGCTGCGACCGCGACTGTAGCGACGAGCGCGAACCCGAACGTTCGCAGCTTCGTGGCTCGAAGAAATGAACTGGATCGAATCGGATCTTCGACAACCACCTTCGTCGCGAACGCGAGCCCGAGAGAAAGGATCACGATGGTCAGCGCCGTTAGTAACGGAACCTCGATTCCGAGAAATCGGGAGAAGGCCAGCGGGAGAAGAACTACTAAAGGCCAGTGCCAAAGGTAGAGCGAGTACGAGATGTCGCCCAAGAACTGAACGGGCCTTCGGGCCATCAGCCAAGAGGGCGACCATCGGGCCGTCGAGGTGCCACCGGCGATGACAAGCGCGGTGCCCACGGCGGGCAGAAGGGCGAGGTACCCGGGGAATTCGGTATCTGCTGTGAAGGTGACCGCCGTGATGGCGATACACACTAGCCCGAGCCAAGAGACTGCTCCCCCGGCGCGCGGTCCTAATCTCCTCGTGGAAATGAGCGCCAGCAGGCCGCCAAGCCCAAATTCCCACGCTCGGGTGAACGTCGCAAAGTAAGCCACGGACGGGAGCACGTGGGTGACGACGACGCTAAGTCCAAACGATACGACCGTGACGACTGCCACAACGACGACGGCGGATCGCCTTGTGTTGCGTTTCAGGCGAGCGACGATCCCGAGGCTGAACAGCAGAATGAATGGCCAGATGATGTAGAACTGCTCTTCGACTGACAGCGACCAGTAATGCTGCACAGGCGAAGCAATGTTGTTGGCGGCAAGATAATCGACGCTGTCGACAGCCAGCTGCCAGTTCTCGAAGTAAAACCCAGAGGCAACGACCTCGCGAAACGTCGGCCCCCACACTGTCGGAGGTGCGATCAATAGCGTGGCGACGACAACGATCGCGAGCACGAGGAGTGAGGCGGGAAGAAGACGCCGGATGCGTTTCGCCCAGAACAATGTCACCGAGAAACGCGCGGATCCCGTCATCGAGCGGAAGAGATGACTCGTAATCAAGTAGCCGGAAATCACAAAGAACACGTCGACTCCGGCGTAACCGCCGGGGACGGCTCCATCCGGCCACAGGTGGTACACGACGACCAATGACACCGCAAGCGCACGAAGCGCTTGAATATCAGGTCGAAAGCCGCTCTGCTGCTTCGGTGCCGTCTGCGTCGTGGTTATAGACGGAGAGGTCGTTCTAGAACCCGCCGATTCGAAAGCCATCGGAGGCTCGTCACTCGCCTGTTTTCAGCGATGAGATCAGCCTGGTCATCACCGCGATGCTGTTCTCAGCGGAGAATTCGTTGAGCCACGACGTCGGTGAGTTTCGTGGCAGGGCCGCAGCCCGTAGCACCGCATCTCCAAACTCCTTCACCGTGTCTGCGCGGGCGAAATAGCCGCTGACACCAGGAACAACGGCGTCAGCGCTGCCGAACGCCGTCGAAGCGACAACCGTGGGTACCCCACGCGATGAGGCCTCAAGGAGCACGTTGCCGAAACCCTCGACAGCAGAAGGCAGGAGAACCACCGCGTCATCAGGCAGATCGTCAAACCAGTGCTCCACCCGACCTCGCAATTCGATCGGATACGGCCGCTCGATTCCAGCGATCGTCTCGGACAAGTCTCCGACGCCGAAATAGATCACTCGAATCGACGCGAGTTTCTCAGTCAGGCTGTCCGCGATCTCGATGGCTAGCCTAGGCCGCTTCTTGTCGACGATCCGGGCCGGTACGACAAGCGATACGCTCACGCCGTCTCCTACCGAGTCGGTCATCGTCCCGATACCCGACTTGGCGATTGCCGGATTCGGCACGACCCAGATCCTCTTTCGATCGAGCCGAGCGGCGTACTGAAAGACAGCGCCCACGCTGTGCGAGATGGCGATGAAGGCGTCAGCTCGGGGATACAGGGTTCTGAACGCCCTGTCTCTCGTCATGACGTGCGCCATACTGTGGTGTGCCTCGACGAAGGGTATGTTCCGTTCGCTGATAGCGACCCGCGGACGCTGGCTTTTCGGAAGCGTCCTGACGACTGCCAAGACCTGGAAATTGGCGCGCGTCATCATCCCGACGACAACGTCTGGCAGGCTCTGTTTGAGATGATTGCGTAGCGCGCTCATTTCGGCTCGCCGCCCGGCGCCCTCGGTTGAAGCACGAATTACATTCACTCCGTCGATCTGAGGTTCGGTCTGGCGGGCCCTGAGAAGCACAACCTCCGTCTCAAAGCCTTGATCGGCAAGACCTGCCGCCCACACCTTCGTGACGAATTCTGCACCCCCGCCCTGCAGCGAGGGCAATACGAATGAGACCTTCAACCAGTCACCTCAACTTCGCTGACCTCGCGGCCCAGCACGTACGGCACCAACAACGAGGCCTTCAACGCGGCGACCGATTCGACGGCCACGCCGACCTCAAGCCCCGAGGCTCGCTTGATGGCCTCAGCCGCGCTCTTTGCAGTGCGTTCGGTAATGCGGGTGCCATTGATCCCTTCGACCACGAGCCCATTCGGCTCACCGCCGGCGGTTGCCACGACAGGCACGCCTGAGGCAAGCGATTCGACCACGGCGCGGGGGAAGCCTTCGTGGTGCGACGTCATCAGCAGAAGGTCATGCGATCGCAGATAGTCCGAGACTTCACGTTTGCCGACAGGGCCGACGATGTTGATGCGGTCGGCCACGTCAAGGTTCTCGGCTAGTGCACGAGTAGCTTGATGCAGCGACCCTCCTCCGAGCATCGTCAGAGTGTACGTCGAGTCGGTCAGCGCCACTGCCCGAACCGCGAGCTCGGGATCTTTCGTCTCCTCGAATCTACCCACCCACAACACTTTGCCAGTCTGAACAGTCGGAGGTTTCGTCTCGCCAGGATAGAAGTACTCGTCGTCATACCACGTGGGCGAAAATCGAACATTGTCACCCCACCGCCCAAGACGCTCCGCGGCAGACCTGTTGAAGATGACGACATCGGATGAATTCTTGACCGCGCTTTTCTCGAGAAACCTGAATACTCGCGTGAAGCGCTTGAAATAAGACTCGTTGCCCAACGCAATGCTGTCTTCGCCGTCGTTGTGGAAGAACTGAACGTGTGTTGCTTTCCTGAAGAGGTTGCGCATGACGAACCCACTCGTGATCCGATGGCTCTGAATAACATCAGCTTGTATCTGCTTGCGATACTTCAGCACTCCCCACATCATGAGCGCAACATGAGGTATCTTTGGCCGCATCACTGTGTTGTCGCCCCGATACACCGGCAGGAAGTTCACCGGATGACCATCGATCTCTTCAGTGCGCCACACGCCGATTTCGGCGTCGCCCACAGCATCGAGTCCGATGATCGACAGCTCCATGTCGTCAGGATGGTACTTCACCAAGCCGCGGATGCACGTATCCACTCCGCCTGGCTTCGGCCTTCTCGGGTCGACGGGCTCTATGACGATGCGCTTCTCGTTCACGCTGACCTTTCGCGTTGTCCAAGGGAAAATCGGGCTCGTTGAGATCGAGGCGTCACTGACGTCAATATGCTCCGCTACTGCCGAGCACCGCGCGCGCGGTCTTCAAGAGAATCAGCAAGTCTCCGACCATCGACCAGTTCTCGACGTAGTACAGGTCGAGCCGAACTGAGTCCTCCCATGAAAGATCTGATCGCCCGCTGACCTGCCACAGGCCAGTGATACCCGGCTTCATGAGGAACCGCCGATGCACGTGGGTTTCATACAGTTCGACCTCGCGTTGAAGTGGGGGCCTCGGCCCGATGAGTGACATTTCACCCCGCAGAACGTTGAAGAGCTGAGGAAGCTCATCGAGGCTGTATCGACGCAGAATTTTACCAATAGGTGTAACCCGAGGGTCATCCTTCATCTTGAACAGCACAGCGTTGCCTTCGCTACGCTTCTCATCTTGAAGTGCGTCAAGGAGGTCTTCAGCGTTCGTCACCATCGACCGGAATTTCAACATGTAAAAGGTGGATCCGTTCAGACCGACGCGTTCCTGTCTAAAGAAGATGTCACCGGGTGTGCTGAGCCGAACAATGATCGCGATTCCTATGAGCACTGGAGATAACGCCAAGAGAAGCAACGCCGACGAGACTACGTCGAAGAAGCGTTTCTGGTATCGCTTGAATCCTTCGTACCTGGGCGTTTCCACATGAATGAGCGGTAGGCCTGCAACAGGCCGTGTGTGAATGCGCGGACCGCCGATGTCAGTCAGGCTGGGCGCAACCACAAGATGCTGTCTGCCTGGTTCGAGCGACCAGCTGAGCTCGCGGATCCGGTCGGGAGACAATTCGTCCGAACTGGTCACCACTATGGTGTCGGCACCTGTGGCCATGAGCGCCGCTTCAACCCTGCCCACATTTCCGGCGATCGGAATAGACGTTCCCTCAAGGTAGTCCGCGATCTTTCCACTCGGAACGCACGCGCCCACGACGTTGTAACCAGCCTCTGGATGCTTAGCCAACTCTCTGGCCGTATGAAGCACTGAAACCTCAGACCCCACAAGCAAGACCTGCGCACTGAAATCGCCCTTGCGGCGGTGTCGGGTCAACCAACGACGCCACACGTTGCGCGAGATCAAAAGGGCCGCGAGTCCGAGGGGAAGCGCTACGACAAAGAAGCCGCGGCTGAAGTCGATCTGAAACAGGAAGGCGATGATGGCGAATATGCCGAACAGCCTGAGGCTGGCGTCCACAACGATGCGGTACTCGGTGGTACCAGTTCCGATCACCCTGTCTTCGCGAGACCCATAAACACCGAGAACGGCGACCCAACCGAGGATCATCAGGATCGAAATGAACGAATAATTGACGACGATTGAATTCGGGTTGGTTGTCGAATTTCCGACGATGCTGACAGACGAACGAGACGATCCAAACCAAGACAACTGGGCGATGACGACCGCGGCAGTGATGATCAGCAGATCGGTGAGCCTGAGACGCGCGGCGTACTGTCGGCGCCAATTCTGAGCTTTGGCAGCGACGGCCGGTGTTGACCCGAGTCGCCTCTCGTCAGTCGTCATAGCCTTCACCCCCCCACGCGTACATCGATTCTCTAGGTCTGCCCGGCAGAAGCTGGACAAGCACTACCGAGACTACGGTGTCGTGACCTTGCCTTTTTTCTTACCCTTCGGCTGGTCGAATTCCTCCCCATAACCATAACCGTACCCGTAACCGTACCTCGCATAACCATACGAATCCGGACCCTTGGTTGGGAGCATCGTCAAGACGGCGCCGGCGATGCCAGATCCAACATTGAGGAGCGCGGCCACCGCACCCTTCAGTTGCCCGCGATGCACTCGGCCTGAGCCGACGATCAGCAGCGCCCCTCCAGTGTGCTTGGCAAGGATCGCGGCGTCGGTGACCGGAAGCAGTGGCGGGGCGTCGAACAGTACGAGGTCGAACTCCCGCTCGAGAGTCTCGATCAAATTGATCATTGCCGTCGATCCGAGCAATTCACTCGGGTTCGGTGGAATGCGCCCAGCCGGCAACACATAGAGGCTGTGGGTACCCCACCGCTGCATGACGTCACTCAATTCTGCGCGCCCGACCAGCACATCGGTGAGACCGACGCCGCCTTCTATGCCCAGATACTCCGACATCTTGGGTTTGCGCAGATCGGCATCGATGATTATCACTTTCGTACCAGCTGAAGCGGTGACGATTGCGAGGTTCACTGCCGTGGTGCTCTTGCCCTCGCCTGGTATGGAAGAGGTGATGACATAGCTCGTAGGACGATCTGACGCTACGAGAAACTGAAGATTCGTACGAAGCGTTCGGAAGGATTCTGCCCGCGGACTGCGAGGATCGTCTTGCACAACCAACGGGCGTTCGGTCGCCCTGGCGTCGAAAGCGATACCTCCGAGCAGCGGCGCCTCGGTGACGTTCTCGACATCGTGCTCGTTGCGCACTCGGGTATCGAGTGTCGATCGGAGCACGGAGATCGCCACGCCCAGCAAGAGACCGATGATTCCGCCAATGAGGAGGTTCAGCTTGGTGTTCGGTGCGTAAGGCGCCGCGGGCACGAGAGCCTGTTGGAGAACCGTGATCTTGACTGGGGAGACGCCTGTCGAGTCTGCCGGAACGAGATTGCTGACCGTCGTGGCGAAGCTGGCAGCAATCGCGTTGGCTATGTCTGCAGCACCCTCCGCAGTGTCATCTGACACGGCTATGTCGACGACAACGGTTCCCGTTGACGTGGTAACGCTGACCCGGCTCGCAAGCTGATCCGACGTGGTGGAGAGTTTCAGCTGATCGATGACGGGTTGAAGCACAACGGGTGTAGTGACGACGTCAGCAAACGACTTGACCTGGTTCTGGGCGAAGTTGCTGCCCTGGGTCAGCTCGGCGACTGTGCCGGCAGAAGATACGGATACGAATACCTTGCTTGACGCTTCGTATCTAGGTGTCGAGAGGATAGAAACTACTGACCCTACTGCGATGCCGACAAGCACCAATGTAACGATCACAATCCAGCCTTTGCGGAGAATCCGTATATAGTCGCGAAGCTCCAAGTGGACAGCCTTTCTTAGGACCTAACCCATTATGGTCACGGTTCATTGGGAACATACTGCCACACGATGATTGCGGGCCACTCGTCGCTAAGTTACGTGCGCATTACAGTCATGAAAGCGTTGTGTTGCAATTCAGCGCTTATTCACCGCCACTGTGTCAGAGATCAGCGTGAGGACTCGCTGAAGCTCGGACAAGGCGGGAAGCATCTGAGTTTTTGAGAGCTGGTACGTCTCGTCGTCACGCTTGTACGGGTCGACGACGTCGTCGTCACTCGCGTTCCGCAACACGGCTGATTGTCCTCGGCGCGAGGAAATCACCTTGAGCACTGCGTTCAGGGCGCGCTTGTCGTCGAGGCTGGTCTCGGCTAAGAGGATGATCTCAGCATCTGTGACCTCTGACGCCAAGTGCGCGAATTCGCGAAGTGTGAACGTCGAGCCGATCTTTCGCGGCACCATTTCGACGATCGCCCGACGGTGACTACGGGTCATCGCGATCAGCAAATCGCTTTCTGCCACAATCGACTCCGATAGATAACGGGACCGATGATGTGACGGATCGAGGCCGATGGAACGCGCGATCTGGGCCAGCTGCTCGGTGACAGGGTCTCCTTCGGCCGCAACGACGCCTGCGCTAGCAGCTGCGATGCCAGATGTGGCGCCTACGTTGGCCGACAACCATAACTCGGCGAGCGGCGAGCGGCAGATGTTTCCTGAGCAGACAAAAAGCACCGACATGCTCAAGACAGGAGCTCCTCTGAATCGAATCGGAATGACTAGCCATCCCTTAGCCTAGGCGTATTGCGCACTCGGCCCGTGGCTGGCGCCGCGGCCGCAACGCTAATCTGATGTCGACGGCGGGAGTGGGGATGTACCAGGTGAGTAGTTTCGTTGACTCGTCTTATTGCACCGCGCCGAATGTCGCTTGGGTCGATTCTGGTCGTGTGGTCGTCCTGCTCCTTGACAGCACCGCGCCGTCGGCCCCGTTCGTTCTCAATCCCTCCGGAGGTGAGATCTGGCGACGATTACAGCGCAACGCGACCATCTCAGATCTCGTTCGTGAGCTGGCATTGGAATACTCAGTCTCCGAAGACGCGATTGCACCTTCAGTTCGATCCTTCGTGACAGAGCTGCAGCACGGCGGACTGGTGACGGAAGCATGAACAACCCGGCGCCGATCACGAGGGCCCACGGAGACGAGCGTCTGCTGGTTCACGAGGCGGTCGCCCTCGGTCACGCCTTCGTCTCGAGCGTCGCTCAGGACCACGGAATTCGGGCGCTTCTTATCAAGGGGCCGATACTGAACCAGCTGAACCTGCGAGAACCACGCGCGTCATCTGATGTCGACGTGCTGGTCGATCCGGCTCGCAGGGATGAGTTTGTCTTGCTGCTCCGCCCGCTGTTGTGGGTGGAGCGCCCAGTGGATTATTCGGGCAAGGCGTTGCCGACCCATGCCATTCATCTCATCAACGAGTCTTGGCCATGCGACATCGACGTGCACGATCACTATCCTGGTTTGTTCGCCGACAAGCAGGCGGTGTTCGATCGCCTCTGGAACGACCGAACTCTGGCGACCGTCGCCAATCAGCAGGTGCCAACCCTGAGCCTGCTCGGTCACATCGTCATCGCCGCCCTGCATTCATTGCGCGATCCGACCGCTGGCCGAAGCGTTCGCGAACTCGCGTTCTTGAACGACCGTGTTATTCCGATGCTGAGCAACGAACAACGAACCGAGCTGCTGTCGCTGTGTAAACAGTTCCGCGCACTCGAGACAATGCGGCCCTTCCTGACGGGTCTCGGTTTCGCAGGTATAGCGCGAGACCTTACTGCGGTAGAGCGAAAGATGTGGCTGATTCGTATCTCCGACCAACAGCAGAGTTTTCGTTGGCTGCGGCGTTTTGCTGACACGCCGCTGACCGAAAGACCCGCCCTCGTACGTCAAGCGCTCTTTCCCCCAGGTACGGCGTTCCGCGCCCACCATCCAGCCACTCCTTCTGGAAAGGTGGCACTGCTCGAAGCCCGGATCAGCTTCATCGTGGCCAGAGTTGCAGCACTCAAACGCTCGTACTCCCTGTACCGAAGGAATCGAAGGCTCTGAGACAGATCCCGGTGCGAGTCACTCGGCGTCGAACGACGAATCGAACAGCTGCAGAGCGAGACAGTCGACCGACTCGGAAATGATTTCAGCGACGTCGCGATGCACTTCGTCGGACCGTTTGAAGGGGTCGGGAACGTCTTCATTCGCGCGGCTATGTGCAACGATGGCGCGGCGTCGCATCGACTCGTCGACGAAGCTGACGCGTTGTGCGAGCGTCGTGGGGACGCCTTTGAGACTCGACACTTCAGATGCAAGTGCCATGAACTCGCGAAGCAGGAATGTTCGTTTCAATAACGGCGGATAGCGCTTGATGAGGTCTACCTGCTGGTCTCGAGTCATGGTGAGAATGAGGTTGCCGTTCATCGCTATCGGCCTGGTCAACTTGCGACTCTGGAACCCGGTGGAGTCGCCACCGCGCGCCTGGAGTTGCCGGACCGAGCTCTCATCCATCGGCACCCCATCGATGGTGGCGAGACCCGCGCTGGAGACATGCACCATCTGAGACGCCGCGGATCCGGAGCTCTTGAGGGTACGGCGAAGCAGTCGTTCCGCCATCGGCGATCGACAGATGTTACCTGTGCAGACGAACAGTACCGAGAAGATGCCGGATGCATCTTCAGCTGGTTGCGGGGCCGCCGCTCTCCGAGCGAAGGGAGCGGTCCGTGCCGAATGAACGCCCATTGCCCGGTTTCCTATTCGCTACCAGTGCCAGTGCGGATAGGAACCACGTTGTTGATGACATCGGCAGTGTCCTCGGCGGAGATCGATCTGTTCGCGTGTTTCGTATCGGACTCTCCGTAGTACGAGCCGTAGTAGTAGCCGTAGCTGCGACCCAAGGCTCCGCGTGTGGGCACACGATTCAGGATGACTCCGAGGGTCTTCCCATTTGTCTTGCCGATATTGTCGAGTGCCTTCGCAAGTTCATCGGTCGTCGTCTTGCCCGCGGATACTACGACGAGCGCCCCGTCTCCCCGTGCGGCGAGAATTGCCGCGTCGGTGACCGGAATCAACGGGGGGGCATCGACGAAGACTATTGCGTCTTTCGACAGCTCGTGTAGGAGCACGTTCATACCTTCAGAGCCGAGCAGTTCGCTGGGATTCGGAGGAATCGAGCCTGCACCGAGAATCAGCAGGTTTCCGGTCTCGCCCCAGGGTTGGAGTACATCCTGAATCTCAGCCTTCCCGATGAGCAGGTCAGTTATGCCCACACCCGGCACCAATCCGAACGCCTTGGTCACAGATGGCCTTCGAAGGTCGCCGTCGACGACGATTACTTTCTCGCCTGCAGCAGCGAGAGTCACGGCCAAGTTCGCCGTGACAGTGGACTTACCGTCGTTGGGCATCGGGCTGGTCACGATGATGATCCTGGGTGGATTGTCCACATTCATGAACTGAAGGTTCGTACGGAGTTCTCGGAGTGCTTCTGGTAGAGCGTGACCGTCGCCCTTCTTGGAGTAGTCGGTGTTCGCAGCTGTCGGAACGATCCTGTTCTCGTCTGTCAGGCGCGAATCACGCGGCAGGGTGCCGATGACAGATAGACCGAACAGACGTTCGATGGCCTCGCTCGCGCGGATTCGCCGGTCAAGGATGTTCCGGATGATGGCGAATGCCACTCCGAGGAGAAACCCGATAGCGAGGCCCGCTGCTAAGGCGATGCGCACGTTCGGCGAAATAGGCTGCGATGGCATGACGGCTGATTCGACCGGCACCAGCGCAATGGTCGATGCATCGGCTCCCGAAGTCGGATCTGCTGCTTGGGCTGGTCCCTCGATAGTGGTGATCTGGGCGGCCAACGCAGTGATCCAACCGTCCGCCAGCGCCTTCGCCTTCTCCGGCGAATCGGCTTGGGCCGTGACGCTGAGCGTTGGCGTGTCTTTCGTGTTCACAACCGTCACGTGGCCCACGAGCTGCTCGGGCGTCGTGGTTAGGCCGAGTGTGTCGATAACTCGCTGCGCCACGGCACGTGACTCCCCAAGCGAGACGTAGGTGGTTGCCTTCGACTTTGACAGTGAATCTCCGACCGAGATGGAACCGATGCCTCCGCCCGCCGACGAGATCGCGACAATGCCACTCGAATCAGCTTGGTAGACCTTCGGCTGAGTAAAGGTCCAGCCCCAGCCGAGCAGTGCACCTAGGACCGTCAATGCGATGATCGCCACCCAATGCGAACGAAAGATACGAAGATAGTCCGACAGGTCCAAGAGAATCCCTCACGCTTCGATCACACCCACCGACGGCTACCCGATCGAGTGTCTCGCATAACCCCACACATCAGCGTCGAGGTCGGAGATACTCGGCCTCGACGCCATTATTCACAGTGGTCGACGCAACCGCAAACCTATGTCGCGATTAAGACGTTCGTCCACATCGACCACGCCTTCAGCGCCGGTCGAGGTGATACATACCTCGAGCACGGAGAGACCGGAGACACTCTTGGTACTGAGGCCGAGCGGTGGCTTGGGTGAGGTGAGGTACTTTGACTTGATTATCGACGGTGATGCCGTCGTAGGTATCGGTCACTGAACGCGCTTCCAGTCTGCGGAAATCAGGAGGTCGTCCCATTCGTGTGCGAAGACTACGTCGCTCGAAGGCGCGTGACTGGTCTTGCAACGCGGGGTCAGAAGCTGAACTCAACCCGCGCGCGGTCAGGCGCGAAATCGTCGGCGGCGCTGTCGAAGGCCAGCTGGAGGAGGCCGACGAACGGGGTCGCACGAAAGCTCAGCGTGCGATCGGAATCGATGGGGCAGTCGAGCGTTCCATGCAGGCTCGTCTCCGACGCGCTGAAGGTGAGGCTGATGTCGGAGCGGCTGATCGAGGGCTGGTCGGCGAGGAACGACACGAAGGCGCGCAGCGCCGTGCGCTGGGGTTCACTCAGGCGGCGGGAGAGGTGTTGGGGGTCGTCGAGTACCCCGACGAGGTCGTGAAGGGGCTCGGCAGACAGCCTCGCGACGAGGGAGGCTCGCAGACTGGTCTGCAGTTCGGCCGCTCGTTCGATGTCGGCCTCTGACAGGGCATCCCGAATTCGAAGTTCTCTGAAGAAGGGAAGCACGTCGGCGCGAAGGGCCTCGACGTCGTGGCCGAGAAACTCCTCGATGGCTTCGCGGCGGTCGCTGGTGTCTCGCAACTCCCGGGCCTTTGCGGCGCGCCCCCGGTCGGCCCTGAGTCCGGCGATGAGGTAGCCGGAGTAGATCGCGGCGCCGATTCCCAGGGCAAGGGAGGGGGTGACGGCGGTCACTAGCGCGATGACCACCGTGTGCCGCGTCGCCGCCGACTCCTGCATCATGACGATGGCGGCCATGGCGACTAAGGAGATCGCGGTGAAGACGACGATCTCGAGCGGGGGGCGGTACGGGCCGGCCACCATGAGTACCAGGGCGACGCAGATCGGGCCCCAGTCATCGCGGATGTGCGCCTCGGTGCCGAGCTGGCTCAGAGCATCGAAGAGGCTCGCGACGATGACGAGACCGAGAACGATCGCGTAGGTCTTGCGGGTGACGCGCCGGCGGTACGGCTCGGCGGCGATCACGAAGAAGACATAGGCGGCGAGCAGGATGACCAGGCCGACGATCTGCAGAACCGGCTGGTTGATCTGTGCACCGTTGCCGACAGCCAGGGCGACCGCGCTGGCCACGCTGACGAGGCCGACGACGGCGACGAAGATGCGCGCTGTGATGCCGCTCAGGGGGTCGATCTCCTGGGCGGTGTCTCGAGTGCGGTTGGCAGCGATGAAGGGGAAACCGGAATTCGGCATGGTCACGCGGTCAGGCCGTACTCGGCCCGGGGGATCGACATCAGAACGGCGGTTCCGGCACCCGGGGTCGACCAGACCTTGACCGTGCCGCCGAGCGACTCGATGCGCTGGTGCACCGAGACACGCAGGCCCATGCGCTGTTCGTCGACCAGCTTCGGGTCGAAGCCGCAGCCGGCATCGGAGACGACCACGTTGATCGAGTCGACGCCGGCGACCACCGCGAGTTCGGCGACGTCGATCTCGGCGTGCTTGCTGACGTTGACGAGAGCCTGGTCGATGGCTTTGACGACCTCGGCGATGGAACCGGGCTCGAGTTCGGCCAGGATGCCCGGGTCGCCGCTGATCGTGACGCGCAGCCCGCGGGCGCGAGCCGACTGCACGACGGGGGCGAGGCCCGAGGTGACGATGGCCCGGCCGCTGGCGCGCACCTTCAGCATGGCCTCGTCGACGAGCAGGCCGGGGTGGGCGAGGGCGGCGATGTCTCTGACCAGGAACGCGCGGTGGGCTTCGGTCAGCGAGCCGGGGGCGGTGAGGGTCAGTGCGTGCAGGTCGTTCAGAACGGTGTCGTGAAGGGCGGCTGACGCGCGAGACGCGATGCGGGAGCGTTCGATCATGCGTTCTTCTGCTTCGGCCGCCGCCTGCATGGTGGCTGCCCCTCGGGTGGACTGACGCCGGCCGAACCAGAGGGCAGCCAGCAGGAGGATGAGGCCGAGGCAGGTGGCGATGGCAGGAAAGTCGAGCGCGAACGGAATGCCGACCATCCGTGCGGCGACCTGTACGGCGAGGGAGGCGAGCACGAAGCCGCCGAGACAGCGGGCGATCGCCGAGCGGAGGGTGCGGCCGGCGACGCCGATGACGGTGAGGGCGATCTTGGGCAGGGAGAAGATGAGCGCGTCGGAGGTCCAGTTGAGGGTGACGTCGCCGCCGATCTCGTAGGTGAAGACGAACAGCCCGGCAGCCGCGACGATCATGAGGGTCGCGACGGCGAGGCGGTTGGTGAGCAGCAGTGTTCCGGCGACGGAGACCCCGGTGATGGCGAGGCCGGCCAGGGCGATGGCGATCTCGGCCTGGGGTATGACGATCTTGAACGCGACCACCAACACGAACGTGACGGCGAGAAACACGCTGCTCACCCAGACGGCCGCCTTCCCGAGGGCTCGACTGGTGACGACCCCCTCGACGTCGGTAGGTAGAACGAGAGACATGTAACCCTTCGGTGCTTTCGCCGTTACCCCCGAATAGGGCAGAAGTCACTGCGATCAGTTTAGGCGTGTCGTGCAGTGCGCGGCTATTTTTCGTGCGAGTGCTCGCGGGGGCCCCGCGGCGGGGCGAGGGCCCGAGGTGGGGCGAGGGCCCGAGGTGGGCGCGTTCGCGTCGTCAGACGTGTGATTCGGAGCGGCGGCGGCAGCGGTTTGGAGGCACGGGTGCCAGCCACGGGCGGCACGTGTGCCAGCCACGAGCGCTGCCACCCTCTGCCTTGCGACATGGTTGCGCGTCGAGACGACATAAGCCGCTCATTTCGAGCGCCGCATTCGGCGGGTGAGTTTTCATCGGTGAACGGGTTGGGATCACCCTGGCCCTGCTTTCACTCGATGGAGGAACCATGTCTGAAGAACTCGAAAAATCTGAGCGTCGACCGGGCGTCGAACGACGCACCCTGGTCAAGGGCGCGGCGTGGTCGCTGCCCGTCATCGCCGTCGCCGTGGGCACCCCGCTGGCCAGCGCGAGCCAGCCCTTCGACCTCGTGCCGGCGTTCTCTTCGTCATTGTCTCTGTCGGTCAAGGTGCTCACCGTCACTCTCGCCGAGGTGAACCTGTTCGGTTCGCTGACGATCACGAACAACGGCACAGCGGCGAGTCCCGCCAACGCCACCGTGCTGCTGACCTACAACTCGGCCCTCGTTCAGCTGACGATCTCGGGCGTCGGCGTGACGGTGGCCGGCACCGCGGGCAACCGCCTGCTGACGCTCCCCTCGATTCCGGCCGGGGGAACCCTGACGATCGATCTCAGCCCGAGCCTGCTGTCGTCGGGCATCCTGGCCCTCGGCGTGGGCGCGCACGCGTCGACCATCACGGCCGTCGTCACGGCCGCGGGCGACACGGTCAACAACACGGCCACGGGCAGCATCGGCATCACGGTTCTGCGGCTCAGCTAGGCCGGTGCCCGGGCCCCGCCCAGGCCCCTAGGCGGCCGCCGGCCCGTACGGCAGCACGTGGGCGGGGTCGAACTCGGCCCGCAGTGCGGCGAGGCGGGCGAACGTCTCGGGCGGCCAGGCCGCGGTGAACTGCGCCTGGTCGCGGAACGCCGAGGTCGCGAAGTTGATGTTCGTCTCTGGCGAGAGCCACGGGGTGAGAGCGGCGACGAGCGCGGCGTTGGCGGCGTCGATGGCGGGCGCCAGCGCCGGGCCTATCACCACGGCGACGGAGGCCATGGCGAGCGTGGCCGAGCGACCGCCCGCAGCCGACCCCTCGGGCACGTCGACCGCCACGGCCGAACCCAGGTGCCGCAGCTCGACGGCGACGAGAGGAATCGGTGCGCCGCCGCCCGCACCGGGGCCGATCTGCTCGAGCAGAGCATCCACGAAGGTCGAGTCGATGTGACCGAACAGCGCGCCCGTGGTCGCGGCGGGGGCCGGGTCGGGCGGGTCGTTGTGGATGCTCGGCACCTCGATCGGCCTCATCGGCCGCACTGAGTCGACCAGCGCCGGGGCCAGTGCGCGCAACGGGGCGAGCAGGGCCGCGCCCTCGTCGGCGTTGCCGGGGTAGGCGAAGCGCAGAGCGATCACGTTCTTGCCGCTGAGGAACGGCGGCAGCTCGGGCAGCGGCGGCAAGCGCATGACGGCGACGCTCGTCGAGACGTGGTCGTGGGCTGTGAGGGTGAAATCGGCCCAGCCGCGCAGCACCTGCTCGATGTGCTCTTCGGCGAAGATGATGTTGCCGGCGAACAGCTCGGGCAGGGCGACGAGCCGCACGGTGGCCCGTGTGACGATGCCGAGCCCGCCCTTGCCGCCGCGCAACGCCCAGAACAGCTCGGGATGCGACGACCGGTCGACCTCGACGACAGCGCCGGCGGGGGTCACCAGGGTGAACGCGACGCAGTAGTCCGAGCTCATGCCGTGGCTGCGGGCCAGCGGGCCGAGGCCTCCCCCGAGCAGGTAGCCCACCGCGCCGACGGTGGCTGCGGCGCCCGTAATGGCGGCGAGGTCGTGCTCGTCTGCGGCGGCGACGATCTCGCTCCACGGGGTGCCGGCGCCGAACGTGGCCGTCGACGCCTCGGGGTCGACGGTCACCCCCCTGAGGTGCCTGGTGCTCACGATGATTCCGTCGGTGATCGCGAACTCGTCGCCGTGCCCGGTGGCCAGCACTCGCACGGGCAGGCCGGCGGCCGCGGCGAAGGTCAGAGTGGCGGCCACGTCGTCGGCGCTGGTCGCGGCGACGACTGCCTCGGGAGTGTGCACCCAGCGCAGGTTGTAGCTGCGCACCTCGTCGGCGAAACCGGCGTCATCGGGCGTCAGCAGTGCGGTGCCGATGCTCTGGTGCAGGGGGGCGAAATCGGTCATCGTGACTCCAAGTCAGAGCGCTCCAGTGCGAACACGACAGAAGGTAGCACGCACGGCCGAGCCGGCGGAAGAACCCGGAGGGGGCACGCGTCGGCCGTCAGGTCAGGTAGCCGTCTTCGGCGGCCCGGCGAATGAGGCTCTCCCGGTCATCCGCCGGCCGGCCCTCGCGCCGGTAGCGCGCCCTGAACCGGTCGAGCGCACGACGCACGTCAGCGGGCTTCGCCGAGAGCTGCAGGGCCACCTCGACGGGCGAGTTGCCGTCGGCGTAGAGGTTGAGCATCTCGAGTTCGGTCGGCGTGAAGCGGTCGTCGTCGAACGACGACAGGATGCCCGCGGGGGCGTCGGCACCGCCGGCCGCCGCGCGTGCCGCCCCGATGACCTCGGCCGCGGGCCGCGACTTGGCGACGAACGCCGCCGCGCCGGCCGACAGGATGCGCTGCACGGTGTCATCGTCGTCGAGCGCGCTCATGACGACGACCGTGCATCCGGCGGCCCGGCAGAGACCGAGGCGCGCCTCGATCGAGATCGGCTCGGCGAGCTGGTAGTCCATGATGACGACGTCGGGCGGAAACGCCGGGTCGTGGATGAGCCTGGCCCAGGAGTCGGCCGAGATCACCAGGTCGAGGTCGGGGGCGTTGCTGACGACCCAGGTGCCGAGACCGTCGAGAACGAGGTGGTGGTCGTCGACGATCGCGAGGGAGATGCGGGGCTCTGCGTTCATGGTCGGCTTCAGTATATTGACGGCGTGCGGCCGCGTCAGCCGTGCAGCAGCAGGATGGTCGGCACGCCGACGACCAGGCCGATCAGGTACCCGGCCAGCACATCGGTGACGAAGTGCATGCCGAGAAGAACCCGGCTCGCGCCCATCGCGAGCGCGACGATCACGGCCAGCCACCACAGCTGCGGAACGAACGCGGTGTACACGATGCAGGCCGCCATCGTCGACGAGGCGTGCGAGCTCGGAAAGCTGAGCTTGCTCGGCGCTGTGGCGAACACCCTCACGGCGCTGGGCGCCCCGGCTCCGGGCCGCGGCCGGCGCACGACGCGCTTGATCACGATCGACAGCCCGTGCGCCACGACCACGGCGAGCACGCTGAGGAGCCAGGCGCCGGCGTGCGGCCAGTCGATGCCGGCGCCGAGCAGGCCGAGCAGGATCCAGCCGGCCGCGTGCTCGCCGAAGAAGCTGAGCGCCCGGCCCGCCGGAACCAGGGCGGCGGCGAGGCGGGTGCGCTGCACCGCGACGATGAAAGAGGTCTCCGTTGCCCGCAGGCGGCTCCCGGCGGTCACAGCGACGTCGGGATGACCCAGCCGTACTGCCGGGCGAGAACGCTCAGCAGGAACAGCGCGGCCCAGATGGCGCCGCAGACCAGCAGCCGGACATCCTTCAGCACCACGTCTTCTGGTGCGCCCGCCTCACCGCGCTCGATGTCGAACGCGTAGAGCAGCAGGGCGGTGCCGAACGGAAAGACCGAGGCGATCGAGCCCACGGAGGTTCCGCCGTTGATGTCGAAGGCCCAGAGGGCGTAACTGAGCATGGTGAGGGTGGCGGCGACGGTCCAGACGAAGCGCAGGTAACCGAGTGAGTACTGGTTCAGCGTCTTACGGGTGTGCGACTCCTCTTTGCCGACGCTCTCGACCTTCTCTGAGTAACGTTTGCCGGCCACCATGAACAGCGAACCCGACGAGACCACCAGCAGGAACCACTGCGTCACCGGAACCCCGACGATCGCGGCGCCGGCCAGCGCGCGTAGCACGAAACCGCTGGCCACGATGACGATGTCGATCACGGGCTGGTGCTTCAGCCAGATGCAGTACGAGATCTGGATGACCACATAGGCGCCCAGCACGGCCGCGAATGTGTAGAACCCGAGCAGCACCGACACCCCGGGCGGCACCACGAGCAGCACGATCGCCGTGGGCCAGGCGATCGAGATCGGGAACTCACCCGACGGAATCGGCCGGAACCGCTTCTTCGGGTGCAGCCGGTCGCTCTTGATGTCGAGCAGGTCGTTCACGATGTAGCCGCCCGACGACGTGAGCGAGAACGCCACGATGCCGAAGATCACCTCGAAGGGAACGCCGGGCTGCAGCAGAACCCCGGCGGCCAGCGGTGCGAGCACGAGCAGCGCGTTCTTCGCCCACTGCTTGGGTCTGAGCGCGCGGATGAACGGTGGTGCAGTCGCCATGAAACGGTCTCCCCGACTCGTGTTTCCCCTGAACATGGAACCGGTTCGGCTCACGGCGGGATGCGAGCCGTTATGACAAACTGGAGGTTCACAGCCAATCGTAGTTGTGTGGAAGGCGGCACGTGAAGACCAGCGCCCTGTACGTGCTCTTCGCCGCCATCTCGACCGCCGCGAACCTCGGCTCGCAGTTTCTCGTCGAGATCGCCGGCACCGCGCTGGGCATCGCCAGCTCGGTCTCTCTGGTCGCCTCTGTGATCGTCGGCACCGGCGTGGGCGTCGTCGCCAAGTACATCCTCGACAAGCGCTTCATCTTCAGGTACGAGGTGAAGAGCATGAAGCACCAGGCCCGAACGCTCGGCCTATACACGATCATGAGCGGCATCACGACCCTGATCTTCTGGGGCTTCGAGTTCGGCGCCTACTTCGCCTTCGGCACCGCGGCCGCGAAGTACACCGGTGCGATAATCGGCTTGGGCATCGGGTACGTCATCAAGTACTTCCTCGACAAGAACATCACGTTTCGAGAAGACAAGAGCGGGGTCAATTCACTGTGAGCGGGGTTTCGATACGCGCTGCGCGCTACTCAACCAGCGGAACGGGTGCGCGGTACTCAACCCGCGGAACGGGTGCGCGCTACTCAACCAGCGGGACGGGTGCGCGGTGAGCGCTGCGAGCCGTCAGAAGGTGTCGTCGTGGGGGCGGCTGAGCGACGCCGAACACGACGTCGTCGCCATCACGTCGGCGGCTGCCGCGCCAGAGATCCTGACGCGCACGGCACCGGGCATCACGCGCGGCATGGAGCGCAGCTACGGCGACGTTGCGTTGAACCCCGGCGGAACACTGTGGGACACCAGGGGCCTCAACCGCTTTCTGGCGTTCGACGCCGAGACGGGCATCCTGACCTGCGAACCGGGCGTGCTGCTGCGCGACATTCAGGCGACGTTCTCGCGGCAGGGGTGGATGCTCGCGGTGACGCCCGGCACCTCGGTCGTCACCGTGGCGGGCGCCGTCGCGAACGACGTGCACGGCAAGAACCACTCCACTCGCGGCACCTTCGCCGACCACGTCGTATCGATCACGCTGGTGCGCACCGACGGCAGCCAGATCGTGTGCGGGCCGACCGAGAACCGCGAATGGTTCGTGGCCACCTGCGGCGGACTCGGGCTGACCGGGCTGATCGTCGAGGTCTCGCTGCGGCTGAAACGCGTGCCGGGGCCGTGGCTGCTGGCCGAGAACATCGCGTACCAGTCGCTGCCCGAGTTCTTCTCGATCTCTGACGACTCCGAGGCCGAGTTCGAGCACGTCGTGTCGTGGATCGACATCACCACCGACGGCGGGCGGCGCGGCATCCTGTCGCGGGCGAACGTGACACCGTCGCCGCACCGGCCGCTGCCGCGAGACGCCACGGTGCTGGGCGGGGTGCGCGGCGGGCCGACGTTTCCGGTCGTGCCGCCGTTCTCGCTCGTGAACAAGGCGACCCTACCGGCACTCAATCGTGCCTACTACCGCATGCAGCACCTGTCGCTCGGGTCGTCGGTGGTGCACTACAAGCCGTTCTTCTATCCGCTCGACGCCATTCAAGACTGGAACAAGGCCTACGGCCCGCGCGGCTTCTTCCAGCACCAGTGCGTGCTGCCGCGCCCGGTGGGGGTCGAGGCCGTCGCCGAGATGCTGGGGCACGTGCGGGCGTCGGGGCAGGGGTCGTTCCTCGGGGTGCTCAAGACGATGGGCGACCGCGAGCCGATCGGTATGCTCAGTTACCCGCGGCCCGGGGTGAATCTGACCATCGACTTTCCGAACCTGGGCGAATCGACGCTGGCGCTGCTGGCGCGGCTCGACTCGGTGGTGTCGCAGGCGGGCGGGCGGCTGTACCTGGCCAAAGACGCGCGGATGCCCGTGCCGCTGTTTCAGGCGGGATACCCGCGCTGGCAGGAGTTCATGCAGTACAAAGACCCGGGCATGAGCTCGGAGATGTCGCGACGATTGTTGGGGAGCTAGATGTCTACTTCGGGTAAATCGGGGGCCGGTTCGCGGGCCGGTGCCGGTGGTCGGTCTGGTGCTGGTGCTCGTGCCGGCGCTTCGGGTTCGCGGGGCAACTCCGGGGTGTGGCCGACCGACGTGGTGGTGGTCGGCGCGACGAGCGCGATCGCCGAGCAGTGCACTCGGCTGTGGCTGGAGGGTGGGGCATCCACTGCCCTGCTGATCGGGCGGTCGGAGGAGGGCCTGGCGCGCATCGCGGCCGACCTCGGGGTGCGGTTTCCGGCTGCGGTGGTGACGACATCGGTCGTCGACCTGGTGTCGGCGTCGTCGATCTCGGCCACCGTCGAAGGGTTTGCGGGCGCCGGCTCGGCAGGGGCGGCCGCCGGCGCCGGGCTGACCGTTCTGGTCGCGCACGGTGCGATGACCGAGCAGGAGGTGTCGCAGGCTTCGCTCACGGCGGCGGCTGACGTTCTGACGGTGACCGGGGTGTCGCCCTCGCTCTGGATCGAGGCCTGCGCCGACACGATGACGGCCGGCACGATCGCGGTGCTCGGATCGGTCGCGGGCGACCGCGGGCGGCGCAAGAACTACATCTACGGTGCGGCAAAGGCCCTCATCGAGGCGATGACCGAGGGGCTGCAGCATCGCCTCGTCGGGTCGCCGCTGCGAGTGGTTCTGGTGAAGCCCGGCCCGACGGCGACGCCGATGACGGCCGCGCTGCCGCAAAAGGGCCTGGCGCCGGTGGCGGCGGTGGCCGGCGAGATCGTGGCAGGCGTCAACGCCGGGCGGCCCGTCGTCTATGCGCCGCTGAAGTGGAAGCTCATCATGGCGGTGGTGCGCACCATCCCCGCCCCCCTCTTCAACAAACTCGACTTCTGACCCCTCCCCCCCTCCCCTCCCCTCCCCCCTCCCCCTCCCCCCGCCCCCAAGCGGATGGATCACAAAAACCGTCCCAAGGCCCTCCGCTTCGGACGCTTATTGTGATCCACACTGACGGGGGTGGGGGCGGGGACGAGGCGAGGGGGCGGGGACGAGGCGAGGGGGGCGGGGACGAGGCGGGGGCTGAGGGGGGTGTGGATAAGTCTGGGGGCGGTGCGGCGCGTGCAGCAGGATGGGCGGATGCCACGACGCGTCCCCATCCCTATCGACCTCGGCCACGCGCCGTTCCACGTGCGCGCGGCGCAGGATGCCGGCCTGAGCGAGAAGCGACTCCGGTCGCACGACCTCGCGAGACCGTTCAGCGGCGTACGCAGCCTGACGAGCGCCGACGCGACGGTGGTCGACAGGTGCCGCGCGTTCATGCCACGCATTCGCGACGGAGAGTTCTTCAGCCACCTCACGGCAGCGGCGCTCTGGGACTGTCCGCTGCCCGGCAGGTACGCACCCACGGCCAAGGTACACGTCGCGATTCCCGCCCCGAACGGCGAGAGCCGTGCCCGCGGTGTCGTCGGCCACAAGATCAAGTACCCGAAGGTCGAAGTGTGGCGGCGTCATGGTCTTCCGGTCAGCGATCCGGCGACCACGTTCATCCACTGTGCGACGCTGCTCGGGCTCGACGACCTTGTAGCCGTCGGCGATCACCTCATCCTCTCGCCGCGCAGACAAGCACTGGGCGAACGGCGCCCGCACACATCTGCCGCGCACCTCTTCTCCCGCGTGAGCGCGTACCAGGGGCCGGGAAAGCGCCGAGCGACAGAGGCCCTGGCATTGATGCGGCAGGGGGCCGAGTCTCGCCCCGAAACCCTGCTGAGGCTTCTGATTCGACGAGCGGGGATGCCCGAACCACAGCTGAACGTCGACATCTGCGACCACAACGGCATCTGGATCGCCCGCGTCGACATGCTGTACCCGCAGGCGCGCCTGGTCGTGGAGTACGACGGCGAGCAACACCGCACCGACGACGTGGTCTACGAGAACGATGCCCGGCGTCACGCCCGCATCCGACGAGCCGGCTTCACCGAGCTGACCGTTCGAAAGCACGGGCTCTTCCGTGCCCCCGAGGAGTTTCTCGCCGACCTCGCCGACGCGCTCGCGGCGGCGGATGGATCACGAAAAGCGTCTTGACGCGAGGAGTTTGGGACGGTTTTTGTGATCCATGGGGTGGGGGCGGGCGGCGGGGCGGGCGGGGGGCGGGGGGTCAGGCCGGGGAGTTGCCCTCGAAGGCGGAGTCTTCGTACTCCTCGGTGAGGCCGTGCGGGGTCTTCTCCCAGTGGTGGGGGCTGAAGACGATCTGCCAGGCGGCGCGCCAGGCCGAGATCGAGTGCAGAATCCAGTAGGCGGGGTTCAGCAGCGCGAACATCGCCACCCGCCAGTTGTACCGGTTCCACGCGGCGATACCTGAGATCAGAATGATCATGCCGTTGGAGAAGAGCATGTTCACCGTTCCGCCGACGATCAGCCAGTCGGGCAGATTCAGCCCGATGAACTGCACCCCGATGTAGGTGAACACCGTGAAACCCAGCACGAGCGGGTAGAGCATGAACGCGATGGGGGTGCCGAGAATCAGCGCCACGAGCGACAGGGCGCCCAGGATGCCGTTGACTTTGAACCAGCGAATGGGATGCCTCGTGTTGACGGCCCCCGTCATGATGTAGCCTTTGATCCACCGTGTGCGCTGCCGGATCCACGCGCCCACCTCGGCACAGGCCTCCTCGGCGGTCGACGCCTTCACCACGCCGACGCGGTATCCGTGCGCGGCCACCCGCAGCCCGAGGTCGGCGTCTTCGGTGACGTTGTAGGGATCCCACGCGCCGAGCTGCCGCAGCACCTTGGTGTCGAAGTGGTTCGAGGTGCCGCCGAGCGGAATCGGCAGGTGCGACTGGTCGAGGCCGGGCAGCATCGAGTCGAACCATGCCGCGTACTCCACCGCGAACAGCCGGGTGAGCACGTTGTAGTCGGCGTTGAAGTAGATCAGCGCGCCCTGCAGGCAGACGAGCTTCTTCTGCTCGGGGTCGACATAGGTGCGCTCGAACTCGTCCTGCCTGAAGGCGGCGACGGTGTCGCGCAGCTGCGACGGGTTCGGGCGGTCTTCGGCGTCGTAGATGACGACGAACTCGCCCCGGGCGAAGGAGAGCCCGTAGTTGCAGGCGCGGGGTTTGGTCTGCGGCCCGCCGGGCGGCACGATGACCATGCGCACGTATTCGGGCGGCCGCATGGTGCGCACTGCGGCGATGGTGTCTTCGTCGTCTGCTTCGAGCAGCACCATGACCTCGAGCTTGGCCTTCGGGTAGTCGATGGCGCCGAGGTTCATCAGCAGCTTCGAGATGATGTTCGCCTCTTTGTAGGCGGGCACCAGAATCGTGTAGACGGGCAGCTCGTTGTCGGGAATGCGCGACGGCAGGGGCTTGAGCCCGCGCCGCACCCGCTCGAGCGCCACCTCGTCAGACCAGCGCTCTTTGTCGCGGTTGTTGAACGGCGCCCTGAACCCGGCCACTACCTTGAAGACGATGTTCATGGCGAAGAGGATGTTCGCTGCCGTCAGCACCACGATCAGCGTCGTCGTGAGGCTCAGCACGCAGCCCAGGATGACCAGCAGCACGAACACGCCCGGCACGATGAGCTGCCAGCGCCGCAGCCCCGACTTCGCCGACTCGTCGCTCGAATGCGTGGCGAGGGCGTCGGACGCCCCGAAGAGCAGCTGCGTTCGGCACGCCGCCTCGACGGCCTGGTTGAGATCCCAGTCGGTGGTGGTGCGCACCGTTATGTCGCTGACGCCCAGTTGCTCACGGGCCGACTCGATCAGCTCGAGTGTCGGCGGAACGGTGGTGGCGATGATCGCCCCCGACCCCGACCGCTTCCACGGCACCCAGCCCGCCTCGACGAGGTCTTCGGGGGGTACGACGGAGAGGAGCCCGGCCTCGGGCGGTTCCGCCAGGAGGTCGACGAGCGGCGCGTTCCACTGGGTCGCCAGGGCGTCGTACATCTCACGACGCGTCACCGCGCCCGAGAGGATGAGGTGCCGCCCGATGAGGCCGCCCTCGCGCTGCTGCAGGGCCAGAGCATCCGCGAGTTCGCTCTCGTCGATCAGGCCGGCGTCGATGAGGATCTCGCCGATGCGCCCCGGCCCGCGCTCGCCAGAGCCGTGGCGGCCGGTCGCGCCCGCCAGCCCGGGGGCGCCAGCACGTGAGGTGGTCTCGGTCAACTGTCTATCCGCTCGTAGATTCGGTACGAGCCCTGGTCGAAGACGACCCGGTACGACGCGCCGAATGACGGGTCTTTCTTGATGGAGTCGTAGACCAGGTCGGCGACACCCGTCTCAGAGAGCTCGGGGGCGTCGGCGGTCGACACGAAGACCCACTTGGCGTGAGTGGCGGGGTTGGCGATGGCCTGGGTGAACAGCTCGCCCGTGGATCGGTTGTAGTAGTCGACGAGCGGAATGCCGATCTCGGGCAGCAGGGCGCTGCCGGCGGCCGACTCGTCCATCAGCACGTCGCCGCCGTCGTAGTTGTCGCGCAGGTACGCCGCCGCCGCGGTCGCCCCGCTGGCGGCCTTCAGCTGCACGTAGCCGTCGGCCTCGGCGATCACCGACGAGCGCGTGGGGTCGGCGGCCCACCAGGAGGTCTGCAGAATGAGCGCCAGGCCGAGAACGGCGAGGGCGGGCATCCAGAACCGCTGTCTTCTGACCGAGTCGACGAAGACCGCGGCGAGCACGGCCAGCCACGGGATGACCGCGAGGGTGTATCTGCTGTTCCACCAGTTCTGGGGCAGCGAGTGGTCGTTGTTCATGTGCGTCTGGCCGAGAAAGAGGCTGAGCAGCGAGAAGGCGTAGGCGACGCCCATGATCCACACGACGAGGGCCTCGTTCGACAGGCCCCGGGTGTAGGCGAGAACGACGGCGCCGGCGAGGCCGAGCAGCACAGTGAGCAGGCCGGCGGTCTCGAGCACCGACCAGTTGTAGGTGTAGAGCGTGAGCCCGGCGTTGTGCGTGTAGGCGAGGAGGCCGGCGTCGGCGGTCGCCTTCTGGAGGTTCGACGCCGAGTACTGGCCGTTCGCGAACTCGAGCGGGTTGCCGTACACGGTGTAGTTGTAGACCAGCCACCACGCGATGGCCACACCGGGCAGCGCGGCGAAGGCCAGCCCCATCTTCACGCAGTACCGCCACAGCCGCTTCTTGCGCCACGACACCCACATGACGAGCAGCGTGCCCGCGAAAACGAGCACCCAGCCTTCATAGCGCGAGAGCGTGGCACCGGCGGCGGGCAGCCCGCAGAACACCATCATCTCGCCGGCCTGCAAATTGCGCTTGCTGGTCACCCAGTGCGCCAGGCCCGCGAAACAGCCCATCATGCAGACGATGAGCACCGGCTCGGTGAGTGCCGTCGTGTACATGTACAGGATGCTCGGGTTGGCGATGATCAGCAGAACACCGATGATGCGTGCCGCCCGGCCGAGGCCGATGCGGGCGGCGATGCGGTAGACGCCGGTGGCGGTGCCCATCAGGCAGATGAGGCCGAGCAGTCCGGCCGCGAGTCCGGTGTGCCAGAGCCACAGGTTCGTGACGAACGGAACGAGCACGAGGCTCGGCACCGGCAGCCACACGGTGCCGAGCTGGGTGAAGCCCGGCGCCATGCTGTCGAACAGGCGCCGCGAGATGGTGAGGTGGCTCTGAGCGTCGGCATAGGCGATGTTGAGGCCCGAGGAGGTGGTGATCGCGACCGCGACGACGCCCACGGCGAGGGCGGCGAAGGCGACCACCATCGTGCCCGGAACACGGCGGCCGGCGGTCGGTGCCCCGAGCGACTCCCAGCGGGCGATGAGCCAGGCGGCGAAGAGCGTGTGCTCGGTAGCCGGTGCCGCGGGCCTCGGCAGGCGCAGCTCGGAGCCCGCCGAGGGGTCAGACCACTCCTCTGCGGGCGTCTCGGGCTTCGTCAGTGAGGGCACGGCTACTTCTGGTCAGTGCTCGCGGGCGAATCGGGAGCGCCGGGTGCGGCCCGGTCGGCATGGTCGGCCTGGTCGGTGGCGGCGCCCTCGGCGACCAGCTGGGCATCCACGTACTTCTTCAGCTTCGACCGGCGGCGGCGGCGCACGATCTCGCCGATGACCCCAGCCAGAATCAGCACGATGGCGACGACGGCGATCCACACGGCGTAGCCGCGGTAGTCGTCGGTGACGGCGGTCTGTGGAACGATCGCGTTGCTCGAGATGAGCACCGGGTCGGCCTGGTTCGGCTGCGCCACGAGAATGTCGCCCGAAAGACCGAACCAGCCGTTCGGATTGCTCGTGGTGTAGCTCGCGGCCTGCACCTGCAGCGCGTCGACGTCGGCGGTCGCGGCACTCGGTGACCAGCCGCCGAGCATCAGCACGTTGCGGCCGCCGGTCTGAAAGGCCTGCAGCGCGGCGTAGGGCTCGGTGGTTCCGACGCCGAACGAGACGGCGTTCGAGTCGATCGCCTTGAAGCCGTCGAGTCGCAGCGGCGACTGCAGCGCATTCGAGTCGTCAGACGTGGCGCCGACGAACAGGCCCGACTGCGACGAGCCGATGAAGTCGCCCGGTGTCACCACCGTGACGGCGAGTTGGATGCTCGAGTTGCGCTGCACCGAGGCGACGATGCTGCCCGCACTCGACACCGCGGCGTCGGTCGACGCGCCGGTGTCGAACGCGACCGGCAGCACCCCGCCGAGCACCTGCGGGAAGCGCTCGAAGCCGGGATCGATGGTCTGGCCGCGAACCGCCGCCACGGTCGAGGCCTTCGCGTCGACGAACAGCTGGATCGGAATGAGGCTGGCCGGCCCCGAGCAGTTGCCGGTGACAGGCACCGCGCTGAGCTGGATCGACAGGCCGTTCGCCGACGTGAGCAGAGTGCCGTCGACCGGCAGCGTCATGTCGATCGGGGTGTCGTGGCCGAGCACCTGCGAACCGATGAGGAAGTTGTTCCAGTACACGTTCGCCGTGGCGATCACCGAATCGGGGATGTCGGAGTGCATGCCGACGAGGTGCACCGAGGCCGAGCTGATCGGGCCGCCGAATGACGCCTGCGGAACGTTCGTGAACGACGACGACTGGCCGTAGCCCGAGAGCGAGATCTGGCTCGGCGACCCGAAGTACTGCAGGTTCTGGGTGAGCGCCGGCGTGGCGCTGCCGGTCTGGCTGAGGCCGGTGGTGTCGGCCGAGTTCGCCAGGGCCAGGTAGGCCGAGCCGAGAGCCGCCCCGGCTTCGGCGAGCGCCGCATCGGGGCCGGTGATGGTGAGGGTCGGAACATCGGTGGCGCCGTCGGTCGAGAGCGCGGTGGTGGCGGCGTTCGAGCCGTCGGTCGCGGCCTGCAGCACGATGATGCGGCCACGAGACGGGGTGACGGCCGCGCGGCTGCCGGCGTCGCCCGCGGTCGAGAGCGTGATGTCGACGCTCGAGGGCAGCGCGTGGGCCAGCGCGGCGACGGTTGCCAGGCCCGCCTGTTCGAGGCCGCCCGAGGGGGCATCCGGAATCTCGACGGCGACAGCGGTGAGGCTCGGCGACAGGAAATCGGCCACGGTGGCGGGCGGCGTCGCGTCGCCGCCGTAACTCAGCACGAGGTCTGCGAGCGAGACGCTGGCACTCGACGGCACCGTGCAGACCGCGCTGTCGAGGGCTGAGGCGGTGGTGTAGGTGAGGCCGATGGTGAGCACGTCGTCGACCACATCGGATGCCGTGAGGGGCAGCGTCAGCGTGCCGGGCACCGTGGGGTCGAGGGTCTGCAGGGTGACGCCGTTCACGGTGGCGATGAGCGACCCGGCCGTCGCGGCGGCCGAGGATGTCGACGACCCGCCCGACGCGGGGGTGGCCGGGGTGACGGGGGTGATCGTTCCGGTGATGCTCGTGGGGGTGAGGCCGGCCGGGACGTTCAGGTTCACGAAGACGGCGCTGCCGTCGGCGGGAACGGTGGTGGTGGTGGGAAACGAGAGGGTGCCGGGCGCGTCAGCCGCGATACCGGAGAAGTCGGGAGCGCCGCCGAGGGTGCGCACGGAGTCTGACGCGCCGGTGGTCGCGGCGGTCGTCGCCGCGGCGGTCGCCGTGGTCGCGGCGGTCGCTGCCGAGGCCGTGGTCGCGGCCGAAGCCGAGGTCGCTGCGGCGAGCGGTGCGAGCGCCAGCAGCAGGGCCGCGCCGGTGAGCGACGCGAAGCGCAGGCCGCGACGCGGCGCGCGCTCGGAGTCACCCGGCGATGGTGCGGCGGTGCGGCGGGGTGAATTCGAGAAGACGCTCATTGACCATCCGAAGAGTTAGGTACCTGGCAACAGATTCCTGGCTGACACGGTTCAGTGCTGCGGGGTAGCGAAGATGCCTACGAGAATCTTTACCCCCCAACGGGTACCCCCTGCTTTCGAATACTACTGGCAAACCCTAGGCGCGATGATGCGATTCGCGACGAGGGGTCGAGGCGAAACGATGCTGTAACGCCTACGAAACGACGGCGGCCGTGCCGTGCCTGCTGAGCCGGGCGATGGTCTGCTCGTAGGTCGACGGAACCCCGTAGTAGAAGCCCTGGGCGTTTCGCACCCCCACGCCGCGCAGCACATCGGCGGTGGCGGCGCTCTCGATCCCCTCGACGATCGTCAGGTAGTCGAGGGCGTCGCTGAAGCCCTGCAGTGCTTTGACGACCTCGCGCTGGCGAATGTCGCCGGTGTCGTCGATGAGGCTGCGGTCGAGTTTCAGAATGTCCATCGGAATGCGAACGAGCGACCCGACCGACGAGTTCTCCGAGCCGTAGTCGTCGAGGGCGATGATGATTCCGAGGTCGCGCAGAACCTGGGCCTGGGCGCGCAGGTCGTCGGTGACGTGCCGCAGCGAGCGCTCGTTCAGCTCGAGACACAGCGAGATGGTGGGGTAGCGGCCGGCGATCTCCTTCGCGAACGCGCCGACGTGGTCATCGGTGATCTGCCCCACCTCGAGGTTCACGGCGATGGTCGAGATGGTGGGTTCGATGAGCTGGATGGCGCGGGCGCCGCTCATCGCCTTGGCCATCACCTGGCGGGTGAGCTGATCCATTCGGCCGAGGCTCTTCGCGCGTTCGACGAGGGCGCCGGGCGAGATGGCGCCGAGCTCGGGGTCGGTGTAGCGCACGAGCGCCTCGAAGGCCCAGATGCGGTTCTCGGCCATGTTCACGATCGGCTGGAACGCCACCGAGAGTCGCTCGTCGTCGATCGCCCCCGCGACGATGTCGTTGATGCGCGCCGAACGGTGCGGCGAGATGTTGATGGTGCTCTCGGCTGCGGGGCCACCCTGGTGGCGCGACTTCTTCACCGCGAGCATGCTGCGGTCGGCGTCGATGACCAGGGCAGAGGGGTCGGTCTCGCGGTGGGCCGAGTAGGCGAGCCCGACGCTGAGCAGCGGGCGCAGTTCGATCGGGGGCGTCTCGTCGACCACGAAGGGAGCGCTGGTCTGCGCGGTGATGTGCTCGGCGAGCTGCTTCGCCTCGGCCAGCGACTTCAGGGCGGTGAGGATGACGACGAACTCGTCGCCACCGACACGGGCCACGATGTCGTGCGGGCGGGCCGTCGCCTTCAGCCTCTCGGCCACGGTGACCAGCATCACGTCGCCCACGTGGTGGCCGTGCCGGTCGTTCAGCTTCTTGAAGCTGTCGAGGTCGATGAACAGCACCGCGATCGCGCCCGAATACGGCCGGTTCTCGTTCGCCGCCACGAGGGCCTGGCGAAAGGCGATGTAGTTCGGCAGGCTCGTGAGCGAGTCGCTGTTGGCGCGCAGCGTGAGGTCGGCCATGTCTTCGGTCACGCGGGCGGCCTCGGTGGCGAGGTGGGCGAGCGCCTCGAGCACCCGTTCGTCTTCGCGGGTGAAGGGGGCGCCGCCCAACTCGCGCGTGGCCACAACGAAACCCTGGGCATCCGGAGCCAGGCGCACGACGAAACCGATCTCGTTCGCGCCGGGCGGGTCGGTTCTGATCTCGATGCCGTCGGCGCTCACGGCCTGGTGGGCGCGCTGCTTCAGGATGCTCGCGAGATGGTCTGCGCCCGAATCGGTGACGGGTGCCGACCAGCCCGCGTCTGCGGGCGAGAGGCTGGCCGGGTCTGTCCAGGGCAGGGTGAGGGCGGCATCGGTGAGGCCTCTGAGGCGGCGCTGCAGGCCGTGCAGTTGGCGAAGGCGGGCGAAGGCGAAGATCACCGCCGCCACGATGAGCAGCATGATCGCGCCGCGGTGGTTCTGCTCGGCCGCAACCAGCAGGGGGTAGATGGTCATGTAGCCGAACGAGAGAACGGCCGAGAGCCCTGCGATGAAGACGAGGATCACCAGCAGGCGCCGCAGGCTGAGCTCGTCGAGCCCGAACGTCGCGTCTCGGCCCCAGCGGCCACGCTGGCGGGCGAACTCGACAGACAGAACGATGACGAGGTAGACGATCGTCGCGCCGACGGCCAACAGGATGGTCGCGGGCCCGACGGGCGCAGGGATGCGCATCACCAGGCTCCAGCCGAGGGCGCCCAGGGCGGCGAGGCCCGAGGCGTAGACCGAGACGATGATGTCGCGCGAGTTGAAGAGGGCGCCGCAGAAGAAGCCGAGAATCCACACGGCGAGCGAGACGAAGAGCTGGTCGCCGAGGTTGGCGGTGGCGAGCAGCGCGACGGCCGTGCTGACCGAGGGCAGGTTCGAGAGCCGGCCGACCGGCAGGCGGAAGTCGGTGACGAGGGCCGTGCTGATGAACAGGGCGGCGAGGTAGAGGAAGTCGGCGGGGGCGGTCGCTGCCGCGATCTGGGCGGCGATGGCGCCGCCGTTGGCCGCTGCGTCTGTGGCGGCGTTGGTGGCGGCTGTGGCGGCGGCGTTGGTGGCGGCTGTGGCGGCGTTGGCTGCTGCCGCAGCGCCGGGGGTGGTGGCGGCCGCGAGGGCGGCGAACTGCTGGATGGCCTGCACAACCCCGAGCACCACGATGGCCACGGCGATCACGGCCAGCGGAACGAAGAAGTACGACCCCGCGATGTGCCGCGACGCGGTGCGCGTCGGCCGCACGGTGGGCGTGGGCGATGGCCGCGCCGAGGCCGGGCGCGAGTCAGCGGTGCGCGGCGAGCGCGGGAGGACGGTGGTTGGGGTGGGCTGGTCCGCAGCCGCACGTGGGTCAGCGGTGCGCGGCGAGCGCGGGAGGACGGAGGTTGCGCTGGGCGTCGCCGATGATGAGGACCACCGGGGTGACGGGGTCGTAGACGACCGAGGTGTCGATGACCGGGGCGTCGCGGCCGGCGGAGCTGTCGATGACTGGGGTGTCGATGGCTGAGCTGTCGATGGCTGGGCTGTCGATGGCTGGGCTGTCGATGACTGGGGCGTCGATGGCGGGGGTGTCGGGGTGGCGGGGGGCGTGGCGTCGCTCAGGTGCTGGTCTGGCGGGGCCGCTGGGGCGGGGTCTTCCGCACGGCTCGACGGGGGCGCCACGACGGCGTCACCCCCGCCGCGTCGAAGGCGTCTGCCGATGCGCGAACGGCAGCTGAACAGTCATGCTCACAATGTATCGCGCATTGTGCGTCGAGCCGCGCGCATCGCGGGCCGACTCGGCCGCGTGCCGCGCTACGCCCCGACGCGGCCGGCGCGGCCGGCGCGGCTGAGGTGGTTGGTGCGGTCAGCGCAGCTGATGTGGCCGGTGTGGCTGACTCGGCTGACTCGGCTGATGTGGCTGATGTGGCTGATGTGGCCGACGTGGCCGGTGCGGCTGGCGTGGCCGGTGCGGCTGGCGTGGCCGGTGCGGTCGGCGTGGCCGGTGCGGTCGGCGAGAATGCAGCTGCTGGAGCGGGGGCGGCGGGGGCCCACCGGTCGCGCTGGGCGATCATCCGGCCGAGGAACAGGGCGACCACGACGGCCACGGCGCACCACGCGACGGCGACCAGGAGGGTGAGGAGGAGGATTGTCATCGCCAGCGAGTCTAGCTGAGCATCCCTCACTTAAGTCAAGGGCTGCACGAGTCATGCCGGGCGTGGCCGTCGAACACCTCTGCGTCGCGCTCGACCCCCGGGGTCAGCGGTCGCGACCGGGACGATCGCGGGTGCCGGCGCCGTAGACGATGATGTACACCACCGGAACGAGGATGAACCAGAGCCAGCTGAAGTTCCAGCTGAGGAACGCGCCCGTCAGGAAGAACAGGATGAGCGCGACCAGTGGGGCGAGCGACACCGCCACCGTGCCGGCGGTTCCGCCGAGCGGGCCCCTGCGCCCGCTGTCGGGTAGCGGCGGTGAGGGCGGGGGCGGGCCCACCGATGCGGGCGGGGGCGGCGTATGCGAACCCGGCCCTCCCCCGGGGTGGGAGCCGAAACCGGCGATGCCCGGCCCCGGCCCGGGCGCCCCGGCGGCGAGCGGGCCGGGCGGAGCGGGGGGTGCAGCGGGCAGGTCACCGAACACGGGCGCAAGATCTCCCCGCGTCACGGCCGATCGCACGACTGCACAGCGCTTCACGAACTCCTGCTCGTCGATGCGGCCCTCACGCAGGTTGGCGTTCAGCTGCGCGACGGCCTCGTCGCGCTCGGCGTTCGCCAGTCGGAGGTTGGCGGTCTGAGGATCGCTGAAGTCGGTCATGCCACCATTGTGGCGCGACCCGCGCACCGCCGCCAGCGGTACACCCGCCCCGGGCGACTCGACCGACCGCAAGAGCTTCGTCAGCCGCGGGGGCAGGAGGCGGCACCGAGGGTGAGGCCGCGCCAGCCCGCCCGAGCGGGAAGTGCGTCAGCCGCCGACGAGGGCGGGCGCGACGGAGGTCGACGAGGAGGCGGCGGCCGAGGCATCCGCAGCTCGACGAGCGAAGATCTCGGCGATCTGCACGGCGTTGAGTGCGGCACCCTTGCGCAGGTTGTCGTTGCTGATGAAGAGCGCGATGCCGCGGCCACCGGGAACACCCTCGTCGGCACGGATGCGACCCACGAAGCTCGGGTCTTTGCCGGCCGCTTCGAGCGGCGTCGGAACATCGACGAGCGACACACCGGGTGCCGTAGCCAGCAGTTCGGCGACGCGCTCAGGGCTGATCGGGCGGGCGAACTCGGCGTTCACCGAGAGGGAGTGGCCGGTGAAGACGGGAACGCGCACGCAGGTTCCGCTGACGAGAAGGTCGGGCAGCTCGAGGATCTTGCGGCTCTCGTTGCGCAGCTTCTTCTCTTCGTCGGTCTCGTTGAGACCGTCGTCGACGAGATTGCCGGCGAACGGAATGACGTCGAACGCGATCGGCGCCACGTACTTCACGGGCGCCGGCAGGGTGACGGCCGAACCGTCGTGTACGAGACCGAGCAGGTTACCCGAGGCGACCGCGGCCTCGGCCTGCGTGGCGAGCTCCTCGGCGCCGGCGAGCCCGCTGCCCGAGACGGCCTGGTAGGTGCTCACGATGAGCCGCTCGAGCCCGGCCTCGGCGTCGAGCACCTTCAAGACGGGCATGGCGGCCATGGTGGTGCAGTTGGGGTTGGCGATGATGCCCTTGGCGGCCTGGTCGATGGCGTGCGGGTTGACCTCGCTCACCACGAGGGGAACCTCCGGGTCCATGCGCCAGGCGCTCGAGTTGTCGATGACTGTGACGCCGGCCGCGGCGAACTTCGGCGCGAGGGCCTTCGAGCCGGTGGCGCCGGCCGAGAAGAGGGCGATGTCGAGGCCGGCGGGGTCAGCCGTGGCGGCGTCTTCGACGGTGATCTCCGCACCGCGGAACGTCAGCGTCGTGCCTGCAGAACGAGCGCTGGAGAAGAAGCGGATGCTCGCAATCGGAAAGTCGCGCTCATCGAGCAGCTGGCGCATGACCTTGCCGACCTGACCGGTGGCCCCGACGACGCCGACGTTGAGGCCGACGGGCGCGGTGCCGGCACTGGCGTGGGCGCTGGCGTCTACGGTGTCCTGGTCGTTGCTGTTGCTGCTCTGCGCTGAATTGCCCACTGCACTCTTCCTTTTGCTCGAACGTTCACTTTACCAAGCATCCCGGTAGCGCTGCCCTGTGTTGCGGCGGGCCCGACGACGGGCAGATGGCGGGCCCGACGGTGTGCTGCGGGTCGGGCGGTGGGTGGCGGGCCCGGCAGAGCGCTGCCGGTGGGGGCGACGGATGCTCGGCCCGGGTTAGTGTGCCTCATGAGCGAAATCGGCGCGGAGCCACCGCAGCATCCCGAGCCCCACCCCGCGGTGACACGGCCGCCCGAAGACCGCCCCGCTACAGCATCGGCCCTGCAAGCAGACGCCGTCGCACGGCCACCCCAAGTGCAGCCCGCCACGGCACCTCCGCCGCAGGCACACCCCGCCGCACCGCCACCCCACGCGCAGCCCGCCAATACACCGCCGCCGCAAGCAGACGCCGTCGCACCGCCGACCCACGCGCAGCCCACCACAGCACCGCCGCCGCAAGCAGACGCCATCGCACCGCCAACCCACGCGCAGCCCACCACAACACCGCCGCCGCAAGCACACCCCGCCGCGGCAGCGTGGCCTCCCGACGCGAGTGGGGTCGAGGGGGCGGGTGCGGTGCCGACTCCCACCGCGCAGGGTGCCGCGGGGACGGGCACGAGCACCGGGGGCGCTGCCCTCACGGAGGCACCCACGGCGGTGCCGGGGTACCTGGTGCGGTGGGGCATCCCGAGCAGTGTCGTGGGGCTGGCGGCGTTCGTCGTTGCGCTGGCAGTCGGGGTGGCGCTGTACGTCTTCGGCGTGATTCCGAATGCGAGCGCGGCCCAGTTCGTTACGAACGTGCTCGGCTACGGGGCGATGTTCGGCGTGGTGGTGCTCGTGGTTCGGCGGCGCGGATCGGGTTCGCTGGGCGCCGACATCGGGCTGCGCATCCGGTGGGTCGACCTGCTGCTCGGGCTCGCCGCCGCGATCGCCGCCAAGCTCATCGCGGTCTTCTTCGCGGTCGCGGCGCAGCGGCTGGCGGGCGACACGCCGGTGCAGGGCAATCTGACGCTCGACTCCGACACGTTCTGGATCGTGCTGAACGCCCTGCTCTTCGCCTGCCTTCTGGGGCCGTTCGTCGAGGAGGTGTTCTTTCGCGGGCTGGTGCTGCGGGGCATCCGCAACCGCGTGCTTCGCACCGCGCCGGGGTCGGTGGATGCGGCCGGCTATGCGCTCGACCCGGCCCGGCTGCGGCTGGCGAACACGGTGGCGATTCTGGTGAGCTCTGTGGTGTTCATGGCGCTGCACCTGTACGAGTCGTCGTCGTGGGCGTCGGCGCTGGCTCTCGGCGGGGCGACCCTGTTTCTGGGGCTGGTGAACGCGCGGCTGGCGGTGTCGACGGGGCGGCTCGGCGCGGGCATCGTCGCGCACATCCTGTTCAATGCGTCGAGTGTGCTGGCGCTGCTCGCGGTCGGCGGCTGAGCGTCAGGTTCCCGTCGCCGGCAACCCGTCGATTGTGCGCAAAGGGTCGCTATGGGGCGTTATTCCGTGCTTTTGCGCAAACCGAGGGCCATTGGCGGGATGGTGCCTAGCGGCCCGTGCCGCCGTGCACGACCGCCTCGGTGTCGGAGTCAAGGCCGAACGCAGTGTGCACCACGCGCACGGCGTCGTTCACCGTGTCGGCCCGGGTGACCACCGAGATGCGGATCTCGCTCGTCGAGATCATCTCGATGTTGATGCCGGCCTCATAGAGCGCCGTGAACAGCTTCGCCGAGACGCCCGCGTTCGTGCGCATCCCGGCGCCGACGAGCGCGAGCTTGCCGATCTGGTCGTCGTACTGCAGTGACGCGAACCCCACTTCCGGCTGCGACGAGGTCAGCGTGGTGAGCACCTGCTGCCCCTCTGACTTCGGCAGCGTGAACGAGATGTCGGTGAGCCCCGTGGCCGCGGCCGACACGTTCTGCACGATCATGTCGATGTTCGCGCCGGTCTTGGCGACGATGTTGAAGATCTGCGCGGCCTTACCCGGAATGTCGGGCACGCCCACGACGGTGATCTTCGCTTCACTGAGGTCGGCGGCGACGCCGGCGATGAGAGGCTCTTCCACGGATTTCTCGCTGTTCTCTTCAGAGGTGATCTGGCCGGAGGCCTGGCTTGCGCCGCCCACGCCACGGTTCGGGATGACCAGCAGGGCGGCCGTGTTCGACGAGGCCGGGGCGCCCGAACCCGCGCCGACGGCATCCGCTCCCCCGCCGAGCCCACCGGCACCGGCCTCGTTGTACACGATGGTGCCGTCGTTGTTGTTGAACGACGACCGCACGTGGAGGGTCACGCCGTGGCGCCGGGCATATTCCACTGCGCGAATATAGAGCACCTTCGCCCCGTTCGCGGCCAGCTCGAGCATCTCCTCGCTCGTGATGCGGTCGATCTTGTGCGCACGCGGAACCACCCGCGGGTCGGCCGTGAAGATTCCGTCGACGTCGGTGTAGATCTCGCAGACGTCGGCGCTCAACGCGGCGGCGAGGGCAACGGCGGTCGTGTCTGATCCACCGCGGCCGAGGGTGGTGATGTCGCCGGTGCCGCGGTTGAAGCCCTGAAAGCCGGCGACGATCGCGATGGCCCCCTCGTCGAGAGCCGCACGAACGCGGGTGGGAGTGACGTCGACGATGCGGGCCTGGCCGTGCCGGGCATCCGTGATCATGCCGGCCTGGCTACCCGTGAACGAGCGGGCGTCGTGGCCCATGCTCTTGATCGACATGGCCAGCAGCGCCATCGAGATGCGCTCGCCGGCGGTCAGCAGCATGTCGAGCTCGCGCGGAGCCGGAATGGGCGTGACCTGGTGGGCGAGGTCGAGCAGTTCGTCGGTGGAGTCGCCCATCGCGCTCACGGCCACCACCACCTCGTTGCCCGCCTTGCGGGTCTCGACGATGCGCTTGGCCACGCGCTTGATGCTCTCGGCGTCGGCGACGGATGATCCGCCGAACTTTTGCACGATCAAGGCCACGGGCGTACTCCTGGGGTTGCTTCGGGATGCGTCGCTCGCGGGTCGGTGCCGACGAGACGACTACTCATTCTAGGTGAGGCGGGCTGGGGCGGGGCTGCGTGTTACGGGTCGTCGGGTGCGGGGGGCGGGTTCGGTGCGGGATGCCCGAACGACACATTCGCGAAACGTTGGCCTCCTAGGCTGCAGCAGTATCGCGGTCGCGCCATGGACAACCTGAGTCGCGCGATGGACAACCTGAGGAGAACCGCCGTGAGTGGAGCAGCACCTGTCATTCGTAATGTCGCCGACCTTCCGGGGTTTCTGATCAGCCCCGACGACACGGTCGTGCTCGCGGAGCTCGCCGGCCCCGCGCAGGGCAGCTCCACCAGCGTCTTCCTCGAGATCTGGCGGCCGGGCGGGGCGCAGCCGCTCAACTCGCACGCCGAGTCGGCCGAGATCTTCATCGTGCTGGCGGGCACGGCCGAGGCGCGCTCCGACGACGCCGTCGTGCCGCTCGTGCCGGGCGACGTGCTGACGTTGCAGCCCGGGTCGGAGCACCGCATCGTGAACGCATCGGCGACCGAGAAGCTCTACACGATCACCATCATGGCGAACGACGGCGGTTTCTCGGAGCTGGTGACGGGTGGCACGCGGGTGCCCCTGGCGGCAGACGACCTCGGGGCCCTGGTACGGAGCCTCGGCGCGGCCTGACCCGCTGAGTGCCGGGGGCAGGGGTGCGGCGTCGGACGCGCCGGGTCAGCATGAAATACGGCTCAGCAGGCCCGCATACGACCTGACGCGACGTATTTCATGATGCAACACCGAGAAACGGCTTGAAGGTGGCTCAGGAGCGAGCGTTAGCGACCGCGAGAAGGGCAAGGTCGGCGCCGCGGGAGCCGATCAGGCAGAGCCCGGTGGGGAGGGTTCCGACGCGTCCGTAGGGAAGGGTGAGGGCGGGAAGGCCCGAGAGCGACGCGAGGCAGGTGAGGCGCAGGGTCGCCGCGCGCACGCGGTCGATCTCGGCGGGGTCTGCCGAGAGCGACGGGGCAGCAGATGACGTCGAGGGCAGGGCGAGTGCGGTACCGGGAGCAACGACGGATTCGAGCACGGAGGTCGCCCGGGCGAGGATGCTGCGGGCATCCGCCGCCGCCTGCTCGGTGATCGTGCTGGCGGCGGCGAACCGCGCTGCGATGGCCGGGTCGAGAGCGGTGGGGTTCGCCGTGACGAAGTCGGCGTCTCCGGCCCAGGCCTCGAACTGCTGCACGAGCCGGAACGCGTCGAACCAGCGCTCGAGGTCGCCGGGGTCGAGGGCTGTACTGGGTTCGGCGGTCTGTACCGGCAGCCCCGCGTTGAGCGCGAGGGCACGGAGGGCGGCCTCGAACGTGAGCCGCGTGGCGGGGTCGGCCAACGCCACCAGTGCCGGGTCGATGAGGATGCGCGTGATGGGGGTGGGGGCGGCGGTGCCGGTCGGGGTGGGGGTCGTGGGCGTGGTGTCAGTGGTAGGCGCGGTGTCGGTCGTGAGCGCGGTGTCGGTCGTGGAGCCGCCGACCGGAGACACTGAGGAGGATGCGACGCTGCCGTCACCGGCGGGCTGCGCGCCGGTGGCCGCCGCGCCGTGGGCGCCGACGGAGGTCTGAGCAGGGGTGGCCGGCGGGAAGGGGGCCCCGGGCATCCGGTCGCCCGTGGCGAGGAGGGCGGCGACGCCGCGCTCGAGGGTGACGAGGTCACGGGCGAGCAGGCCGACGGTGTCGAAGCTCGGGGCGAGGCCGATGAGTTGGGCGCGCGAGACGGCGTTGTGGGTGGTGCGGAGGCCGAAGAGTCCGGTGTAGGAGCCGGGTACGCGGATGGAGCCGGCGGTGTCGGTTCCGAGGCCGAGGTCGGCGAGGCCCATCGCGACGGCGGAGGCCGGGCCGCTGGTCGACCCGCCCGAGATGTGGCCGGGAGCCGCCGGGTTGGGTGGGGTGCCGTAGTGCACGTTGGTTCCGGCGATGGAGAAGGCGAGCTCGTCGGTCTGGGCGAGGCCCGTGATCTCGGCGCCGGCGTCGATGAGGGCCTGCACGGCCGGTGCGGTCTCGGTCTCGGGGCGTCGGCCGGCGGCGAACGCGGGAGTGCCGGCGCCGATGATCTCGCCGGTGATGGCGAAGAGGTCTTTGACGGCGACGCGGACGCCCGCCAGCGGCCCCACCTCGGCAGCGTTGTTCGGGTGTGCCGCCGACGCGATCAACGGACGCCGCTCGGCAGGCGTCGCCCAGATGGCCCGCTCGTCGGCGCGCGAGAGCTCCCGGGTGCCGAACTGCACACCGGGCACGGTCGAGACGTGGGCGACGGTGACGGCCCATGGGGCGGCCGGGTTCGGGCGCTGCCACAGCTGTGTCTGCGAGCCGGTTCCGTTGTCGTTGCGCACCGTTTCGGCGACGATGACGGCCGTGTTCTCATCGATCGGGCGCAGGTGCATGCGCCGCAGGTAGCGCTGCGGCACCGGCGGGCGCCCCGCGCGGAACGCCGCGATCTCGTCGTGCCCGACCAACGCCGACCCCGCCTCACTGCGCACGGTGAGGCGGCTCTGCGCGAACAGCACGTCGAGCTCCGCGATGTCGTTCGTCATCAGAGCGCGCTCATACCGCCAGAAGGCGGCGAGCAGGGTGGGGTCGCCGAGCCAGGTGGGGGTGTCGGATGCTCGGCCGGCGGCGATCGCGACAGGCAGTGACTCGGCGGCGGCGGGCACGGTGGTCTCTGCGTCGGCGGTGGGATCGGGTGCGGCGAAGGGCGGGGGCGTCGCGGCGCTCGGGGCGGAGGGGTGGTCGCTCATCGGGCTCGATTCGGGGTCGGCGAGGTGGGCAGGCTGGGGCGGCTGGGGTGACGGCGGGTTCGGCGCGGTGTCGGACAGTGCGGCATCCGGAGTCGCCGGCGTGGGGTTGGGCGCCGGATCCCGGGGCGTGGGTTCGGGGGTGGGCGCGGCATCCGCGGGCGCGGGCTCGGGGGTGGGTGCGGCATCCGCGGGCGCGGGCTCGGGGGTGAGTGCGGCATCCGCAGGCGCGGGCTCAGGGGTGGGCGCGGCATCCGGAGACGGAGACGGCGCAGACGGAGGCGCGGGCGGTGAGGCGGGCGGCGTGGTGCGCGGCACCAGGGGCGGGCCCGGCTCGATGGGCCGGCCCGGGGTGGGGGGACGCCAACGCATGGCCCGGGCGGCCCTTACCGCTCGACCAGGCGGCGGCCCTCGAAGGCGCGGCCGAGGGTGACCTCGTCGGCGTATTCGAGGTCTCCGCCGACGGGGAGGCCGGAGGCGAGGCGGGTGACGCGAATCTCGAGCGTGGTGAGCAGCCGCGAGAGGTAGGCGGCCGTGGCCTCGCCCTCGAGGTTCGGGTCGGTGGCGATGATGACCTCTTCGACGGTGGCGTCGGCGAGGCGCTGCATGAGCTCGCGGATGCGCAGGTTGTCGGGGCCGATTCCGTCGATGGGGCTGATGGCTCCGCCGAGCACGTGGTAGCGGCCGCGGAACTCGCGGGTTCGTTCGATGGCGACCACGTCTTTCGCCTCTTCGACCACGCAGATGACGTTCAGCGAGCGGCGCGGGTCGCGGCAGATCGAGCAGAGGTCTTGTTCGGCGACGTTGCCGCAGATGGAGCAGAAGTGCACCTTGTCGCGAATCTCGAGCAGCACCTCCGCGAGACGCGTGACGTCGAACGTCTCGGTCTGCAGAATGTGGAACGCGATGCGCTGCGCCGACTTCGGCCCGATGCCGGGCAGCCGGCCGAGCTCGTCGATCAGTTCTTGAACGATGCCTTCGTACATGGGCTAGCCCTCCCGGCTCTGGGTGCCGGGGGCGGCGGTTCCGCGGGGGGCGACGGGGCGCTCCTCGATGAAGCTCGCCCCCAGGATCTCGCGCACGACGGCCTCGCCGTAGCGTTGCTTCTCGCCGAACTGGGGCGTGGGGCGGGTGGGGGTGGCGGCGCGGGTGGCGGGTGGGGTGGGCTGCTGGGCCGCGCTAGGCGTGGTCGGCGTGGGCTGTTGGGTGGCGGCCGGGGTGGGCTGCTGGGCCGCGGGCGGGGCGGGCTGCTGGACCGCAGCGCGGGATGCCGCGGTCGGCGCAGAATCCGCACCGCCGGTGGCGCTCGAGACGCCCGGCTGCGCTCCGGTGGCAGCACTCGTCGCGGTGGGCGCGATCGAGGCTGGGTCGACCCAGACGGCGCCGCCGGTGGCGGGCGCTGCGGCCGGGGGCGTTCCGGCGACGGATGCCGCTGCGATGGGCGTGGCAGGGTTCTCGGCGACGGATGCCCGGGGCTGGGCGGCCACAGACGAAGAGGCAGACGAACCGCCGCTGCCCGGGCTCGAGCGGCGCAGGTCAGACGGATCGAAGTCGGTCGGCCCGTCGGCAACCGGAACGTCGTCGCCGGGCACGAACCAGCCCTCGCCCTCCTCGTATTCGGCGATCGACCCCTCGGGGATGTCATCGGGCAGATCGTCGGGAACATCGGCGGCGGCAGGGATGTCGACTGTGATGGAGCCGGCGCGCACTGGATCGTCACCCGGCTCGGGTGCCGACGTGGGGATGGTGACGGTCGGCCACGACGTGGTGGGGGCTGCCGTGGTGAGGGATGCCGTGGTGAGGGATGCCGTGGTGGGGGATGTGGGGGCGGCCGGGGCGGTGCCGCCCGTCGCCGACCTCGTACTGGCTCGCGGCGACTGCGTGCGCTGTGAGGTGCGGGTGGGATCCGCCTGGGGGCTGCTGACCGCGGTGGGGGCGGATGCCGCTGGAGCGGACGCAGGCGTAGCCGGGCTCGGGTCGGCGGGGAGAGCCTGCGAATCGGAAGCGGACCTGGGCGCTGCTGACGGAGAGGAGGTCGCCGCGGGCGGGGCGGGCGACGCGGCAGGGGCGGGCGGGGCGGGCGACGCGGCAGGAGCGGGCGGGGCCGGTGGCGCGGCAGGGGCGGGCTGCGCGGCGGAGTCGGTGCGGGCGGTGGAGCCTGAGGCGTCGACGCGGGCGATGTACTTCACGCGGAGGCCGATGATGTCGAGGATGGCCTGGCGGAGGTACTCACTGACGCCCTGGCCGGGGGCCTGCTGCTGCTTGAAGCTGGCGACGTCGTTCTCGCTGGGGAAGCTGAGGGTGAGCACGTCGCCGTCGAGGGCGCGCACCGAGGCGGTGTAGACGACCATCCACGCGCTGCGTTTGGTCTTCTGCACGGCCTCGAGGATCTCGGGCCAGGCGTCTTTGAGCTGCTGGGCGGTGACCGATGCGGGAGTTGTCGAGGTGGCGGGTTGAGTGGGAGCGGACGTGGCCGGCGCGGATGGCGAGGGAACTGCGGTAGGAGTTGAAGAACCAGACGCGGCCGAGAGCGCGGAAGACGGCGACGACCCCGGCGCCCCAGCGGACGACGACGACGCGAGCACCGCCGAGGATGACGACGACCCGGGCGCCACAGACGGCGACGACGACCCCGGCGCCACAAACGACGACGTCGGAGCGAGCGCCGGAGCGGACGACGCCGCAGCAGCGGACGACGCCGCAGCAGCGGACGACGCCGCAGCAGCAGCGGGCGACGCTGAAGACGACGACGCGGCGGGCGGCGCAGATGTCGCACCCGCCGCGAGCGACGTCGCGGACGACGCAGCGGGCGCCCCCGATGGCCAGGCCGCAGCAGGCGGCGCCGCGGGCGACTCGATCACGCGCGACGGAGTTGCCGCCGCGACCGGGTCGACCCCGGCACCCACACCGACGCGACGCTCGAGGCGCTCGACGCGGGCGAGAGCGCCGCGCGCCGAGTCGTCGCTGGCCGGAACGAGCACGCGCGCGATCATGAGTTCGAGGTGCAGGCGGGGGGAGGTGGCTCCGGTCATCTCGGTGAGCGCAGCGTTCACGATGTCGGCCGTGCGCGAGAGCTCGGCCGACCCGAAGAGGCCTGCCTGCTGCTGCATCTGCAGGATGTCGTCGCTGGGCATCCCGCGCAGCACGGCGGCGGCACCCTCGGCGGAGTTCGACGCGGCGACGATGATGACGTCGCGGAGGCGTTCGAGCAGGTCTTCGACGAAGCGGCGGGGGTCTTGGCCGGTCTGGATGACGCGGTCGACGGCCGCGAAGGCGGCTGCGGCGTCGTGGTTGCCCAGGGCGTCGATGACCTCGCCGAGCAGCGAGGCGTGCGTGTAGCCGAGCAGGGCGACGGCGCGCTCGTACTCGATGCGGTTGCTCTCGGAGCCCGCGATGAGCTGGTCGAGCAGGGAGAGGGTGTCACGCGCAGATCCGCCGCCGGCGCGAACGACGAGCGGGAGCACGCCGGGAGCGACGGCGACGCCCTCGATCTCGCAGAGCGCCTGCACGTACTCGAGCAGCTGGGCCGGCGGGATGAGGCGGAAGGGGTAGTGATGGGTGCGCGACCGGATGGTGCCGATGACCTTGTCGGGCTCGGTCGTGGCGAAGATGAACTTGATGTGCTCTGGCGGCTCTTCGACGATCTTCAGCAGCGCGTTGAAGCCCTGCGGCGTGACCATGTGCGCCTCGTCGAGAATGAAGATCTTGTAACGGTCTCGGGCAGGCGCGAAGACGGCGCGTTCACGGAGGTCACGGGCATCGTCGACCCCGTTGTGCGATGCAGCGTCGATCTCGACGACGTCGAGCGAGCCCGAACCGTCGCGCGAGAGTTCGACGCAGCTGGGGCAAACACCGCAGGGCGTGTCGGTGGGGCCCTCGGCGCAGTTCAGGCAACGGGCCAGGATGCGCGCAGAAGTGGTCTTGCCGCAGCCGCGCGGGCCCGAGAAGAGGTAGGCGTGGTTGACCCGGTTGGTGCGCAGCGCAGTCATCAGGGGCTCAGTCACCTGAGACTGGCCGATCATCTCGCCGAAAGTCTCAGGCCTGTAGCGTCGGTAGAGGGCTGTGACCATGGCACCAATCGTATCCGTCGCCACCGACACTGCCGCCCGTCGCCGGCGAACCTGTGCAGAGCCGAGGTGTGGGGGCGGGTGGGGTGGGCACGGGGGTCGCGCGCGGGGGTCGGGCGCCCCCGGAAACGGGTCGCGGCAGCGGCGGCGCCGAGGTCGCGCGCGGTCGGGCGGCCCGGGCCGCGGGTCGCGGTAGCGCGGTGCCGGGGGCGTCTCGTGCGGGTCGGGCGCCTCGAGAGACGGGTCGCGACAGCGTGGCGCGCCGCTCCCGCCCCGGGGTGCTGGGTCGCGAGGCGGGTGCGAACGGCCGCTAGAGCCCCGCGGGCACCACCCGAGACGCGGCCGGCGCGGGCTGCGCAGCCGGCGCAGCGTTCGCGGCGTTCGCGGCGTTCGCGGCCGAGAGTCCTTCGCCGAGCGCCTTCAGCAGGCGCGGCGAATCGAGCACCGGCAACATCACCTCGACCAGCACGAGCTTGTCGGTGGTGCGCGTGGCGAGGGCCAGGGCATCCGTCAGCTCTGTGGGCGTGCGAACGGTTGCGGTGACGGCACGGTCGGCGGCGCCGAAGGCCCCGGGGAGCTGGGTGAAGTTCCAGGGCGTGACGCTCTGGTACGCGGCATGGGGGCTCTGGATGGCGCGCTCGATCGTATACCCGCCGTTGTTCAGCACGAAGACCACGGGGGCCAGGCCGCGGTGCAGCAGCGTGGCGAGCTCCTGCACGGTGAGCTGCGCCGATCCGTCGCCGATCAGCAGAACGGCGCGACGCCCGGGCTCGGCGAGGCACACGCCGAGGGTCGCCGGCAGAGTGAAACCGATCGACGACCAGACCGGCTGCCCGAGCAGGTCGCAGTCGTCGGGCAGCGTGAGGTCGATGGCGCCGAAGAAGGCGGTGCCGGCCTCGGCGATGACGGTCGTGCCCGGGGTCAGAAAGCTCTGGATGCCCTGCCAGAAGGCCTCGTGGGTGAGGGTCTCGGCGGCCGGCGTGGGGGCCGTAGGCGTGTCGGCGGGCGCGGCGGTGGGCGCGGCGGGCGCAATGGACGCGGCGGCCGTCGCTGGCGCGGCCGCCGGCGTAGACACGACGGCGTCGGGCACCGGGCTCGCGCCGCCCAGAGAGATGGGGGCGACCGGGTCGAGCCGGGCATCCTGCAGCACCTCGTCGACGATTCGCAGGGCGTCGCCGAGGTGCACCCCGAAGAACGTCGATTCGCCGACCCGCGCCCAGGTCAGCGAGAGTTCGACGGCCGCGTCGGGGTCGAAACGGTGACTGAAGAAGCCGGTGAGCAGGTCGCTCATGACGGCTCCGGCGAGGATGAGCAGGGGTGCCGCGTCGATGCTGCGGCGGGCCGCCTCGACGCGCGTATGAGCGCCGAGGTAGGTGCCGACGCTTGCGGGGTGCGACTCGTCGAGAATCGCTTTCGATCCGCTCTGGGTCGCGATGTAGACGCCGGGTGCGTCGGCGATCGAACGGATGATCGGCTCGACAGAGGCGCGATGCACCTTCGGTCCCACCAGAAGGCTGACGTTCGATGCCGAATACACCGCCTGGCGCAGAGCCTCGGTGAATCGGGCGAGCTGCCGCGGGTCGCTCGAGAACGCCACGAGCGGCTGCGAGAGGTTCGCCGACGACACGAGCGCGACCGCCACGTCTGACGGCACCCCCAGGTAGACCGGCTTCGACTCGGTGAGGGCGGTCAGCAGCACGCTGTCGATGTCGGCGGGAGCGCTGTGAGCCTTGAGCACGACACACGCCGCGGTCACCTCGGCGTAGGCCCGCCGGAAGTGCTCGAAGTCGCCGTCGACGAGCGTGTGGTGCAGCAGTGCGCCCTCGGCCATGGCGCGCGAGGCCGGCATGCCGGTGATCTGCACGACCGGAACGTCTTCAGCGAAACTCCCGGCCACACCATTGATCGCGCTGAGTTCGCCGACGCCGAGCGTGGTGACGAGGGCACCGATCGAGCGGCGGATGCGCGCGTAGCCGTCTGCGGCGTAGGCGGCGTTGAGCTCGTTGGTGGTGCCGACCCACTGGAGGGGGTGCGAGGCGGCGGCAGGGTGCGGGGCCGCTAGATGTGGGGCGGCGGGGTGTGGGGCGGCGGGGCGTGGGGTCGCGGCCGCGGTGTGCGGGGCGGCAGGGCGTTGCTGATCGGCGTTCGGAGCGTCGGGGGCGAGCATCTCGTCGAGCAGGCTCAGGTTGAAGTCGCCCGGCAGTCCGAAGAGGTGCTCGACGCCGAGTTGGCGCAGGCGGGTGGCGAGGTAGCGGCCGACCGAGATGCGGGGCGGCAACGCGGGGGCCGGGGCGGTGGTGATGGCCTGGTGCGTCGCGGTGGCCGGGGCCGGGGCGTCAGCCGCGGGTGTCCCCGTGTCACCGGCCGGGGCCTTGGCGCTGGCGGGAGCTCGGTCGGGGGCACTCAGGTCGTCAGTCATCGGGCCAGTAGAACCCGACCGGGCGTATTGCGCAACTGGCGGGAGTCAGATCGGGCATACTGACTACTACCAGCTCGCGCCACCCGACAGAAAGTCGACAGATTGACCACTCTCGACAGCACCGACCGTCGCATCCTGCGCGCCCTCGACGACGATCCGCGCGCACCCGTGCTGCTGCTCGCCCAGCGGCTCGGCCTCGCCCGCGGAACCGTGCAGGCACGCCTCGAACGCATGGGGGGCACGGATGCTCTGCGAGCCCACAGCGTTCGCCTCGAGCCGGGCCACCTCGGTTTCGGCTTGCGCGCGTTCGTGACCGCCGAGGTCGACCAGGAGAAGTTCGATCAGACGATCGCGGCCCTGGCGGGCATCCGAGAGGTCATCGAATGCTCAGCGATTGCCGGTGCCGAAGACATCATCTGCCAGGTCGTCGCACGCGACGCCGACGATCTGTACAGCATCGGGCAGCAGATTCTGCGGTGCCCGGGCATCAGGCGCACCTCGACGTCGATCGTGCTGCGGCAGCTGATGCCGTACCGAACGGCGCAGCTGCTCGCCGACTGAGGGGCGGCCGAGTCGATCGCGGCCGCTCGATGCGGAAGGCCGCGATGGGTGAGGAGGCCGAGGCTGGGGGTGGCCGAGCCGCCGTCGGCCGAGCTGGGCACGCCGGCCCGACGATCGCGGCGCACGGATGCGCGGGGGCGTGATTCGCGGCGCACCGGGAGCGCAAGGTCGCCGTGCGCGGGGTCGTGATTCGCGGCGCATCGAGACCGCTCCTAGGCTGGAGCGATGCTGATTCGACCGTTCAACGTCGCCGACACGGAGGCCGTCGTCGCCCTCTGGACCGACTGCGGCCTCGTTCGCCCGTGGAACGACCCGCACCGGGACATCGCGCGCAAGCTCACGGTGCAGCCCGAACTCTTCCTCGTCGGGGTCGAGCCCGCGCCCATGCCGGCATCTGCGGCCGACGACGCGACAGTGTCGGGCCCGGCTGACCCGGCTGGGGTCGACGCGGCCGGAGACGCGCCGTCTGTGATCGCGAGCGCCATGGTCGGTTACGACGGGCACCGCGGCTGGGTCAACTACCTCGCCGTGAGCCCGGCGGCGCAACGCCGCGGGTACGCACGACAGCTCATGGCCGAGGCCGAGCGGCTGCTCACGGAACGCGGATGCCCGAAACTCAACCTGCAGGTGCGATCAGACAACACTGAGGCGCAGAACTTCTACCGCGCCCTCGGCTACGAGCCCGATCACGCGGTGGCCTACGGTAAACGGCTCATCGCCGACTGACGCAGCGCACGCCGCAGGCCGCTCGCCACCGGCCACGGCACCCGCACCGGCACGGCACCGGCACCCGCCACCGGCACCCGAACCGGCACCGGCCACCGGCCACCGATCAGATCACGGTGAGGCACTGGCGGGCGATCTCCAGCTCTTCGTTGGTGGGGATGACGAGCACCGCGACGGGTGACTCGTCGGGCGAGATGCGGCGTCGGCCACGGTGGCCCGAGGTGTTGCGTTCGGGGTCGACGGCGATGCCGAAGGCCTCGAGGCCCGCCAGGGCGCCCGAGCGCACGACGTCGCTGTTCTCACCGACTCCGGCCGTGAAGACGATGGCGTCGACGCCGCCGAGGCCCGCGGCGTAGGCACCCACGTAATGCTTGATGCGGTGCAGGTACACGTCGAGGGCCAGCTGAGCATCCGCATCGCCCTCGCCGGCGGCGGTGACGACGTCGCGCATGTCGCCGTGGCCGCTCAGCCCGAGCAGACCGCTCTTGCGGTTCAGCAGTTCGTCGAGTTCGGCGAAGCCGAGGCCCGCCTTGCGGTTGAGGTGGAACAGGATGGCCGGGTCGAGGTCGCCCGAGCGCGTTCCCATGACGAGGCCCTCCAGCGGGGTGAGCCCCATCGAGGTGTCGACCGAGACTCCCCCGTCGACTGCGCAGGCCGAGGCACCGTTGCCGAGGTGCAGCACGATGGTCTTCAGTTCGCCGAGGGGGCGTTCGAGGTACTCGGCCGCGGCCTCCGAGACGAATTTGTGCGACGTGCCGTGAAAGCCGTACCGGCGCACACGGTACTTGTCGGCGAGGCCGGCGTCGATGGCGTAGGTGTAGGCGGCCGGTGGCAGGGTGGCGTGGAAGGCGGTGTCGAACACGGCGACGTGCGGGATGCCCGGAAAGGCGACCTGTGCCGCGTTGATTCCGTCGAGATTGGCGGGATTGTGCAGCGGCGCGAGTTCGGCCAGGTCTTCGATGTTGATCTTGACGAGGTCGGTGACCACGGTGGGCCCGAAGAACCGTTTGCCACCGTGCACCACGCGGTGCCCGACCGCGACCGGATGGTTCTCTGCCATCGACGGGCCGTGCTTGTCGAACGCCGCGAGCATGACCTTGAACGCCTCGGTGTGGTCGGCGACCGGATGCTCGCTGGTGAACGACCGCGCCTCAGAACCGGGAAGCGTGACGGTGTGCTTCGACGACCCCGTGTCGCCGCCCGCGCCGATGCGCTCGATGAGCCCGTTGGCGAGCACCGACTCGTTCGTCATCTCGATGAGCTGGTACTTCAGCGACGACGAACCGCTGTTGATGACCAGAACGGTGCTCATGCGCGGATCTCCTCTGCGTCGGCCACGTCTGACTCGACCGCCGACGCGGCCTCGTCGCCGGTGGCGGCCTGGATGGCCGTGATGGCGATCGTGTTCACGATGTCGGCAACCAGGGCCCCGCGTGACAGGTCGTTGATCGGCTTGTTGAGCCCCTGCAGCACCGGGCCCACCGCGACGGCGCCCGCGCTGCGCTGCACCGCCTTGTAGGTGTTGTTGCCCGTATTGAGGTCGGGAAAGATGAACACCGTGGCGCGGCCGGCGACCGCCGATTCGGGCATCTTCGCGGCGGCGACCGCAACGTCGGCAGCTGCGTCGTACTGAATCGGCCCCTCGACCAGAAGTGCGGGCCGACGCGACCGTACCAGCGCCGTCGCCTCGCGCACCTTCTCGACGTCGGCGCCGGCCCCCGAGGCACCGGTCGAGTACGAGAGCATGGCGACCCGCGGGTCGATGCCGAACTGCACTGCCGTCTCTGACGACGAGATGGCGATGTCGGCGAGCTGCTCGGCGGTGGGGTCGGGAATGACGGCGCAGTCACCGTAGACCAGAACACGGTCGGCGAGCGCCATCAGAAAGACGCTCGACACGACCGAGACCTCGGGCCGGGTCTTGATGATCTCGAAGGCCGGCCTGATGGTGTGCGCGGTGGTGTGCGCGGCGCCCGAGACCATTCCGTCGGCGAGGCCGAGCTGCACCATCATCGTGCCGAAGTACGAGACGTCGGTGACGGTGTCGCGGGCCATGTCGAGCGTGATTCCGCGGTGCGAGCGGATGCTCGAATACTCGGCCGCGAACCGCTCACGCAGCTCGTGGTCGAACGGGCTGACGACCTCGGCCGCATCGATGTTCACCCCCAGGCTCCGAGCCCGCGAACGCACCTCGTCTTCGTCGCCGAGGATCGTGAGGCGGGCGATGCCCCTGGTGAGCACGGTGGCTGCGGCACGCAGCACCCGGTCATCCGACCCCTCGGGCAGCACGATGTGCTTGCGGGCGGCGCGGGCGCGGTCGATCAGCCCGTACTCGAACATCAGCGGGGTGACCACGGCCGACGAGCTCACATCGAGCAGGTCGAGGAGCCTCGCGCCGTCGACGTACTGCTCGAAGAGAGCGAGGGCGCTGTCGTACTTGCGCTGCGAGTCGGCGGCGAGACGCCCACGGGTGCCGGTGATGCGCACCGCCGTGTCGTAGGTGCCGAGCGGGGTGGTGATGATGGGCAGGCTGGGGTTCAGCCCGTCGATGAGCCGCTCGATGGGCTCGGGCAGGTCGAAGCCGCCGTTCAGGATGATGCCCGACACGCTCGGAAACGTCGCCGAGGCGTTGGCCATCAGCACAGCGAGCAGCACCTCGGTGCGGTCGCCGGGGATGACAATGACGGCTCCATCGGTGAGCCGAGGCAGAACGTTGACCATCGACATTCCGGCGACGACCACGCCGAGGGCTTCGCGTGCCAGCAGGCGCGGGTCGCCCTTGATCATGGTTCCGTGCGTCGATTCGACGAGGTTGGCCATGCTCGGCGCGACCAGCAGCCGGTCTTCGGGAATCGACCAGATGGGGATGCGCGCGCGCAGCCGGCCGCCCGGCACCTCGCCGGCGACCTGCGGCAGCCCGGTGGTCGCCTGCGCCTCGCCGACCGCTCGGCCGATCGCGTCGCGGATCTTCTCGAGGTTCTCGGGGTCTGACCGATTGGCCACGATGCCGAGCAAGGTGGCGTGTGCCGCGCGCAGCTCGACGAGCGCGAGTTCGGTGATGTGCTGCATGTCGTCGGGGCTGCGCGGTTCGGAGTGCCCGAGCGTCTCGGTCGAACCCTGGCTCGATCGGCCGCCGAGCACGAGCAGCACGGGCGCACCGAGGTTGGCGGCGATGCGGGCGTTGAACGTCAACTCGGTGGGGCTGCCCACGTCGGTGTAGTCCGAGCCGAGGATCACCACCGTGTCGCACTCGCGCTCGACCTCTTTGTAACGCTCGACGATGCGCGAGAGGGCCGCATCGGGGTCGGCGTGAACGTCGTCGTACGAGACGCCGATGACGTCTTCGTAGCCGAGGTCGACGCTGTCGTGGTCGAGCAGCATCTCGAGCACGTAGTCGCGTTCGGAGACCGACCGCGCGATGGGCCGGAACACGCCGACGCGCCCGACGCTGCGGGCCAGTGTGTCGAGCACGCCGAGTGCGATGGTCGACTTGCCCGAATGCCCTTCGGCCGAGGTGATGTAAATGCTGCGGGCCACGCGACTCCTTGGTGTAGTGCGGCTGGAACCTGCGGCGAGACCGTTCTCGCTCGCCTGTTCCAGACTATGGAGTCGCGCCCCACCCCGCACCGCAAACTCAGCATCTGTGCAGAGTGCCCCCACTCGCCGCCCTGGGGAGAACGTCTGCGCGCATGCCACTGCCGACCGTGCGCCGCAGGGGCGGCGGCGCCTCGAGGTCGAGTGAACGCGGCGACCGCGCGCGGCGCGTTGACTGGTCTCCGGCGCACGACCGTCTGCGCGCATGCCACTGCCGACCGTGCGCCGCAGGGGCGGCGG
>NZ_JAZHPE010000025.1:0-11413 GCF_036553535.1 Subtercola sp. YIM 133946
CTCCAATCGTGAGTGTTCACTTTTCAAACATCGCTACTGTTCAGTTTTCAAGCGTCGCTGACACATTGTTGTGACCCTCGGCGGGTCCCATGATCCATTCCACGTGGCATGTGTCGGTAATCGGTACCCATACTCCGAGCGAGTCCGCGATCGGCTCGAGAAAGACTCCGGTCTTACTCATACGCCACTGATGCGCAATAAAAATATCCCGTTCGTACGGGTATGTGCTGACATAGCCTCCGACGTCGAACCAGCCACCGATGTAGACACCAGTCGATGTTTTAATTCGCACAAACCGAGGAGTATCAGCCCCATATGCGGCATGATCCCAACCGCGCGGCGTTGCTTGATTTCGGTTTACAGCCTTCGTGACTGTTTCAGTGGTGCCGTCTTCCTGCACCACAAGTATCTTCGTTCGACGGCTTAGGAGAGCGGCCGTGGCCCCCGGCAGGACGACCAAAAGCATGATTATGGCTACCGCGATTAGACCAGCCGACGCATCCTTCCATCCGCCCTCAAACCAGCCTTGTACTGCTCCGAGAGTCCCCTGGTACGTCCAAATCGCAGCGACTCCGAAAACCAGCGCGAAGAGACCCGCGTAAACCACCAAGAAAATTGCGCTGACAAAAAGCGCTTCAAGGATGCGTGATCCGGGCCCGTAGTCGGGCGTGCGCCAGCCAACGTACCAGGTGCGCACCGTCACGAAACTAAATCCAGGCACGAGCATTGCTACGAAAATCAGCACCTGGGGCAAGGACTCAGGTACGGTCACATGGTCAACCTACATGCGTGGCCACAATTTGGTGGGACCACTCTAGGTTTTGCTTGCCGCGCCCCGAGAAACATGAATTGCAGCACTAAATGTCAGGCCTGTTGCTCGAAAGACGATCGGCGATCGGCTGCGGAGCGTCGGCTAAGTAGTGTCTCGGAAAGGTAAAGGTTTTCGAGGCAGCCCACTCCCCCGCGATCGCGATGCAAGAACCGCGGAATCTCGCGGGCCCCGGTTGTCTTGGAAACTCATCTCACTGTGCCGTGTGTCTCAGTCGTGGTTTCAGGGGTTCTTGAGGCAAGATGGCGCCATGAGGTTACTGGGATACACCCGCGTCAGCACCGCGGCGCAAGACGCACAACTGCAGATCGACGCGCTCGTCAAAATTGGGGTACAGCAGCGGGACATCTTCTCCGACGTAACATCCGGGACGAAGGCCGCCGCGAGTAGGCCTGCGATGAGCCGCCTGCTCGAATACGCCGTCGAGGGTGACACGGTGGTGGTTTGGCGAATCGATAGGCTCGGGCGTTCGCTCATTGATGTGTTGAACACTGTCAAGTCGCTGCAGCAGGCTGGCATCAGCGTGCAGTCTGTGTCGGACGGTATCGACCCGTCGACGAAGACGGGCCGGATGATGCTCGGCATGCTCGCCACCCTGGCCGAGTACGAACGCGAACTCATCGTCGAACGTGTCAACGCCGGCATCGCCGTCGCCCAAGCCGCCGGTACTCGGTTCGGCCGGCCTGTCAGTGACCCGAAGGTGATCGCAGAGAAACTCGAGATCGTCCGACGCGCCCGAAAAGCCGGTAAGACGGCAGCTGACGCCGCGCAGCTTGTCGGCTGGTCCAGAGCGACCTTATATAGGTACGAACAAACCACAAATATGGCAACCGACATCGAACCGGCTACGTCGAGCGTGACGGCATGACCGAGCCGGTGAGCGCGGACGAGATCCGTGAAGAGATACGTGCGTCGTTGCGGCGGCTTCGTCGGCTCGGCGACGAGGGCCGGATCGTGATGGCTGAAGACAGCTGGAACACCGAGTGGCACGACTCCCGAGTCGCGATCGAAATAGCAGCAACAGCTCTGGAGCGAGCGGACGCCGCGATGCTCTGGATGCGCACCCTCCCCCACCCCGACGGCGGCTACCCGCCAATCCCTGACTAGACCACACACGCCGCCGAGACTTACATCCCTTGAAAGGCATTCGTTCCTGGGTTCCGCCGGCCGCCGGGCGTGCGCCCAGACGTCGAGCACGTCCCCGAGAAACGCGTCAGTATCAGCAGTCTGATCACCGAGCAACGGCAATGTGGCAAACTCAGTTGATCGTTGCCGCCAACGTTGGCTCTGCGCAGTGAGTGTTGCGTGCACGGGGGCAGTGTACGGCGATCCGCTAGTCGCGCAATGAGTGGCTTGTCGCAAATTCAACCCCTACCCTCATATTGCTGCCCTGGACCTCGGTGACGATTCTTACTCGATCGAGAGAAAACGGTTCTGGCATGCGCGGCGTCTCAGGTTCTCGCCCAAGCGGGGGCAATGCAAAACCTCGACCGATCGGGCCCAGATCGTCGCCTGCGTATCGCAGCAGTGGGTCGACTCGCGCCATCGCCGAAGGACCTTTCGGCTTCGTGACGAGGTACGCGGGTGGCTTTTCTGTCACCCTTCCGGGTCGGGATTCCCGGAGCTGCCTCTCCACGAATCCTGAGTGCCCAACCGTCCTCGGGTCGGTTGGGCGTGATGGTGTGGTCGAGCGTGTTAGGAGTGGACTGGCATGGATCCGGTGACACCTGACCCGGTGCGCCCGCCGGCCATAGCAATCCCGACTACTGATTTCTGGGCGTCCGCGGCGCCCCTACGCGCGCTCGGCCCGACCGCCTCGGCTGTCGGGAAGGGTCTACACCTTCTGATTCGCGGCTGGCTTGACAGCAGTCAATCTCACCGGAGATTATTTCGTCTCTCTCGGGGCCATCGACGGGGCACCTTTCTCAGCCCTGAATCGCGTCGCCACGCAGCCAACCGCTCCGAATCATCTTCCTCCGAATAGAAATGGACGACTACATGTTTGAAGATCGGTTCGAGCAGGACATCCTCGCACAGCTCATTTGGGTGCGGAATGGCACGACGATCTGGGTCGGTTCGACAACGTGCGGGGGTCATCTCGCCGGGATTGTCTCCGAACGCGTTCGAGGCGCTTTCACCACGATCACTACGTCCTGTCATGAGCTTGGCAATTACGTCAGCCTCACAGACGCGCAAGCCGCGCTCCAAGACCACACCAATATCGGATCAGCAGCCGCAACGAACCGGCCGGTGCCCGCCCAACTAATTCGCATAGCCGCTTGATAGTGCTTTCATCACCCTGGGTCTGTTCGCGTCAGAGGGGTCCGTTTCCCTTCCGGCGAGATGCTGAACGTCTAGGGCGGCATGGTCACCCGCTAAACCCACTCACCCTGACCACTAGAGATTGGAATGCAAAATGAGTCAAGAATCGAATATCGCCTTACAACAGAAGTTCGGCGACGCGGTGAACAGTGGTGAGCTTGGGGTGCTCGTCGACCTGGTCGCGGGAGACGCGGTCGATCATGATCCTGCCCCCGGCCAAGAACCAGGCCCCGCCGGATATCAGGCGTTTTTCGGCGAGATGATCACTGCGTTCCCGGACCTGCACATCGAAGTTGAACGTCTCGTCGCGAACGACACCGACGTCGCGTTCGCGTACACCCTGACCGGCACCCACGAAGGTCCTCTGATGGGTCACCCGGCGACCGGCAAGCCGGTGTCCGTGCGGGGCATGCAAATCAGCCGGTTCGAGGACGGAAAACTCGTTGAGCGGTGGGGCAGCAGCGATCAGCACGGCATGCTCGAACAGCTCGGCCTCACCCCCTAACCGACCCACGATACGGACCACATACTCCAATCAAGATCGCGCCCCGGGCAGGCGCCGAGACCGCAGACGACGAGCCGCACTGGGTACCTGCAGGAGCGCTGTCAACCCCTGAAAGCGAGCCAACCGGTTGGGCACGCACGTTCCGAAACACATGAAAACGTCCAGCGCACTGCTGTGACACGAACCTCTTAGGAGACGACATGACTGAAATCACGGCGCACCACGGATTGTTCAAGGACACCAACCTGCACGTAGATGACACCGGCGGTGACGGCCGCCCTGTCGTCTTGATACACGGCTGGCCGTTGTCGGGCGAATCGTGGTCGAAGCAGGTGCCCGCGTTCGAAGCCGCCGGCTACCGGGTGATCACCTATGACCGCCGCGGCTTTGGCCGAAGCGATAAGCCGCGCACCGGCTACACCTACGACACCCTCACCGAAGACCTGCACACCCTCCTCACCGAGCTCGACCTGAACGACGTCACTCTCGTCGGATTCTCGGCGGGCGGCGGCGAAGTCGCCCGCTACTTCACCTTGTACGGCACTGAACGCCTGCACAGTGTGGTCTTCGCGTCCGCGGTGCCCCCGTTCTTGCTGAAAAGCCCAGCGAACCCCGACGGGCCGCTCACCGCGGCCGAGGCCGCGAAGATGACTGCCGCGCTGACAGCGAACCAGGAAAAGTTCTACGACGACTTCATCACCCAGTTCTACTCCGTCGAGGCGGTACTGAAAGTCACCGAGGCGGAACGCCAGCAGACGCTCACCCTTGCGCTGCAGTCCAGCAAAGTCGCAGCCCTTGCCTGCATGGCCGCGTTCGCCAGCACCGACTTCCGTGACGACCTCACCAAAGTGACCATCCCTACGCTCGTCATCCACGGCGACGCCGACGGCGTCGTCCCGTTCGAAGGATCAGGAGCACGCACCCACCAGGCCATCCCGGGCAGCGAACTCGTCCTCATCCCCGGCGCCCCGCACGGAGTGATTACCAGCAACCCCGACGAATGGAACACAGCCGTCCTCAACTTCCTTAGGAAGTAGCGACGGGCGCGGGGAAACGCAACCGGGTTATCGCTATCCGACACAACGTGGAAGCGCAAAGCGCATCTTTACACGCCCAGTCAGCTGCACGCCATCCACCTTCGGCGGCTATGAAGTTCAGTGGGGTCTTCGCGTCGAAAATGGGGTTCTGCTGTCATATCAGACGGAGGGAAGTTCCGCCAACGGTGCAGAACACTCCTCTCTGACGCAGAGCACCCCCCTCCGCTGGCCCGCGTCTCAAGCGTATTGAAGTTCTCGATTGACCATTGGGGTCTATTTGAACGTCCGCCGAGGACGGCGCCATCGTCGGTGGGGTGCTGTGGTGTCAGCGTTTGAGGAGTCCGGCGAAGGGTCGTTGTTGTTCGCCTTGCTGGGCGCCGAGAATGATGAGTGCCCCGGTGAGAGCTGGAAGCACCCATTGCAGGATGTGTTGCTTCTTCTGTGCCGCAGCGAGGTCAGCAGAGGAACTATTGGATGGTTCCGTGACACCGTCGGCACCTTCCGCAGCGTGCTTGCTGATCGTCCTGCCCAAAAGACCCGAGTACAGCGACGCCCCGGCCGCGGCGGCTGTGAGGACAAGCTTCACGGTGGTGTTGTTGCGGCTCTCCGGCTGGCTTGCTAGGCGGGACTTGTTTCCGCCGATGAGTCCGAGGCCCCCAATTCCGTGCACAGCAATCGCGGCGAGTTGCACGGGAGCCCATTTCGCCCACCCCTGTGAGGACAAGACGAGGCGTTCGGCGGGGTCTTTCGCTTTCGCTGCGGCACCATTCAGGCCGACAGCGCCCATCAGGGTACCGCCGAACCAGGCAGCAAGTCCAAGATCGTGCATACTCCGAACAACAGTGTTGCGTTGAGACAATATGGTTCCTTCCGTATGAGCCGATGACTGGTTTCAGCCAACGAAGAAAATTTGTGGCGGGGTACCCGCGCCGCCCGAAGGGGCAAGGCGGCGCGGGGCTGGGTTCGGCTCAGAGACCGCAGCAAAGAACCACCCTGTCCGCTGGACCGGGAAATCGGTGATGCGATCCGGAGAGGGCCGGTGCGTTGCAATTCCGTTTTCGCGACCCGGGACCTGAAGATTCGGATGTGACGACCAATCCGGCCGGTACTCGCTCCGACCACGGCAATGTCATCGTGATGTGGCTCCCTTCCTGGCGCGGATATGGATCGCCGCCGCACAGTCAGGAGCAACGCAATAAATGTATGTCGTGGCCGAACAACGAAACAGGCGTTGACAAACCAATGAAGAGAGGGTCGAGTTCTCCGGGGGGCAGCCTCGTCACAGATCCCCCGATTGTTTCGGGCGGGTGAATCATTTCGGTATCCAGGCGGACACCCGTTCGAGGGGCGTATTGTGGGTCTTGCTGCTCCTGACCCTGGTCGCGACGTCGTCCGCGCCGATATGCATGTCAGATCTCACCCGCACCTTCGCGCCGGTTCAAGAAGGTGTTCCCCTGCGTGCGGCATGGGTGCCGCGCACGACAGTGTTCATGGAGGGCAATACTGATGGGTTCATTCACATACGACGGTGCAGAGATCGAGTTAGATGATCGCACTCTCACTCATCTGCAGATCGTGATCGTGCAGAAGCTGCGGCGTTGCGAGAGCTTCGCGATGTCGTGGGCTGTTTCGCCGGAGTCCGGTAGTGGGCGGGCGTCGATCTGGTTACACCCATCGATCCCTCTCCATTTCCGGTTCAATGGCAGCCGGGTCCCCGCGATCAACCCAGCCTGGCTCGAAGAACTGGCCGCCTCAGCGGACAGCTCCAGAGGGCTGATCGTGACCCCCGAGAACCCCCACGTCACGGGAGCGCCACGCGTTCAACCCGCCCCGCAGCGGCGCGAACGTCAACTCGAGCCTGCATAGTGCCCTGCCCGGACGGCGGCCCCTTGCGGGCGTTCTGGGGCTCATAGACAACGGCTAAAGATAGCACTGGAGCGCATATTGGATGTCGTCGTCGTCGCTGATCGCGGCGTGCTGGTCGTTGGTGAACGTCACCGGGAAGCCCCTGAGCGGCTGGGTTGTGTGCAACGTTTCGGGATGAACGTTTCACCCGGTGAGGAGAAGCAGTTCCGCAGTCGCGAGATGGTTGAAAGCTTCTTCTGCGGTGGCGAAGAGGTTCCGGAGCGGCGGGCCGCCTACATGGAGCGTTTCGAACCCACCGTGATGGTAATGAATGAATCCGACCAGGACGGGCGTCTGGAGTTGCAGGCGCCGGATGATCAACCATTTCGTCGGCGTCAACCGGATCACCTGATACTTGGCAGTCGCGTCGCCGTGCTTCCCTGCGGCACCGTGCGCCTGGAACGGTTCCTGAAGCGGCGATGAAACCACCGATACCAGACCTGATCGATGCGATGTCGTCATGCTGCCCCCGTTCCCAATGGGGCGCCGGGGTCAGGAGCACCAATTCGTCGAAATCCTAACCGACCATCAAACCGTCGCGCAACCCGCAACGGTAACCGTCTTGCGTGCCGGGAGTCAGCTAGGCTCACCACTAGTTGCCCCAGACCCCGGCCACTGACCTTCCCACTCGAACAACAGCTCCCCCAGTTCCGTTCGAGGTTTTCGCTACGTCACGTCTGGATCGAGGCACCGTGCAACGTGTTCATCATGGACGACGTTCCTCGGCGCGCACGATCACGCCGAGAACCGCCCACAGGTCCTTGGTTCAGGCGGCGGCACCGGGTGTCAACACCCGCCGTGAACCATGGCAAAACAAGGCAACCTGATGAGCATCGAAGACCACACCTTCCGCATCCTGCAGAACATTCACACCCTATCGCCGGATGATGAGAGCACCGCGCAGCGCCTCGTGAACGCGTGCAGCATCGAGGTTCCTGCGACCGGGAGCTCTCTGACCTGGTCTTCACCTGGCGCCGTCCCCTTGACGATCGCTGCTACCGTGGGGGTTGGTGTGGCGATGGAACATCTGGCCTTCACTCTGGGCGAGGGTCCGCAAGTGAGCTGCGCGGCAACCAACCGGATCATCCTCTGCCCGCACCTCGCTGACAGCGCCGGCGAATGGGCAGGGCTGACACCAGAAGCGCTCCTACTAGGCGTCCGGGCTGTGTTCGCGTTCCCGCTGAGGCTTGGCGCGATCAGTCTCGGAGTGCTAACGATCTATCGAGACGTCACGGGGCCACTCACGGAACCGCGACTTGGTGTCGCCTTGGCGTACGCTGCCGCCGCGACCGCGTTGCTGCTCGAAAGCCCAAAGAACGACGGTGCTCTTCCGGCCGTGCTGGAAGATCCCTTCGCGTTGCAGGCCGAGGTGCATCAGGCCACCGGGATGATCGCCGCGCAGCTGGGCATCGAGCTTGGTGCGGCGCTCTCGCTGCTCCGAGCGCACGCATATACCCATTCGGAACCGGTGAGCAAGGTCGCCCGCGATGTCGTAACACTTGCCCTCCGCATCACTTGACCCCAGCTGTATCCTGAACATCAGACGCTAAGGAACGCGCATGACACGAGAAACCCGCCTTGCCGAGGTTTTCATCACCCTCGCCGATACTCTCACCGCCGAGTTCGACGCAACCGACCTTTTGCACTACCTCGCGGACGCGTGCGTTGAACTTTTGAACGTTGACGCGGCCGGCATCATGCTCTCCGACCTCCGCGGTGGGTTGAAGCTTGCCGCGTCGTCCTCGGAACGGATCCGGGACCTGGAGCTGTTCGAGCTACAAATCGATGAGGGCCCGTGCCTGGACTGCTTCCGCAGCGGTCAACCCGTCACCAATGCGTCAATTAGGGAAGCAGAAGACCGGTGGCCCCGCTTCGTCGGTGTCGCCGCCGAAGCAGGAGTGCAATCAACCCACGCGCTTCCCCTCCGGCTCCGCGGGGACGTGATCGGGGCCATGAACCTCGTCTCCGACGACACCACCCTGATGACCGACGCCGACGTCGCGCTGGGTCAGGCTCTCGCGGACATGGCGACCATCAGTCTTCTGCAGGACCGAAGCAGCATCGCGAAAACCGACCTCGCCGAGCAGTTACAAACCGCGCTCAATAACCGCGTGTTGATTGAACAGGCCAAAGGGATGCTCGCCGGTCAAGCGAACATCACACCCGACGCCGCGTTCGAACGGATCCGAAACCACTCCCGGTCAAACAACAACAAGCTCCTCTCCGACGCGCAGAACGTAATCAACGGCACCCTCGACCTCAGCACCGAGCCGGCTCGAACACACGAACTCTGACAGCGTTCGGCACAGACGCATTGACTATCGTGTACGCGGTGGCCGTCAAGCCCCTGCCTCTGACTGGGTTCCGAATGCGCTCCGGGAGACGGTCGGGTAGATTTGCCTCAGTCGCCCCTGACCTCGGTTGCTGATTCTTACCGGGTGACACGCCTCTCTGTGACTGCCCGGCTTTTCATCTAGCCCAGTCATGAAGTGAGGCCCCGCATGATCACCCCGACGACGTTGCCCACGGCGATCTCCACCGGAACGCGTCCGGTCGGCAGCAGGGTCGATCCGACAACGAACCACTCCGTCTCGCTTCGCACCGTCCGCGACGCCGGGTTCTTGCGGCGGCGCCGCGGCAACGACGGCTCGCTTTTCGGGGTCCCGACGGCCGCGCTTGGCGGACGGTCATGACAGACATGGCCACCACAACGGCGACCGGAGTGGCCGAGGCACGATTCCTCCCGGATTCCCCGGAGACGGAAAACAGCTACTACCACTTCGAAGAGGTCACCGATTCGCAGTGGAGGGTCACTGCCGCGGACCGTCACGTCGGGTACCAGATCCGGGAGGCCGAGGTGAACGACTTCAGCGTGTGGCACTTCGTCGGGCCCGGCGAAACGGCACACCAGCGACGACATTGGCACACCGCCGCTACCCGGGACGATCTCGAAGCGTGGATGAACCACTGGTTTCCGCAGATCATCGCCGAAGCGACGTGGCCCGGAAGCACCATCCGGCCCGATCGCAACGAACACCGCGCACCCGAATCAACAAGGGCAGCCCCGATGCTGATGAGTTGCCAGACGGATCAGCGTCAGACAAACAGCGGCTCAACTGCAGGTGAGGACACCGCGTCTGGAGAAGGCGCAGACGATGAGTGACCCGCGCCCCGGCAACACCCCCCACCCGGACGAGATCGACCCCGACGACGGCACCGAACAAGACGGAGCGCCCGTGGAAAACCCGTCCGGCTGAAGACAAGCCACTCACCGGTCCGTAGCGGGAACCGAAACCACGGAGCAGACTTCTCTCCGTGTCACTTCCGCACGCGGGCATCATCGGCCTGCTGAGACCCTGGACCGGCAGGGTGTCGGCGCATTTCTTGGCGCACGGGTCTCAGTAGTCGAATTCGGCGAAGTTGTCGTAGGACTCCGCGCCCGCGCCTACGGCCTCGAAGTCGTCGTATACAAACCGCTCTTCGAAGAGCACCATCTGGTGAGGCGTTATCACCACACTGACCGCGCGATTGTCGAGCATCGGCAAATCGACCATCCCAACGCCCGCGGAAATCGCAGCCACGACCTCCGACTTGAGATCCGTGAACACCTCGGCAGAGGGCACCGCGTAACACGCTTTGTTGATCGTGATAAACCGACGAATCATGAGCGCTCCAAACGCTTTCTTCCAGCTAACGGTCATAACTCGGCCGACATAAGGGGTTGCGCTCAAGCAGTGCACCGTCGTCGCTTTGGACGTCACTCGATCGGACGTGATGCGGGCCAGCAAACCAAGCCCGTCACGTGCCTCCAAGCTGCGATCAACGAGATGCACGAAACTAACCCCATCCCCTCCCCCGAGGTTCAACACCCGCAACGCCGCACCTTTGCCCCGCTACAGCTCCGCGAAAGTGAGCACTTTCTGCGTAGAACGGCCCAACCGATTCAGAGTCGTGATCAAAAAGTTTCCCCTGAGTGCAGAGCTGCGATCGCCTCATCGAACGCCGACCGGGATAAACACGCACCCGAGACGCCGTGACCGATGTAGAGATCGTCTCGTCGTACCCCGGCGGCGAGAGTCCCTCGCCTGCCGATCGGTATCTTGCTGTCTCGCAACACACCTTCAGTACCCGAATCAAGCCCCCACTAGCGACACCTAGATGCGAGACAGCCCGGCTGCACAAAGATCTGCGAATCTATAAGGAACAGTCTTCCAGGTGATGAGACGTCGCGTATCTCTAGGGATGCAAGACGGTCTCAGAGTGAGTTGACCTCAATCAGTGGCTCTTCTTCCGGACCTGTGTGGACGGAGAAAGAGAAACTCGTTTATGCCTGTCGTTGAGTACGTCTTCCCGATCTTGGACCCCCATCCGTGGGTCCCCGCGTTTTGAAGAGTATTTGTCGGCGTGTCGCCCTCATGTCGCATTGTGGCCGTGTGGCCGGCGCCTTCTGAGGGCGTTCTTCGGTCTACGGCGAAGATTACAGTCGTGGGCAAAGCGCGGGCTCGAGCCATAAGCGTCGTTGGCGTTCTCATCCCCCAAGACAAATAGTCGCCACCTCTCAGATTCGGCCCACTGATCCGTAGTCAGACACAGAGGCCCTCCGCAAATGTGTAAATTACGCGAATCCCCGTCATGCCGCGGATCTTGTTATCTCGAGAATCACATCAATCAACGGTGAAATGGGTCAGGTGTGGGCAATGTGTGGGCAAAGCCCAGAAGTTGGAGGCTGCCTTGGCCCGAAAACCCGGCCAATGTCAGCGACGCTTGAAAACTGAACAGTAGCGATGTTTGAAAAGTGAACACTCACGATTGGAG
>NZ_JAZHPE010000026.1:0-154244 GCF_036553535.1 Subtercola sp. YIM 133946
GGTGATCGAGGTGACTTGCGACTCCGGGAGGTCACGACGACGGCAGATGGTGGTCGAGCTGACTACTCGACTCCCAGAGGTCGCGACAACGGCAGATGGTGGTCGAGATGACTACTCGACTCCCAGAGGTCGCGACAACGTCAGATGGTGGTCGAGGTGATTACTCGAGTTCGTGGAGGTCGCCGTAGAGGCGGTTGATGGTGGAGATGCGGGTGCGGGTGTCGCGGGAGGCGATAGCGAGGGTCTCGCTGGCGAGGAGGGCGACCAGGCTGTTGGCGGCGGCGTAGCTGTCGAGGACGGTGACGCTGTCGACCGGGCAGCTGAGCCAGACGGCAGCGTGCGGGGCGTACCGGGCGGCGGAGGAGTCGCCGATGAGCACGAGGGGTATGTCGAGCTGCCGTGCGGCATCCACTATTCGGGTGAAGCCGTGGGGGCGGCGGCGGAATCCGATGATGACGACGACGTCGTCGGGGCCGAGGCCGGCGAGCTCTTCGCCGATCGACTGGGCGGGCTGGGGGGCGAGCCTGACGTCGTCGAGGCCCTGGATGAGCTGCTGGCGCAGGTGCAGGGCGACGGGGTACGAGTTGCGCAGGCCGACGACGACCACCCGGCGGCCACCGGCGAGAAGGGCGGCCGCGGCGTCGAGTCGGCCGTCGGTGACGGCCTCGAGGGCGCGGTGGATGTTCGAGCGCTCCTGTTCGAGGTGGGCCTCGAGGGCGGCGGCACGGCGGTCGAGACGGGGGGCTGAATCGGGATCGGGATCGGATGAGCCGAGGGTGATGCCGCCGAGCGGAACGCCTTCGTTGCGGAGGGCGCGGGCGTGGTCGCGCACCTCCTGGGCGTCGGTGAAGCCGAGGCTGCGGAAGAGGCGGCTGACGGTGGCCTTCGAGACTCCGCTGAGGCGGGCGAGTTCGGCGGCGTTGTAGACGGCGAGGTCGGCGAGGTGGTCGAGGATGAAGTCGGCGGCGCGCTGCTCCTGCGGGGTGAGGTCGGCGTAGGAGTCGTCGATGCGCTGACCGATGGGGGCCGGCGAACCGGCCTGCGGGGCGGCGGTCATCCAGACGCCTGCCGTGATCGAGCAGAGGATTGCGCGGGGTGCAGACTGCACCCACGCCGACTCTCTCGTCGCTTGAGGGGGTGGCGGCACGAGGTCATGGCGCGGTGGGAGCAGGGAACGGGGTGGCGGCGGCCAGGAAGAGTACGGCCTGCTCGAAGGCGTCGGTGGCGGCGGCGACGTCGGCGGCCTCGACGTGCTCGTCGGGGTGATGACTGACGCCGCCGCGACAGCGGATGAACAGCATGGCGATGGGCGTGACATCGGCCACCGCCATGCCATCGTGCCCGGCGCGGCTGAGAAGGAGGTCGGGGTCGTCGTTGCCGGTGCTGGCGATGCCGGCGGCGATGGCTTCGCGCAGGCGAGGATTGCACACGACGGCGGGGGCGTTGTGGGTCTGCCGAACGCTGAAGGTGAGGTCGCGTCCCTGGCAGATGGCGGCGATGTTGGCGTTGATCTCAGACCAGGTCTGGTCGCGCTCGTCGTCGAACTCACCGCGCAGGTCGAGGCTGAGTTCGACGCGGCCGGGGATGACGTTCACGGCGTTCGGGAACACCTCGAGGTGGCCGACCGTGGCGATGAGGCCGGCGTGGCGGGCGATGGTCTCGATCATGGTGACGATCTCTGCGGCGCCGGCGAGGGCATCCTTTCGCCGGTAGAAGGGGGTGCCGGAGTGGCCGGCGTGGCCGTTGATCGTGATGGCGAAGCGTCGGGCGCCGGCGATCGTGGAGACGATACCGAGTGCCCGGGAGGCCTCTTCGAGGTACGGGCCCTGCTCGATGTGCGCCTCGAGGTAGCCGATGAGCGACTCGGGGGTGCGGGCGGCGTCGGTCAGGCGGGCGGGGTCGAGACCGAAGGCGGTGTAGGCGTCGCGCAGGGTGACGCCGTTCTCGTCGGTGAGGTCGAGCCAGGTGTCGTCGAAGGTTCCGGCGAGGGCGCGGCTGCCGAGCAGGGCGCGGCCGAAACGGGTGCCCTCCTCGTCGCCGAACGCGACGACCTCGACGGCGAACGGCAGGCGGAGGCCCGCGGAGGTGATGCGGTCGACGACGGCGATGGCGGTCAGCACTCCGAGAATGCCGTCGTAGCGCCCGGCCGAGGGCACGGTGTCGAGGTGCGAGCCGAGAAGCAGCGCGGGCAGGCCGGGCGTGACGCCCTCGAGGCGGCCGCACTGGTTGCCGGCGGCGTCTTGCCAGGTGGTCATGCCGGCCTCGCGCATCCAGGTGGCCGCGAGGGCATTGACGGCGCGGTGTTCGTCGGTGAGATAGACGCGCCGGATGAGGCCGTCGGGCAGGGTGCTGTAGGCGGCCAGCTCGTCGCAGCGGGCGAGGAGGGAGAGGGCGCTGGTGCGGTCGGTGACCTCGGGTGAGAGGGCGGAAGCGCGAGACGGCGTGGCGGCCGGCGGGGGCGCCGCGGGTGACGGCGTGCCGGGTGACGGCGTGGCGGGGGCGTCGGTCACAGGGCGACGCTCGCGGCGAAGTCGGCCTCGACGGCGGCGTCGGCATAGAAGTCGTAGGCCGCGCCCACTCCCCCGCCGGCGGTGGCCGGCGCGCCGGCGCGGCGCAGCACCTGCTCGAGGGCGGCGAGTGTGGTGAGCACGGTGTCTTTACGCGCGTTGTAGCCCATCGTGCCGATGCGCCAGACCTTGCCGTGCAGGGGGCCGAACGAGGTTCCGATCTCGATGCCGAAGTCGTCGAGCAGCTCGCCCCGAACGGCGTCGCCCGAGACGCCGTCGGGGATGTACACCGCCGTGACGTTGTTCATCTGGTGCGACTCGTCGCCGAAGATGCGCAGGCCGAGGCCGCGGAGGCCTTCGAGCATGGCGCCGCCGTGCATCCGGTGCCGCTCGACAGCCATGTCGATTCCCTCGTCGACGAGGAGGCGGGCGCATTCGCGGGCGCCGTAGAGCATGGTGGTGGCCTCGGTGTGGTGGTTGAGACGCTTCGGTCCCCAGTAGTCGAAGATCATCGAGAGGTCGAAGTAGTTCGACCGGATGGGTGACGCAGACACCTCGTCGCCCTCTGAGCGGATGCCCGCCTCGATGCTCTTGCGCGAATCGATGAGGTCGACGGCACGGGGCGAGAAGGTCGCGGGGGCCGAACCCGAAGGCCCGCCGAGGCACTTCTGCAGGCCGGCCGTGACCGCGTCGAGCCCCCAGGCGTCGGTCTCGAAGGTGTTGCCGCCGAGCGAGGCCGTGACGTCGGTGTAGAAGATGACGTCGTGCTCGCGGCAGATCGCGCCGAGTTCGTCGAGCGGCTGGGCCATGGTGGTGGAGGTGTCGCCGTGCACGACGGCGAGGATCTTGGGGCGCGTCTCGACGATGGCCCGCTCGATCTGTTCGGGGGTGAACACCGTGCCCCACTCGGCCTCGATGACGTGCACCTCGGCCTGGCAGCGTTCGGCGATCTCGCGCAGCAGGTGCCCGAACCGGCCGAAGACGGGCACGAGAACGCGGTCGCCCGGCTCGATCATGCTCACCAGAGCCGCCTCGATGCCAGCGCGTGACGTGCCGTCGACCAGCACGGTCTGCTCGTTGGCGGTCTGGAAGACCTCGCGGTAGAGCCCCATCGTCTCGGTCATGTAGGCCGTCATCGCCGGGTCGTACTGACCGACCAGCTGCGCCGACATCGCTCGGAGCACGCGCGGGTCGGCGTTGATCGGGCCGGGGCCCATGAGCAGACGGGCGGGCGGGTTGATGGGCTGGCTGGCGATGAGAGGGCTCCTTGGGCGGCTACCGGATGATCTGATTCATGTGTTTCAGAGATCTAGTATATGCAACAGGTGTTTCAGGGGTGTAACGGTTTCGATACGCGGCTGCGCCGCTGCTCAACCGGCGAGGGCGGCGGGGTCAGGTGAAGTCGGCGACCCGGATGCGCGCGTGCACGCCCTTCACGATGTCGACGACCTGCGAGATGTTGAAGTCGGTCGCCGCGCTGAGGTAGGCGTACGCCAGGTGGGAGTCCATCTGGTAGCGGGCGCCGAGCAGCGAGATCGCGGCGCGAACGCAGTGCTGCACGGCCTCGTCGAGGTCGACGCTCATGCCGGTCGGCACGAGGAACTCGCGGGTCTCGGCGAGCGGGCCGACGAGCCGGCCGAACTGCTGCAGGGCATCCGCCTGGGTGACGACCTCGAACCTGATCGTGACGCGCAGGGAGGCTTCCATGGCCGTGAGGGCGACCTCGCCGTCGCCCTGGGCGAAGTGCGGATCACCGACGTAGGCGAGGGCACCTTCGACCTGCACGGGAAGGTAGAGCGAGGTGCCCGCGGTGAGCAGGTTGATGTCGATGTTGCCGCCGTGCGGGCCCGGCGGAACGGAGTGCGGGCGGGTGTCGCCGGAGACGGCGACGCCCATGATGCCGAGGAAGGGAGCGAGAGGAAAGCGCACCGACCGGGGGCCGCCGGCGACGAGGGGCAGGGTGCCGACGCGGCGCCCATCGGGGTCTTCGTCGACCGCCGCGAACGCGCTCACCGTCTCGAGGCCGACCGGGAATTCGCCGGGCAGGGCGCCGCGCCCGTGCCTGTTCGAGATGACACCGTAGGGCACGCGGGGCAGCGCCTCGACGAGGGTCATCTTGAGCAGGTCGCCGGGCAGGGCACCGCGAACACGGATGGGGCCGGTGACGACGTGCGGGCCGTCGGAGGCCCTGTCGCGCGGGTAGTCGGAGGCAGCGAGCGCCACCGCGTCGTCGAGCACCGCGTCGCCGTCGACGCCGTGCCCGCCGAAGTAACGCCGCGGGTCGCGGCCCTGGTCTTCGAGGATGCCCTCGTGGCTCAGGGTGTCGATCGTGACTTCGGCGCCCGAATCGACCTCGAGAACGGCGCTGTCGGCGGCGCAGGGCAGGCGCCCCCAGAGAACGTTGCGGCCGGTGGCGGGCAGATAGTGTTGGGAGCGGATCGCGCCGGCGCCCGGCTGGAGTGGATCAAGGATCATGTCAGATCTGCCTTCCGGTCTGCCTCGTGGTTCTGCACACGCCCACCGTTCTGAGAGTACCGTGACAAAGGATTCGCCCGTGCTTCGACGACTCAGCAGCAACACCGACAACCTGCACCTCGGCCTGATGCTCGCCCTCACCTTCTCGACGGGTGTGGTCGACGCGGTGGGCTACCTCGGGCTCGACCGCGTGTTCACGGGCAACATGACCGGCAACGTGGTGATTCTCGGTATGGCCCTGGCCGGGGCGGACGGGTTGCCCATCGTCGGGCCGGTGGTGGCGCTGCTCAGCTTCATGCTCGGGGCCGTGATCGCGGGCCGGGTGCTGCGGCCGGTGAAAGACGGCTGGACCCACCGCAGCACGGGACTGCTGACCACGGTCGCGGTGATCATGGTGGCGCTGGCGGTCACGCTGCTCATCTACGGCGCCACTCCCCCGCAGCCGCAGGAGTACGTCGTCACGATGTTCCTCGCCATCGGCATGGGCATGCAGGCCGGCACCGCCCGCCACCTCGGGGTGAAAGACGTGACGACGGTGGTCGTGACCTCGACGATCACCGGCTTCGCCGCCGACTCGCGGCTCGCGGGCGGCAAGGGGCAGCCGTGGTTTCGGCGGGGCGCCGCCATCGTGCTGATCGCGGCAGGTGCCGGGGTGGGCGCGCTGCTGCTGCGGCTCGGGCTCGGCTGGGGGGTGTCGCTGACGGCGCTGATCACGGTGGCGGTGGCGGTGCTCGGTCACGTGGGGGCGTCGACGGCGAAGAAGCAGGCCGCCGAGGTCGAGGCGCCGGTGGGTGGTGGGCCGGTGGGTGGTGGGCCGGTGGGTGACGGGCCGGGGAGCGGCCCGTCAGGCGGGTCGACGGCCGGCTGAGCCGGGTGACCTCGCAGAGTCGGCCGGGAGTGGTCGGCGGTCGGCGGTCGCGGTTGTCAGACGGCGAACTCAGGTAGCGTCAGAAGGGCCGCCGCGCTGTCGATGATGTGGCGGTGAGGATGCCCGGCCAGTCCAGCTCGCGTCAGGCCCCCGGTCAGCACGCCGACGCCGCAGACCCCTGCGTTGTGCGCGGCGATCAGGTCGACCGCCGTGTCGCCCACGGCCATCACCGCGGCGACGTCGGTCACGCCGGTCAGCTCCATGGCGTGGTGGATCAGGTACGGAGCGGGGCGGCCCTGCCGAACATCCGTCGTCGTCACGACCGCGTCGAGCAGGTGCTCGGGCCCCTGCCCCGCGCTCCAGCCGAGCGACTCGAGCAGCGGCTCGGCGACCTCGGCCGAGAATCCGGTGGTCAGCGCGATCGCGACACCGCGCGCGGCGAGCTCGCGCAGCAGCTCTTCGACGCCGGGAAGCGGCACCGGCGGATGCCCGCGGTACGCCTCGGCGAGCAACTGCCGGAAACGCGCGAAGGTCTGGTCGACGAGCGCCGCAGCGGGCTCGACTCCGCCGAGCTGCAGCAGTGCGGTGATCGCGGCGACCTTATCGGTGCCCATCCACTGCTGCAGGCTGTCGTCGGCGACGGTCGCACCGGCCTCGGTGACCGAGTCGGCGAGCGCCAGGTAGACGAGACCGTGGTCGTCGATGGTGGTTCCGGCCATGTCGAAGGCGACGAGTTCGATCATTGTGCAGTGTGCCTCTCTGCGATGGCTGAGGCCCGCGCCACATCATCAGAGCAGGGTCAGTTGAACACGACATGAATGCTGAGTGGCGGGATGCCCGCCAGGCGTCACCCGGCTTGACGAACGTTCGGCGACGAACCAATCTCGGGAATCGTGACTACCGTTCCCGTGATCGCCGAGTGCGACGTTCTCATAGTCGGAGCCGGAATCGTCGGGCTCGCGCACGCCGCCGAGGCGCAGCGGCGCGGCCTCTCGGTGGTGATCGTCGAGCGCGACAGCCGGGCGGTCGGCGCCTCGGTGCGCAACTTCGGGCACTGCTGCATCACCGCACAGACGGGTGAGCTGCTCGAGCTGGCACACCTCGCCCGGGAGCGCTGGCTGCACTTCGGTGGCCGGGCCGGGTTCTTCGCGGTCTCGTCGGGGGCGATGGCCATCGCCCGCAGCCCCGAAGAGCTCGCGGTGCTCGACGAGCTGGCCGCCTCACGCGAGCCGGGCGAGGTGCGGATGGTACGGGCATCCGAAGCCCTCGACCTGCTCGATGCGCCGGGCGACGTGGGGTCGGCTGCCGCATCGGCGCGCGGTGGGTCGGGGTCTGCTCCGGCAGCGGTACCGGGTGGGTCTGGGGCGGCGGGCGGTGCCGGCCCGGCGCGGCCGTGGCCTGCACCCATTCTCGGCGGGGCGGTGCTGCGCGACGACCTGCGGGTCGATCCGCGGGAGGCCGTCGCCGCGCTGGCCGGCTGGCTGGCGGCACAGCCGGGCGTGCGGTTGTTCTGGCGCACCGCGTTTCTGGGCGGGGCCGACGGGATGCTGCACACGTCGCGCGGCGACATCCGGGCTGCGCGCACGATCGTCTGCACCGGGCACGACCTCGATCAGCTGTATCCCGAGCTCGCCGAGCACCACGGCGTCGAACGGTGTGCGCTGCAGATGGCGCGCATCGAGGCTCCGGGGGGCCGGCGCATCGCCCCGGCGGTGCTGACCGGCACGTCGATGCTGCGTTACCCGGCCTTCGCCGAGACGACGACGGCGGCCGCGCTGGGTGCCGCGATGCGCAGCACACGGCCCGACCTCATCGGCATCGGCGCGAACGTGATGTTCACGCAGCGGCCCGACGGCACGATCATCGCCGGCGACAGCCACCGGTACGACGCCACGATCGACCCCTTTCTCGACGAGGGCACCACCGACACGTTGCTCGAGGCGGTCGCCGAGGTGCTCGGCACGCACGAGCTGCGGGTGCTCGAGCGGTGGCAGGGGGTGTATGCGTCGAGTGCGCAGCAGCACTACCTCGTGGCCGAGGCGGCGCCCGGCGTGACGGCGGTCACCATCACCTCGGGCGTCGGAATGACGATCTCGTTCGGGGTGGCGACGCGAACCTTCGACGCGCTGGGCTGAGCCGAGTCGCCTCTCGCGGCGAAGCGGGCGGCGAGACCGCGACCGCGCTCGAGGGCGTGCTGCCGCGGAACGTACACCGGGCGGGTGAACGCCGGGGGCATGGCGGGTGCCGGATGCGTGACGCGGCAGGGCAGTAGACGGGAGGGGTTCGCCTGGCGTTCATGAAAGGCTCCCTCACCGGCCACCGAGGCGAGCGACCATCAGGTGATCGCAACCCGGCGACATGAATCGTTCACCCAGCCCTAGGGCGAACGGCCGTGCGGTCGACCAGGAGGACACCCCAGTGAACAGCAGACGACTCATCGCGGGCGCGGCTCTCATCGCCGCCACCGCCCTCACGCTCACCGCGTGCGCAGGATCGAGCACGCCGTCGAGCACGGCAGAGACCAGCGCGAAGACGGCCACGAGCGCCGCAGACCTCGGCGGCATCGACGCGCTCGTCGCGGCCGCGAACGCCGAAGGCCAGCTCAACGTCATCACCCTTCCGCCGTCATGGGCCAACTACGGCGCCATCATCTCGGGGTTCGAGGCGAAGTACCCGAACATCAAGATCAACTCGGCCAACCCCGACGGGTCGAGCGCCGACGAGGTGGCCGCCGCCAAGGCGCAGAAGGGCCAGTCGACGGCACCCGACGTCTTCGACATCGGCACCGCGGTGCTGCAGCAGAACCTCGACCTGGTCGCACCCTACAAGGTGGCGAACTGGGCCGATCTGCCGGCCGACTACAAAGACTCAGGCGGCAAGTGGTACTACGACTACACCGGCCTGATGTCGGTCGGCTACGACTCGAAGGTGATCACCACTGCGCCGACATCGATCACCGACCTGCTGGGTTCGGCGTACAGCGGAAAGGTCGCCATCAAGGGCGACCCGACGCAGGCGAACGAGGCGGCCAGCGCGGTGTACCTCGCGGCCCTGCAGAACGGCGGCAGCGCCGACAACATCCAGCCCGGAATCGACTTCTTCCACTCGTTGAAGCAGGCGGGCAACTTCCTCGCCGTCACGCCCACGCAGGCCACGGTCGCCTCGGGTGAGACTCCCGTCGTCATCCAGTGGAGCTACAACAACCTCGCCTGGGGCGCGGCCGGAGGAACCAGCGGAAACCCCGACTACAAGACCGTCGTTCTGCCGGGCACCGCCCTCGGCAGCTACTACAACCAGGCCATCAGCGTCGACGCACCGCACCCCGCGGCCGCCCGGCTCTGGGAGGAGTACATCTACAGCCCCGAGGTGCAGAACCTGTACCTCGCCTCGGGCGCCTACCCGGCGACGCTGACCGCCATGCAGACGGCCGGCACGGTCGACAAGACGGTTCTCAGCACCGTCGGCGAGCCGCCGGCGAGCTTCGTGCAGCTGACCGCCGACCAGGCGACCGCAGCAGCGGGCCTGCTCAAGTCGGGCTGGGCAGCGGCGATCGGCTGATGAGCATGACCACCACCGTCGTCGCGCCTGTGGCGCCGACCGACACCGCACGCGGCGCCGAGGTTCCTCCTCGGCGCCGCGTGGCGGCGTGGGTCGGCCTGGTTCCCTTCGGGGCGTACGTCGTTCTGTTTCTTGCCATCCCCGCGGTGCTCGCGATCGCCAGCGGGTTCTTCGACGGTGACGGCGCGTTCACGTTCGCGAACTTCTCGGCGTACACGAACCCGACCATCCTGCAGAACTTCTTCGCCTCCATCTGGATCTCGGCACTGACGGCGGTGCTCGGTGCCATCGGCGGCGCGCTCATCTGCTTCGCTCTGCTCGGCACCCGGCCCGAACGGATGCTGCGTTCCACCGTCGACTCGGCCAGCAGTGTGCTGGCGCAGTTCGGCGGCGTGATGCTCGCGTTCGCGTTCATCGCGACGATCGGCGCCCAGGGGGTGCTGACCAAGTGGCTCGTGTCGCTGGGCTTCACCACGAACATATTCAACAACTTCAACGGCGGGGGGCCGCTTCTCTACCAGATCCCCGGCCTGGTCATCCCGTACCTGTACTTTCAGATTCCCCTGATGGTGCTGTCGTTCATGCCGGCGATGGAGGGCCTGAAGTCGACCTGGGCCGAGGCCAACGCCACACTCGGCGGCACCCGCCTGACCTACTGGACGCGCATCGGCGTGCCGATTCTCGCGCCGGCCTTCTTCGGCAGCCTGATTCTGCTGTTCGCCAACGCCTTTTCGTCGTACGCCACGGCGGCCGCTCTCATCTCGCAGGGCGGCATCATCCCCCTCGCGATCAGGCAGCAGCTGACCAGCGAGACCATCGTGGGCGTGGCGAACGTCGCGGGCGTTCTGGCGCTCGGGATGGTCGTGGTGATGATCGTCTTGATGACGGCGTACTCGGCGCTGCAGCGTCGCGCGTCGCGGTGGCGCCGATGAGCGCGCCCGTGGAGGCCCCGCGCCTCGCCGCGACCCGGCCCGGCCCAGCGCAGAAGACACCGCGGTACGCGGCCGCGCCGTCGAGGCTGACCCGCGGGATCATCCTCGGCGTCACCGCCGTGGTCTTTCTCGTGCCGATTCTGGCGATGATCGAGTTCTCGCTCCGGCAGGGCCAGACCGGAGCCTACGGTCTCGAGCACTACGTGTCGATCTTCACGGCCGGGCAGGCGGGCACCTACGACGTGCTCTTCCAGGGCATCCTGAACTCGATCGGCATCTGCGTCGTCACGGTGCTGATCGTGCTCGTGCTGCTTCTGCCGACGATGATTCTGGTCGAGCTGAAGTACCCGAGGCTGCGCGGTGTTCTCGAATTCGTGTGCATCATTCCGATCACCATTCCGTCGATCGTGCTGGTCGTCGGTTTCATTCCCGTGTACTCGGTGGTCGCACGCATCTTCGGCAGCAATCCATGGACCCTCGCCTTCGCCGTCGGCATCATCGTTCTGCCGTATGCCTACCGGCCGATCGCGTCGAACCTGGCCGCGGTCGAGGTCGTCACGCTCGGCGAGGCAGCCCGGTCGCTCGGCGCGAGCTGGGGCCAGGTGCTCTGGCGGGTGATTCTGCCGAACCTCCGGCCGGGCATCCTGTCGGCCTGCTTCATCACGATCGCGGTAGTGCTCGGCGAGTACACGATCGCATCGTTTCTCAGCCAGAACACTTTTCAGACGGCACTCGTGCTCGTTCAACACACCGACCCGTACGTCGCCGTCATCTTCGCGGTGTTCGCGCTGGTCTTCGCATTCGTTCTACTACTCATCATCGGCCGGCTCGGCAGCCTGGGCCGCAATCGGAGGGCCGCATGAAGGCACAGGTCTCAGCATCAACCACGAAAGCCGGCCGGCCCGCGCGCGCGGCCCGGTCGGGGGCTGCGCCGACGGGACTCGCCCGCGAGGGCGCCAGCGTCGAACTGCGCAACGTGGTCAAGTACTACTCGAGCCAGCGGGCGCTCAACGGGGTGAACCTGTCGATGGCGCCCGGCGAATTCGTCGCCCTGCTCGGCCCGTCAGGGTGCGGCAAGACAACCGTGCTGCGCGCCCTCTCAGGCCTCGAGTCGGTCTCTGAGGGCCACATCGAGATCGACGGTACCGACGTCGTGAACACCCCCGTCAACAAGCGCGACATCGGCATGGTCTTTCAGGCCTACTCGCTGTTTCCGCATATGACGGTGACGCAGAACGTCGAGTTCGGCCTGCGCATGCGCCGAGTGGATGCGGCGAGCAGGCGCCGCCGGGCATCCGAAGCCCTCGAGATGGTCGGGCTGGGCAGCTTCGGCGACCGCTTCGCCCACCAGCTGTCGGGTGGGCAGCAGCAGCGGGTGGCGCTGGCACGGGCGCTGGTCACCCGGCCGCGCGTGCTGCTGCTCGACGAGCCCCTCTCGGCGCTCGACGCGAAGGTGCGAGTGCAGTTGCGCGACGAGATCAGGCGCATCCAGACCGAACTCGGCATCACGACGCTCTTCGTGACGCACGACCAGGAGGAGGCGCTCGCCGTCGCCGACCGGGTCGCGGTGATGCGATCAGGCAACATCGAGCAGATCGGCACGCCGGAAGACCTGTACACGCGGCCGGCCACGTCGTTCGTGGCGACCTTCATCGGGTTGAGCAACACCGTGGATGCCCACCTGGTGGGCAGCACGGTACGAGTGCTGAACGCGGCGCTGCCCCTGCTCGGCACCGGGCCGGCGGATGGGCCGGTGACCGCGTACATCAGGCCGGAAGACATCACCTTCGCGACATCGGGCATCGCGGCGACGGTGGTGGCGTCGAGCTTTCTCGGGTCGTTGCGGCGCACGCAGGTGCGGCTCGACAGTGGGGAACTGCTGTTCGTGCAGCACGACGTGCAGCTGCACCCGGCCTCGGGTGAGCGGGTGTTCGTGGTGCTGCGGGGGCGGCCGGTGGCGGTGGATGCGCAGTAGGGCCTAGCTGGCGCTGCGGGCGGCGCGGGGCGGGCGCAGCTTCTGGCAGTGGGGGCAGAAGTGTGAGCTGCGGTTCATGAAGGCCTCGCGCACGATGAGAGTGCCGCAGCGGGGGCAGGGCTTGCCCTGCTGCCCGTAGGCGTTCAGGGAATGCGAGAAGTAACCCGAGGCCCCGTTGACGTTCACGTAGGTCTCGCTGAAGCTCGTTCCACCCTCGGCGAGAGCCTTCGTCAGTACCAGGCGTACCTCGGTAAGCAGCAGGCGGGTCTTGGCGGCGCTGAGCGATGCGGTCGGCTGGGCATAGTGCAGCCTCGCCGCCCAGAGCGCCTCGTCGGCGTAGATGTTGCCGATACCGCTCACCAGAGTCTGGTCGAGCAGCGCCCGCTTGATGCCGGTGTTCTTGCGCTTCAGTGCGGCGAAGAACGCGCGGTCGTCGAAGGCGGGGTCGAGCGCGTCACGGGCGATGTGCGCGACCTGGCTCGGCACGGCGGCCAGCCAGGCGGGTGCGGCGACGACGGCCGCGAGCGGGCCGTGCGCGGAGGCGGTGGTGCCGGCGGCGCGCTCGGTCGAGGCGAGGAGGGCGGCCTGGGCCGCTGCGACGGCGGCGGGTGCCGGTGGGGTCGGTGCGGGGGCGGCTGGCGTGGGTGGTGCGGGTGGGGGCCAACCGGCCTCGAGGCCGGGGCCCGAGTAGCCGCCGGCACGGGCATCCGGGGTCGGCACCAGGTCGTCGACGGCCATCGATCCGAAGATGCGCTGGTCGACGAAGTTCACCCAGTACTCGCCGAGCGACGGATGCTCGATGCTCAGCCGGATGCGCAACAGCCCGTCTTCGGCGGTACCCGGGTCGCGCAGCAGAACCTGGCCGCTCATGCCGAGGTGGGTGACGAGCGCGCGACCCGACGAGAGCGGAAACCAGAGGAACTTGCCGCGGCGCACCGCAGCCAGCATGCGGTGGCCGACCAGTTCGGCGTCGAACGCTCCGGCCACCGGGTTGTGGCGCTTCAGGGAGCGCTGGTCGAAGACCTCGACGCTGGTGATGAGGGAGTCGGTGACGGCCGGTTCGAGGCCGGCGCGAACGACCTCGACCTCGGGCAGCTCAGGCACGGGTGGCGGCGGGCGGGCCAGCGGATTCGGTGGCGGTGGCGGTGTCGGCGGATGCCGCGGCGTCGAGCTGGCGCTGCGCCTCGCGGGCGGCGACCGACTCGGCCTGCTTCTTGCTCGAGCCCTCGCCGGTGGCGGTGACGCGCGAACCGACGCTGACGGTCGCGACGAACACCTTGCGGTGGTCGGGCCCGCTCTCGGCGATCTCGTAGCGCGGGGCGTCTTCGCCGAGGCTCGCTGCGGTCTCCTGCAGAGCGGTCTTCGGGTCCATGGACTCGCCGAAGGTGTTCGGGTCGGCGACGAGCGGCTCGACCAGGCGCAGCACGAGGGCTGTCGCCGTGTCTCCGCCGAGGCCGAGGTAGGTGGCGCCGATCAGGGCCTCGACGGTGTCGGCCAGAATGGAGGCCTTTTCGCGGCCGCCCGTGAGCACTTCGCCTCGGCCGAGATGGATGTACGCGCCGAGCCCGATCGTCTTGCCGATGCCGGCCAGAGCCACCGTCGACACCAGGCTCGCCCGCCGCTTCGCGAGCTCACCCTCACCGAGGTCGGGGTAGCGGTTGTACAGCATGACCGTCACGGCCTGGCCGAGGATCGAGTCGCCGAGAAACTCGAGGCGCTCGTTCGTGGCCACCCCGCCGTGTTCGTACGACCACGAACGGTGGGTGAGCGCGAGGTGCAGCAGATCATCCGGAATCTGAACCTGCAGGGTCGCCAAAAGGTGCGTTCTGTCTACCGCCTGAGACGACATGTCAGAACGCACCTGGGTGACTCTCGAACCAGATCGTGTCACCCGAGGGGCGACCGGCCTGAATCAAACGTCGGCGACCTTGCGGCCCTTGTACTCGAGGAACAGGGGGGTGCCGGCGGAGTCTTCGACAACCTTCGCGCGGTGCGGGAGGCTGTACGTGGTCTTGCCGTTCTCGACGGTCTTGACCAGGGTGGGGGCAGTCGCCTTCCACTGTGCGCGGCGCATGCGGGTCGAGGCCCGCGACATCTTTCGCTTGGGTACAGCCATGAGCTAACTCTTTTCTCTCTCGGAGGGCGACCCGAACGAATCGTCTTCGTCGGGCGCACCATCTCCAGTGGACGTGTCTGTGGAAGCTTTTGCGGTTTGCTGCGGAGACCCGGCGGATTCCAGCAGGCCCTGCAGTGCAGACCAACGGGAATCGACGATCTCCTGTGGTGCACGCTCGGGCAGATCTTCAAGCCGCTCGCCCGTGACGGGGTCGAGGCCTGGGCAATCCGGCCGGCAGACCGGTTGGAACGGGAGTGCGAGAACCACCGCATCCCGGATCAGAGGTTCAAGGTCGACATGGTCGCCGATCACCTCATAATCAAAAGCTTCGTCTCGAGAATACGCGAAAAGCTCCGCAAACTCGACTCGAACGGGCAAAGTGATGTCTTTGAGGCACCGTCCGCAGATTCCGACGGCCTCGCCGTCGACCTGCGCGGTCACCAGAATGCCGTCGTGCAACGACTCGAGACGCACGTCGGCTTCGAGCACGCTGCCGGCCTCGACGGCCACGAGGCCCTCACCCATCTTCTCCGGCACAACGAGGTCGAGTTCGCGTTCGCGCAGCTCGCCGGGCTGGTGCATCAGATCCCAGACGTTGACCGTGAACGGGGTTTTACTGAATTTGTTCACGAGGGTCGAGTTTACATCGCTGGCGCGGGGCGATGGCCGGTCGGGGCGATGCGGGCTACGGAGCGATGGTGGGGTTCGCCTCGGCCACTGCTGCGGATTCGGCTCGCAGGGCATCCACCACCGTGCGCACGGCGAGCCGTTCGGCGCGGTCAGGGCGCATCAGGGCGTAGATATGGCGCTCGGCCCGAACGCCGGTGAGCGGCTTAAGCGAGATGCGCTGCGACAGGGCGCTCGAGGTCAGATAGGCGCCTCCGGCGGTGAAGCGCGGCAGAATCGCGATGCCGAGGCCGGCGGCGACGAGGGCCTCGGTGACGCGGGTGTCGGCGAAGCGCTGCACGATGTCGACCGGAGCGCCTGCCGCGGCCGAGATGTCGTAGAGCGTGCGTTCGAACGGATAGCCCCACGGCACGCCGATCCACTGGTCGCCGATGAGGTCGGTCGGGGTGACGCTGGGTGCGCCGGCGAGCGGATGCCCGGGCGGCAGCGCCACATCGAGTGGTTCGGTCATCAGATGCACCACGTTGAGCCCGCGGCCCTGCCAGAGGGCGGGCGGGCGCGTCGGGGCGTGCGCCACGACGATGTCGAAGTCGTTCGTGAGCTCAGGGAAGCGCTCGGAGACCGGGTCGCGGTCGCTGGCGTGCAGAGTGAGGCCGGTCTGGCGGGCCAGGCGGTGCAGCACCCCGGGCAGCAGCATCTGGCCGCCGGTGGGAAAAGTGGCCAGCGAGACCTCGCCGGTGGGGTCGTGGCGAAACTCGTCCCAGAGGGCGTCGGCGCGCTCGAGGGCGACGGCGACATCGGTGGCGCTGCGGGCGAGGGCGCGGCCGGCGTCGGTGAGCACGATGCCGCGGCCCGCCTTCTCGGTGAGGGGAAGGCCGGCCTCGCGCTCGAGCACCCGCAGCTGCTGCGAGACGGCCGACGGGGTGCGGTGTGTGGCGCGGGCGACCTCGGTGATGCTGCCGCGCTCGGCGAGCTCACGGAGCAGTTCGAGCCGGCGCACGTCCATGTAGTCACGCTACCGCTTCGGGCGTCGGGCGCCGCGCGGCGCTACCGTGTCGCGTGGAGCGCCGGTCGGGAACTCGGGACGCGCGCAGGCCGCGCGGCGCGCGCGGCGGCGGTGTCAGGCGGGTCGGCGGCCTCAGGCGGGAACGACGAGCGAGGCGAACGCCTCGTCGAGAATTGCGAACGCGGTGGCGCACTCCGCCTCGGTGACGACGCACGGCGGCACGATGTGCAGGCGGTTGTCGGCGAAGAACGGGAGCAGACCGAGCGAGAGCAGCTTCGCCTTCAGCTCGCCGACCAGCGTGCCGGTGAGCGGCTCACGCGTTTCGGCATCGGCCACCAGGTCGAGCGCCCAGAAGACGCCGATGCCGCGCACCTCGCCGATGACCGGGTACTTCGCAGCGAGCGCCCGCAGCCCGGGCTCGAGCACGTCGCGACCGATGCGCGCCGCGTTCTCGACGATGCCCTCGTCGGCCATCGCGTCGAGCGCACCGATGATCGACGCCATGGCGAGCGGATGCCCGGAGTAGGTGAGCCCGCCGGGAAAGACCTGCTCGTCGAACTGGTCGGCGATGAACGGCGGGATGATCACTCCCCCGACCGGCACGTAGCCCGAGTTCACGCCCTTCGCGAACGTGATCAGGTCGGGAACGACCGGTTCGTCGACCAGCCCCAGCGACTGGAACGCGAACCAGCCGCCGGTGCGGCCGAATCCGCACATCACCTCGTCGAAGATGAGCACGATGCCGTACTTGTCGGCGAGTGCGCGTACGCCGGCCAGGTACCCGGGCGGCGGCACGAGCACGCCGGCCGTGCCGGGGATGGTCTCGATGAGAATGGCGGCGATCGACGACGCCCCCTCGGCCTGGATCACTCGCTCGAGGTGGTGCAGGGCCCGGCTCGACTCTTCTTCGGGCGTCGACGACCAGAACTCGGAGCGGTACGCGAAGGGGCCGAAGAAGTGGGCGTGCCCGCGAGCGTATTCGTTGGGCACGCGGCGCCAGTCGCCCGTCGCGACGACCGCCGCACCGGTGTTGCCGTGGTACGAGCGGTACATCGAGAGGATCTTGTCGCGGCCCGTGTACAGCCGGGCGAGGCGCATGGCGTTCTCGTTCGCGTCAGCCCCGCCGTTGGTGAAGAAGACCTTGCTGAACTCGTCTCCGGCCAGCCCCAGGATGCGCTGCGCCGCCTGGCCGCGGGCGAGGTTCGCGTGCGCCGGCGCGACGGTGGCGAGCGTCTCGGCCTGCTGCTTGATCGCAGCGACCACGGCCGGATGCTGGTGCCCGATGTTGACGTTGACGAGCTGGCTCGAGAAGTCGAGGTAGCTCTTGCCGTCGAAGTCCCAGACCGTGCTGCCGAGTGCGCCGGCGATGACCATCGGTTTCAGCGCCGCCTGCGCAGACCACGAGTGGAAGACGTGGGCGCGGTCGAGTTCAGCGGCCAGCTGGCCGTCTTCTGGTGAGAGGTTCACGGTGTGGTGCTTTCTGTTGCGGGGTGTGGAGGGCCGGTCATCCACGTCACTCGACCCTACGCCTGGCACCGGGTGCCTGTCGGTGTGTCGTGAGGTGGATGACCGGCCGGGAGCCTCGTGCTACTTGCCGCCCTCGGTGAGGGTGACGGTGATGGGCTGGTAGGAGCTGCCGGTGACGTCGACACCCTCAGACTTCAGCGCGTCGAGTGCCTTGTTCACGTAGGTGTTGTCGTACGCGTCTGCGTCGGGCTCCTTCGTGATGACGGTGCTGCCTTCGAGGTTTTTGGCGTTCATCGCGACATCGACGGTCTGCGCCCACGAATCGGCGTTCACGACACCGATGCCGTCGGGTGAAGGCCAGATGAGCTTGTTGATCTCATTGGTCATCCAAAGCTGGTGGCTCGCGCCGAGCTGCGAGCCGGCCGCGACGACGATGGCCGAGGCCTTGTCGGGGTTGTCGCGGGCGTAGATCCAGCCCTTGAGCGCCGCCGTCAGGAACTTGACCGTGGTGTCTTGGTAGGCCGGGTCGTTCTTCAGCTTGTCGGTGTTGGCCCAGATGGCGTCTTGCAGCATGGCCGTGCCCTCGGTGTTCCAGTCGATGACGTTCAGGTCGCTCGGCTGGTACAGCTTGCCTGTGGCCGGGTTCACCGTCTCGAGAATCTGCGCGTATTCGTTGTAGGTCTCGGCCTGGGCGGCGTCGATCGACCCGTCGAGCAGGCCCGACTCGTCGAAGTTCTGCTGCACGAGCTGCACGTCGGTCGCGGGGTCGAGGCCGGCCTTGGTGATGCCGGCGAACATCTCGAACTCGTTGCCGTACCCCCAGTTGCCGACGACCTTGCCTTTCAGATCGGCGGCGGTCTTGATGTTCTTGTCGGCCATCGAGACCTGCAGGGTGCCTGACTTCTGAAAGACCTGGGCCACGTCGGTGATGCCGGCGCCCTGCTCGCGCGAAGCGAGGGCCTTCGGCACCCACGCCACGGCGTAGTCGACCGCGCCGTCGGCGAGCTGGGTCTGCGGCACGATGTCGGTGCCGCCCTCGACGATGGTCACGTCGAGCCCCTCGTCTTTGAAGTAACCCTGGTCGAGGGCTGCGTAGTATCCCGAGAACTGCGCCTGGGTGAACCACTGCAGCTGCAGTTTGACCGGGGTGAGAGCGCCGCCGCTCGAGCTGGCGTCAGGGGTGCTCGAACTGCCTGAACTCGAGCAGCCCGACAGTACGAGGGCTGCCGACGCGGCGATGGCCGCCGCGCCGAGGGTGATGCGTTTGCTGTGCTTCAACTTCTCCTCCTTCATGTGGTGAATCTGGGGGTGTGTCGTGCGGGGTGATGCGGTGTGCTGGTGGTGCGGTGTGCTGGTGATTCTGTTGATGCGGTGTGCTGGTGGTGCGGGTGGTACATCTGTGGGGGCGCAAGCCCTACGGCTCAGGTGCGCCGGCGGGTGGCCAGACGCTCGAGCAGCAGGGTGACACCGTAGAACACGAGGCCGAGGATGATCGCCCCGAACACGTAGGCCCAGGCCCTCGGGTACGCGCTGTTCGCGGCGGCGGAGGTGATGCGTGAGCCGAGGCCGTTCTGCAACCCGCCGAAGTACTCGGCGACGATGGCCGAGATCACACCGAGCGGCGCGGCGATGCGCAACCCGGTGAAGATGAACGGCAGCGCGCCGGGCAGCGTCACCGTGCGGGTCATCTGCCAGTTGGAGGCGGCATAGGCGCGCATCAGGTCGCGGTGCACGGGGCGCACCTGCCGCAGCCCGCGCAGCGTGTTGACGAAGATCGGGGCGAACACCACGATCAGCACGACGACACGGCGCGGGGTGTCTGAGGTCGAGCCGAACATTGTGTTCAGGATGGGCGCGAGCGCGACGATCGGAACCACCGCGATGGCGGCGACGATCGGCACAACCATGCGGTCGAAGATGGTCAGCCGTGACGCGAGCAACGCCAACACGATGGCCAGCACCGCTCCCACCACGATGCCGATCAGCGCATTCAGCCCGGTGGCGAGCAGCGACGACCACAGCAGCGGAAAGACGGTCACGATCTGTCCGGCGATGTCGGTGGGGCTCGGCAGCAGGTAGGGCTTGATGTCGAACACGACGACGACGAGCTGCCAGAGCAGCAGGAAGACGACGCCGAGGATGACCGGCGGCAGGATCGACCGGGCGATCCATGCCCCGCTGCCGGGGCCCGTCGGCGGCCTGGTGCCCGACGGGGCGGTGACCGACTCCCCCGGCAGCGCGAACAACGCGGGCGCGGTGGGGTCGGCGGCGGTCGCAGGGTCGAGCAGTGCAGTCACCGGATGCTCGGGCATCCGTTCGCCGGGTTCAGTCGCGTCGGCCGGCGGTTCGTTGCTCAGGTCGCTCATCGCGGGTCGGCCCCCAGCGGTGCGCCCGGCTTGCCGTGCAGGGCCTCGCGAACGGCGGTGACGCCGGCGAAGAACGCCGGATTCTCGCGCAGGATCTCGCTGCGTTCGGTGCCCGGCCCGAGGTTCACGTCGACGATGCCGACGATGCGACCGGGTCGCGGCGACATGACGACCACCCGGTCGCTCAAGAAGACCGCCTCGGGAATCGAGTGCGTGACGAACACCACTGCGGCGCCGGTCTCGGAGCAGATGCGCACGAGCTCCTGCTGCATGCGCTCGCGCGTCATCTCGTCGAGCGCACCGAACGGCTCGTCCATCAGCAGCAGCTTGGGTCGTTCGGCGAGCGACCGGGCGATGGCGACTCGCTGCTGCATTCCGCCCGAGAGCTGGTCGGGGTAGCGCGAGCGGAAGTCGGTGAGCCCGACGAGCTCGATCAGCTCTTCGGCCCGGGCGGTTCGGTCGGCCCTGCCGACCCCGTGCAGCTCGAGCGGAAGCTCGATGTTGGCCTGCACCGTGCGCCACGGCAGCAGCCCCGCGCTCTGGAAAGCGATGCCGTACTCCTGGTCGATGCGCGCCTGGCGTGCCGTCTTGCCGAACACCAGCACCTCGCCGCTCGACGCCTCATCGAGGTCGGCGATCAGGCGCAGCAGCGTGCTCTTGCCGCACCCGGAGGGGCCGATCAGCGAGACGAACTCCCCCGGCGCCACAGTGAGGTCGATGTCGTCGAGCGCGCGCACCTCGGCACCCTTGGCGACCCGGAACACCTTCGTGGCCCTGCTGATCGAGATGGCCGCAGTGGCGAGAGCGACGGCACCCCCCGACGTGTCGGCGGTATCACGGGCAACGGAATCGGTCATGACGACGCCTCCTGTCGGTTGAAGCGTTTGAGGGCGAGACCTGCGAGGGCCACGAGTCCCGCGACGAGCAGGCCGAGCACCACGGCGCCGGCGATCGGGGCGTACGCCTTGGCGGGGTCGGAGGTGCCCGATTGGGCGAACTCGATGATCATGCGGCCGATGCCGCCCTTGTATCCCGTCGAGACTTCTGCCACGACGGTGCCGACGATGGCGCTGGCGGCGCCGAGCCGCAGGGCGGGAAGCAGGTACGGAACGCTCGCCGGCAGGCGCAGGCGAATCAGCGTCTTCCACCACCCCGCATCGTAGCTGCGCATCAGTTCGACGTGGATCGTGTCGGGCGACTGAAGGCCGCGCAGGGCACCGACGGCGACTGGGAAGAAGGCGAGGTACGAGGCGATCACGGCGACCGACATCCATCTGTCCCAGGAGAACGCACCGATCTGGATCTTGCCGCCCCAGGCGACGATCACCGGGGCCAGCGCGATCAGCGGAACCGTCTGGCTGAGGATGAGCCAGGGCAACACGGCCCGCTCGGCGACCCGCAGGCGTTGCATGAGCAGTGCCAGCAGGAAACCGACGAACGACCCGACCGCCCAGCCCACGGCCGCGACCCCGAGGCTGTTCAGAGCGGCGCCGACGACCGCGAGCCAGACGGGCGGCGAGCCGGCCGACGAGTTCACCGGCTCGATCGCGCGCTGCACCATCTCGACGATGTGCGGCATCGACCGGTCGTCGGTCTTCGGCAGTATGCCCTGACCGAACAGCTCGACCCCGCCCGCCGGGCCGAGAGCCTTGTAGCCCTCCCATAGCGCGACGAGCACGATGATGCCGATCAGCCCCCACAGCACCGCATAAAAGCGGCCCCCCACCCTGGTCATGCGCTCATCACCCTCACGCAGTCGCCGTGATGTGATCACGAAGGGCCGGGATGACGCTCTCGCCGTACACCCGAAGCGTCTCTTCTTTGTTGTCGTGCTGCAGATACCCGGCGAACTGGTCGACACCGAGCTCTTTGAGGGCCCTCAGCTTCTTGATGTGGTTCTCGGCCGGGCCGAGCAGGCAGAACCGGTCGACGATCTCGTCGGGAACGAACTCGGCGTGCGTGTTGCCGGCCTGCCCGTGCTCGTTGTAGTCGTACCCCTGTCGGCCGGCGATGTAGTCGGTGAGAGCTTTCGGCACCGACGAGTCTGCTCCGTACTTCGACACGATGTCGGCGACGTGGTTGCCCACCATTCCACCGAACCAACGGCACTGGTCGCGCATGTGCTGCCAGTCGTCGCCGATGTACATGGGGGCTGCCACACAGAACCTGATCGACAGGGGGTCGCGACCCGCCTTCTCGGCCGCGTCACGAACGGTCTTGATCATCCACTCGGCGATGTCGAGGTCGGCGAGCTGCAGAATGAACCCGTCACCCACCTCGCCGGTGAGCTTGAGCGCCAGGGGGCCGTACGCCGCGACCCACACCTCGAGTTCGGAGCCGTGGCTCCAGGGGAACTGCACCGTGGCGCCGTTGTATTCGACCGGGCGGGAGTTGGCCAGCTCGCGGATGACGTGGATCGATTCGCGCAACGTCTTGAGGGTGGTGGGCGCACCGTTGGTGGCCCGCACCGCCGAGTCGCCGCGGCCGATGCCGCAGATGGTGCGGTTGCCGTACATCTCGTTGAGGGTGGCGAAGATGGATGCCGTGACAGTCCAGTCACGGGTCGCCGGGTTGGTCACCATGGGGCCGACCTTGATGCGGTGCGTCTCGTTCAGAATCTGGCTGTAGATGACGTACGGCTCCTCCCACAGCAGGTGGGAGTCGAACGTCCACGCGTACTCGAAGCCGTGCTGCTCGGCGAGCTTCGCGAGCGCGAGCGTTCGGGAGGCCGGCGGGTGGGTCTGGAGAACTGCTCCGAATTGCATGTGGTTCCGTTCGGTTGGTGGGGGGGTTCGATACGGGCTTCGCCCTACTCGACCGGCGAGTAGCGGAGCATGATCGAAACCGAGGTCAGATCAGGTACTGGCTGAGGCCGCGCTTGAAGTACCGGCCGTCGCCCTTGGTACCGAGGTACTGGTTGTCGTCGACGATGACCTTTCCGCGCGAGATGACCGTGTCGACGTGGCCATCGATCTCGAACCCCTCCCAGGCTGCGTAGTCCATGTTCATATGGTTCTTCTTGCCCTCGCCCATGCCGATCGAGGTGTGGCCGTTCGGGTCGTAGATGACCACGTCGCCGTCGGCGCCGGGCTGGATGACGCCTTTCTTGCCGTACATGCCGAACATGCGAGCCGGTGTGGTCGACGTGAGCTCGACCCAGCGCGGCAGCGTGATCTCGCCCATCACAACACCCTGGTAGATGAGGTCCATGCGGTGCTCGACAGAGCCGATGCCGTTGGGGATCTTCGAGAAGTCGGCGATGCCCATATCTTTCTGGCCCTTCATACAGAAGGGGCAGTGGTCGGTCGAGATGACCTGCAGGTCGTTCGTGCGAAGGCCCTGCCACATGTGGTGCTGGTGGCCCTCGGCGCGCGACCGCAGCGGCGTTGAGCACACCCACTTCGCGCCCTCGAAGTCGCCCCACTCGGCACTGGATGCCCCCAGCTGCTCTTCGAGCGAGAGGTAGAGATACTGCGGGCAGGTCTCCGCGAACACGTTCTGGCCCTTGTCGCGCGCCAGAGCGATCTGCTCGACCGCCTGCTTCGCGCTGACGTGCACGATGTACAGCGGCGCACCCGTGAGGTTCGCCAGCATGATCGCGCGGTGCGTCGCCTCCTCCTCGGCCTGCCACGGCCGGGTGGTGCCGTGGAAGTAGGGGGTGGTGTCGCCTCGAGCGATCGACTGCTGCACGAGCACGTCGATGACGCTGCCGTTCTCGGCGTGCATCATCATCAGGCTGCCGTTCTCGCTGGCCCGCTGCATCGCCTTGACGATCTGGCCGTCGTCGCTGAGAAAAACGCCCTTGTAGGCCATGAAGAGCTTGAAACTCGAGACGCCCTCGTTCAGCAGTTCATCCATTGCGGTGAGGGAGCTGTCTTGCACGTCGGAGAGGATCTGGTGAAAGCCGTAGTCGACGGCGCAGTTGCCTGCCGCCTTCTCGTGCCACAGGTTGTACTGGTCGAGGATGTTCTCGCCCGCGTACTGCACCACGAAGTCGACGATGCTCGTGGTGCCGCCCCACGCCGCCGCACGTGTGCCCGTCTCGAACGTGTCGCTGGCGAAGGTGCCGCCGAACGGCATCTCCATGTGGGTGTGGGCGTCGATGCCGCCCGGGATGACGTACTTTCCCCGCGCATCGATCACGGTGTCGACGCTGCCCGCGACGTCGAACCCGAGCAGGGCCGACCCGGGCGCCAGCACGGCGGCGATGGTCTCGCCGTCGATCAGCACGTCGGCCTGGGCTGTTCCCGTGGCGTTCACCACGGTTCCGTTCGTTATGAGAGTCTTCATCGATCAATTTCCTTCGATATTCGCCGATCGAGCTTGTCGAGATCTTATGGCTTCGATGGTGCGGGTTTCGATACGGCCCTTCGGGCCTACTCAACCAGCGCGACAGGGCTACGGCTGCGGGATGGCCGTGTACGACTCCGGCCGGCGGTCGCGGTAGAACTGCCAGTCGTCACGCATCTGCTGAACCATGTCGAGGTCGAGATCGCGAATCAGAATCTCCTCGTCGCTGCCGGAGCCACGCTCGCCGACGAAGTTGCCCCGAGGGTCGATGACCTGGCTGGTGCCGTAGAAGTCGACGGCGAGTTCGCCGTACTCGTTGTCTTCGCGGCCGACCCGGTTGGGCTGCAGCACGAAGTAGCCGTTGGCGACGGCCGCCGCGGGGCCCTCGACCTCCCACAGCCGGTTCGACAGGCCGGGCTTGGTGGCGTTGGGGTTGAAGACCATGTGCGCGCCGTTCAGGCCCAGCTCGCGCCACCCTTCGGGAAAGTGCCGGTCGTAGCAGATGTACAGGCCGATCTTGCCGACCGAGGTGGTGAAGACCGGGTAGCCGCCGTTGCCGGGGCGGAAGTAGAACTTCTCCCAGAAGCGGTCGAGGTTCGGAATGTGGTGTTTGCGGTACTTGCCGAGAACGGTGCCGTCGGCTTCGACGATGACGGCGGTGTTGTAGTAGACGCCCGTGATGTCTTCTTCGTAGATGGGCAGGATCATCACGATGTTCAGCTCTTTCGCCAGGGCGGCGAAACGCTGCACGATGGGGCCGTCGGCAGGCTCGGCGTAGCGGTAGTACTTCTTGTCTTCGGTGATGCCGAAGTACGGGCCGTAGAACAGCTCTTGGAAGCAGATCACCTGCGCGCCCTCGGCGGCGGCGTCACGCGCGAACTGCTCGTGCTTGTCGAGCATCGACTCTTTGTCGCCCGTCCAGGTGGTCTGTGTGATCGCTGCCCTGATGACCGTCATGGTGCCTGTTCCTTTCGAAGCCGTTTTTGTTATTATTCTTTGTGAACATTTCTCTTGTGTTTCAGCCTGTGACCCCATCGTAAATAAGTCAAGACAGCCCGATCCCGAAAAACGCGAGAGGTGTGCATGATCGACCTCATAGCGGGGGCTGTGGAGAAGAAGACGCCCGAGGCCATTGCGGCGGCGGTCTCCCGCCTCATCCGCACCGGCCAGATCGAGTCGGGCGAACGCCTGCCGACGGTTCGCGAACTCGCCGCGGCCCTGGGCGTGAGTCCGGCGACCGTGTCGAACGCGTGGCAGGCCCTCGCCGGCGTCGGCCTCATCACCTCGCGCGGCCGGGCCGGCAGTTTCGTGCTGCAGGCCGGCACGACGTGGATGCCCGCCCACTTCGCCGAGCTCGCCGGCTCGCACGTCGAGGCCCGCCTCGACCTGTCGGCCGGCACGCCCGACGCCGAACTGCTGCCCGACCTCGGGGCGGCACTCGCCCGCGTACCGGCTCGCGCCGACACCTCGAGCTACCTGGCAGGGCGCGTGCTCCCCGAACTGGAACGTTACCTGCGGGCATCCTGGCCCTACCCGCCTGAGGCTCTGACGATCACCGACGGAGCCCTCGACGCCGTCTCACGGTCGCTCGACGTGGTGCTGCGGTACGGCGACCGGGTGATCGTCGAAGATCCGACGTTTCCGCCCTTTCTCGACCTGCTCGAGCAGAACGGCGCCGAACGCGTGCCTGTGGCGATCGACGAGCACGGTATGGTTCCGGATGCCCTGGCCTTCGCTCTGCGCTCGAACCCGGCCGCGATCATCCTGCAGACGCGGGCGCAGAACCCGACGGGCGCGTCGATGACCGAGCAGCGGGCGCGCGAGCTGGTGCGGGTGCTGCGTGCGCACTCGCACCTCACCGACCCCGTGATCATCGAAGACGACCACTCGGGCGAGATCAGCACGGTGGGTGCGACGAGCCTCGGTGCGTGGCTGCCGCATCGCACGCTGCACATCCGCAGCTTCGCGAAGTCGCACGGGCCTGACCTGCGCATCGGGGCCCTCGCCGGGCCGGCCGCCCTCGTCGACCGGGTCGTCGCGCGCCGCATGCTCGGCCCCGGCTGGACCTCGCGCATGCTGCAGGTCATTCTGTACGAGCTGCTCTCGGCGCCGGCGTCGGTGGCGCAAGTGGCGGCGGCGCGCGAGACGTACCACGGGCGGCAGGTGGCGCTGGCGGAGGCGCTGGCGCGCCAGGGGGTCGGCACGGGGTGGAGGTTCGCCGCGGGTGCGGTCGGTGGCGGCGCCGCGAGCGGTGGCGCGGTTGATGGCGGCGCGGGCGGCCGCAGCAGTGCGGGTGGTGGCGGCGCGGGCGGTGTCGGCGGTGGCGATGGCGGCGGTGGCGGTGGCGATGGCGGCGGTGGCGATGGCGGCGGCGCGTCGGCGGGCCTGTGGGTGCCCGACGGCATCAACCTGTGGATGCCCGTGGCCGACGAGCGCGCGGCGATCGTGCTGCTCGCGGCGAGCGGCATGCGGGTTGCGGCAGGCACTCCGTTTCAGGCGCGCGCGGTGGGGGCCGAGGGCGAGGGCTCCCGCGGCGCCTGGGACGACACGCGTGGCGCGGGTGGAACCGGCGGCCGGAACAGCATGGGCCGAGGCGGCGGCCGAGCCGGGACGGGCGGCGTTGGCGGAGGCGGCAGCCGGGACAGCATGGGCGGCGATGGCGGAGTTGGCGGCCAAGACAGCAGTGGCGGCAGTGGTGGAGCCGGCGCGGGTGGAGGCGGTGCGGGTCGGGCTCTCCCGGACGGAGGAGACGGCGGCGGGGGCGGCGCGGCGGGGGCCGAGCATCCGCAGGCGATTCGCGTCACGGCCGGGCTCGTACGCGGAGACTTCGACGAGGTGGCGGCGCTGCTGGCGGCGGCGTCGCGCGCCTGAGCGCCACTGTCGGAGCGAGGCGATCATGGCGAGCGTGACGAGCATGGTGAGCGGGATGGAGCGAGCGCGGCGGAGCGCGGCGGAGCGAGGCGGAGCCGAGCGAGGCCGAGCGAGGCCGAGCGCGGCGAGCTTAGACTCTGGGCATGCGCTTCGGAATCGTCATACTGCCGCAGGACTCGTGGAACATCGGGAGACGCAAATGGGTCGAGGCGGAGACGCTGGGCTTCGATCACGCCTGGACCTACGACCACCTCTCGTGGCGTTCGCTCGCCGACGAGCCGTGGGGCGCGACGGTTCCCACGCTGACGGCCGCCGCGACGGTCACCTCCACCATTCGCCTCGGCACGTTCGTGTCGTCGCCGAATTTCAGGCATCCGGTTCCCTTCGCCAAAGAAATCGCGACGCTCGACGACATCTCGGCCGGCCGGTTCACTCTCGGCGTGGGGTCGGGCGGCACCGGATTCGACTCGTTCGTGCTCGGCCAGGCCGAGCTGACGCCCCGCGAGCGACACGAACGGTTCACCGAATTCGTCGAGCTGCTCGACGAACTGCTGCGGTTCGAGCCGCGGGCCGGGGGGCCCGGTATCAGCCGCGCCGGAACCTGGTTCACGGCGCACGAGGCGCGTATGGTGGGCCGCCCGGCGCAGCAGCCGCGGGTGCCGTTCGTGCTCGCCGCAAACGGTGTGAAGGGGCTCGCGCTGGTCAGCAGGCTGGCCGACGGGTGGGTCACGACCGGCGCCGACGGCGCGACGGGCGACGAGTGGTGGGATGCGGTTGAGCGGCTGAGTATCCGGCTCGACGAGGCGGCCGACGCGGCCGGACGCGACCCGCGATCGATCGACCGCTACCTCTCGCTCGACTCGGGCGGACAGTACTCGCTCGAGAGCGTGGGGGCGTTCGAGGAGCTGGTGGGGCGGGCATCCGTTCTCGGTTTCACCGACATCATCAGCCACTGGCCCCGGGCCGAAGGCATCTACGCCGGCCGCGAAGAGGTGCTCGTCGAGGTGGCGTCGCGGCTGCCCGCGCTGCGCTGACCTGCGCTGACCTACGCTCACCTGCGCTGAGGGGCCGCCCCGAGGTGTGAGGATGGACGGGTGAAGATAACGGTACTGGCCGGCGGCGTCGGCGGCGCGAAGTTTCTGCGCGGGCTGCGCGCGCACCTGCGACAGGTCGACCCCGACGGGTTCGGCGGCACGGCGAGCGAGGTCACCGTGGTCGTCAACACGGGTGACGACGTCTGGCTCACCGGGCTGCGCGTGTGCCCCGACCTCGACTCGATCATGTACACGCTCGGCGGCGCCAACGACGAGGTGCGCGGGTGGGGGCGGGTGGGCGAGTCTGAACGCGTCAGCGCGGAACTCACCGAATACGGGGTGGGATGGCCGTGGTTCACGCTCGGCGACCTCGACCTGGGCACGCACATCACCCGCTCGCACCTGCTGCGCGAGGGTCTCACGCTGAGCGAGGTGACGGCGCGGCTCTGCGCGCGATGGAACCTGGGAGTGCGCCTGCTGCCGATGAGCGACCAGTCGGTCGAGACGCACGTGGTCGTGGCAGACCCCGAGCAGCCGGGTGGCGAACGCTCCATGCACTTCGAGGAGTGGTGGGTGCACTACCGCGCCGGGTTGACCGCCCTGCGGTTCGAGCAGCGCGGTCTCGCGTCGGCCGTCGCCGCGCCGGGGGTCGTGCAAGCCATTCTGGGCGCCGATGTGGTGCTGTTCGCGCCGTCGAATCCGGTGGTGTCGATCGATACGATCGTGGCTGTGCCGGGCATCCGTGACGCCCTCGTCGAGACAGGTGCGCCCGTGGTCGGGGTCTCGCCGATCATCTCGGGGTCGGCGGTGCGTGGCATGGCGCACGCCTGCCTCAGCGCGATCGGTGTCGAGACGGCGGCCGATGCGGTGGCGCTGCACTATGGGGCGCGCGACTCGGGCGGGCTGCTCGACGCCTGGCTGGTCGACGAGAGCGATGCCGCGCTGGTGGCAGGGCTCGAGGAGGCCGGGCTGCGGGTGGCGGCGGTTCCGCTGTGGATGAACTCGGTCGAGGCCACGACCGCGCTGGCGGCGGCGGCGCTGGCGGAGGCGGCCGGGCTCACCGTCTGAGCGGGGGCGACCGCGGCCTAGCATGGGGCGTGGCCGAAAACGGGGACTTCATCGAGCGGGTGATGCGGGCATCCGTCGCCGCGGCGGGCGTGGAGGCTGCGGCGGCAGAGGGCGCGGGCGGGGTCGACGCTGAGGTCAGCGCGAAGTCGAGAGCCGAGGTGGGGCGGATGCTCGCGCAGAACCTCCCCGAGCTGATGACGAGCCTCGGGCGCGACAGGGCTGCCGGGGCGTTCGCGCGCTGGGGGCTGTCGACCGTGGTCGACGAGAACCTGCAGCAACCGGTCATCGGCCGTGCCCTCTTCGAGTCTCTGCACGACGCGGCGGGCATCGAGGCACGGTGGCCCCTCGGCAACGCCGGCCTGCTGCACGTCTACGGATACCTGCTGTCGACCGTCTCGACCCCGTATGGACTCAAACGTGAGCGCTGGATCGGCACCGACCTTTCACACGCACTGGGGCTGCCCGACGGTGCGTTCGTCACGGCGTTGGCGTCGCCGGACGGCGAGGTGGGCCTGCTGCAGTTCGTCACCGCGGCGCTGACAGGCTCCCGTGCGGCGGCCGACACACGGGTCGTCGTCGACGAGTTCGCCGGCGAGGAGCGCGAGGAGATCGCCCGCGCGACCTTCGTAGGGCCGCGCGACGCGGTCGTCGGGGCGGTCGTCTATGAGATCGTGCTGGCCGAGACGGCGCACCTGATCACGGCGTTCCCGGTGGGGGTGTCGAGCGAGCGCTGGCTCGAGGGGTTCACGGCCGCGCCGCCGCGCCTCAGGTACAACGCCGCCGCCCACGAGCTGCCACCGCGGTCGCCGCTCGCGTCGCGCCGCGTGCGCCTGCTCGACTGACGCGCCGGCGGGGCGTCAGGGCACGGGGTGCGCGAGGGGGCGTCAGGCCACCGGGTGCGCGAGGGCTCGGGCCGTGTGTGGGCCGACGCCCTGGCGCAGGGCGCGCTCGAGGTCGGCGGGGGTATCGACGTCGCGGCGCAGGGTGGAGCCTTCGGGCAGGGCGAGGGAGGTCATGCCGAGGCCGACGTGGCGCGCGGCCGAACCTGGGCCGAAGGCCGGCGTGAGCGCGGCGTGTGGCTGGGCTGTGATGGTGGTGGTTCCGGTGCCGTCGGCGTCGGCGACGAAGGCGGTGGGATGCCCGGCGGCCAGCTCGAGCGCCTCAGCCACATCGCGCGTGGCGAGCGTCGGCAGGTCGGCGGTGATCACGGCCACAGCGCTGTCGGGGTGTGTGCGCCGCGCCCGCTCGAGCCCTGCGGCTATGGCCGCGTTGAGTCCGTCGCCCGGATCGGGCACGATCTGCGCCCCGAGCCCGGCGAGCGCGGAGGCCGCCTCGGGGTCGCTCGTGACGACGACGAGCTGCCGAACATCCGCAACCGCAGCGATGGCGCCCACGGTGTCGAGAGCGAAGGCGAGCGCCAGGCGCCGCCGCTCGACGGGGCTGAGTGGGAAGTCGGCGAGGCGTGTCTTCGACGCCGTCGACCCCTTGACCGGAACGACGACGATCCAGTCGGTCACGTGCGCCCGTCGAAGGGTGTGACGCCGCGCCCGGTGGCAAGGCCCTCGGCGTAGCCGGCGGCGCGACCCTCGGCGAGGGCCTCGTCGGTGCCGAGGCGGAACATGTCGGTCGGTCCCGTGCGGTTCAACGCGCGCGCCGGAGTGTCGAGCGTCTCGACCACGAAGCGCCCGAGGCCGCGCACGAGGGCCACCGGAACACCGGTCGCCTTGCCCTTCACGAGGTCGGCCGCGGCCGCGATCTCATCGGCGACGGCGATCTGGGTGACCTCGAGGCGCTGCCCGAACGCGTCGACGCCGCCACGCAGGTCGTCGACGACCGACACCCCGGCCGCCCCGATCGCGGCGTCGGTCTGCCCTTCGCGCCACGCGCGACCGAGCGTGTCAGAGACGAGGATGCCCAGCCTCACGCCGAACCGCGCACGCAGTTCGGCCGCCAGCGCTCGCGCCGACGCATCGGGGTCGACGGGCAGCAGCAGCACGGTTCCGGCCGGGGTGTTGCTCGCGTCGACGCCGGCGGCCGCCTGCACGATGCCCTGACGGTTCTCGACGATGCGGGTCACTCCGCCGGGATGGGCGCGGGTGGCCACCACGCGAACAGTCTCGGCCGTGATGGCGTCTTCACGATCATCCGCCCGCACCGACCGGCCCTCGGCCTTCGAAACGATCTTGCTGGTCACGACGAGGATGTCACCGTCGATGGGCGTGATTGCGCTCTCACCGAGGGCGTCGCCGATCAGCACCCCGAGCCGATCGCCGGCCGAGATCTCGCCCATGCCGCCGACGGCATACACGCTCAGGCCGGGCTGAGCGCCCGGCAGCTCACCCGCCGTCACGCCGGCGCGCATCGCGCCGCCCGGTGCCTGGTCGCCCACCCGCACGTCAGCGATGGAGCTTCGGCAGCACGTCGCGGCCGAAGACCTCGATCCACTCGGCCTGGTTGCGGCCGACGTTGTGCAGGTAGACCCGGTCGAAGCCGAGGTCGATGAAGCGCTGGATGTACTCGCGGTGCGCATCGGGGTCGCTCGAGATCACCATGCGGCCCTCGAAGTCTTCCGGCCGAACGAGCTTCGCCATCTGCTCGAACTCGAACGGCGAACGAATGTCGGCCTTCGGAAACTTCATGCCGCCGTTGGGCCATTCGACCATGGCGTTGGTCAGCGCTTCCTCGTCGGTGGGGGCCCACGACATGTGCAGCTGAAGCACCTTCGGCATGGTCGAAGGGTCTTTGCCCGCCTCGCGAGCGCCCTCGTCGAACTTCGCGAAGAGCCCTGCGATCTTCTCGAGCGGGGCACCGACGGTGATGAGGCCGTCGGTGTGCCGCCCGGCGCGCTTCGCCGTCACCGGGCCGGCGGTCGCCACGAGGATTTCGGGCGCAACCTCGGGCATGGTCCACAGGCGGGTCGACTCGAGCTTGTAGAACTCGCCCCGGTGCTTGACGTCTTTGCCCGCGAGCGAGGCGGTGAACAGTTTGTTGATGATGTCGATGGCCTCGAACATCCGGTTGATGCGTTCGGGAGTCTCGGGCCAGTACTGGCCGACGATGTGCTCGTTGAGCGCCTCACCCGACCCGAGCCCGAGCCAGTGCCGCCCGGGGTACATGGCGGCCATCGTGGCGCTGGCCTGGGCGACCATCGCCGGGTGCCAGCGGAACGTCGGCGCCGTCACGCCCGGCCCGAAATCGCCTTTCGTTCGCTCGCCCACGGCGGTCAGAACGTTCCAGACGAACGACGCCTGCCCCTGCTGCGGAACCCACGGCTGGTAGTGGTCGGCCGCCATCACACCGCTGAAGCCGTGCTGTTCGGCCAGGGCGCTCAGCGCAACGGCCTCTGACGGATGGAACTGCTCGAGCATGGCGGCGTAACCGATGGTGAGGTCTGACATACCTCAATCCTGCCACCTCGGTCAGGCGGCCCGCCCCGGGGTCACTCGTGACTGGCCAGAAACTCGGCGACGGCCTTCGGCACGTAGGGAGCCACATCGCCCCCGAGACCGGCCACCTGACGCACCAGCGAACTCGAGACGTGAGCATGGGCCGGGTCTGGCAGCAGAAAGATCGTCTCGACGCCCGCCAGGTTGCGGTTGACGATCGCCATCGGCGTCTCGTACGCCACGTCGACCTGCGAGCGGATGCCCTTCACCAGCACCTTCGCCCCGACCTCTTCGCAGTAGTCGACGAGCAGCCCCATACTCCATGACGTGACGACCACGTTGCCCGTGACCCCGCCGTCGACGATGGCCTGCTGGATGAGCGACACCCGCTGCGCGATCGGCAGCAGCGCCGACTTGTCGGGATTGTGCACCACGACCACGTGCACTTCGTCGAAGATGCCGGCCGCGCGCGCGATCACGTCGATGTGCCCGAGCGTGACCGGGTCGAACGATCCGGGTACGACAGCGATGGTGTTCATGCCTTCAGGCTACCAAGCTCAGCTTTTGGCCAGGAACGCACGGTCGCTCTCGTCGAGCCGCCGGGCGAGCGCATCACGCAGCTCCGGATGCCCGGCGAGCGCCGCGTCGTCTGCGAGCACCTCTGCCGCCGCCTGCCGAGCCTCACCGATGAGCTCACCGTCGGCCACCACCCGCAGCAGGCGCAGCGACGAGCGACCGCCCGACTGGGTGCTGCCGAGCACGTCGCCCTCGCGGCGCAGCTCGAGGTCGATCTGCGCCAGCTCGAAGCCGTCGAGGGTGGAGGCGACGGCGTCGACCCGCTCGCGGGCGAGCGAGTCGGCTTCGGCGTAGGTGACGAGCAGGCAGAGCCCCGGCACGCCGCCGCGCCCGACCCGGCCGCGCAGCTGGTGCAGCTGCGAGACGCCGAACCGATCTGCATCCATCACCACCATCGTCGAGGCGTTCGGCACGTCGACACCGACCTCGATGACCGTGGTGGCCACGAGCACGTCGATCTCGCCGGCCGCGTAGGCCTGCATCGTCTGGTCTTTCTCTTCGGCGCTCATGCGGCCGTGCAACGGTTCGATGCGGCGGCCGGCCAGCTCGGGCCGGGCGCGGGCCTCGGCGAGCACGGCGGCGACGGTGGCCATCGGGCGCGGGGGCGACTCGCCCGCGGCAGCCGGCGGTGCGGCTGCGCCGGCCTTGCCCTTCGGGGCCGGCCGGGCATCCATGTCGTCGGCCTCGAGGCTGTCGGCCGGTTCGGAGACGCTCGGCTCGATGGCCGGGCAGACGAAGAAGGCCTGGCGCCCCTTGTCGAGTTCTTCGGCCGTGCGCTGCCAGATGCGGCCCACCCAGCCGGGCTTCTCGGCGAGCGGAACGACGAAGCTCGAGATGCCCTGGCGCCCGGCAGGCAGTTCGGTGATGGTGCTGATATCGAGGTCGCCGAACACGGTCATCGCCACCGTGCGCGGAATCGGCGTGGCCGTGAGCACCAGAACGTGCGGCGGCAGGGCTCCCTTCAGCCGCAGCGCCTCGCGCTGTTCGACGCCGAAGCGGTGCTGCTCGTCGACCACGACGAGGCCGAGGTCGTAGAACTGCACCGCATCGCTGAGCAGCGCGTGCGTGCCGATGACGATCTTCGCCTGCCCCGACACCATGCGCAGCAGTGCCTTGCGGCGCACCGCGACGGGCAGCTGGCCGGTGTGCAGAGTGGGCATGAGCTCGGCCGAGAGGTCGGGGCCGAGCACCCGCACGATCGACCGCAGGTGCTGGGCGGCGAGCACCTCGGTGGGCGCGAGCAGCGCGGACTGGCCGCCCGAGTCGGCCACGGCCAGCATGGCGCGCAGGGCCACGAGCGTCTTGCCCGAGCCGACCTCGCCCTGCACCAGCCGGTTCATCGGCTCAGACTTCGCCAGGTCGGCCGCGATCTCGCTGCCGACCAGCTGCTGGTCGCCCGTGAGGGTGAACGCGAGCGCCCGGTCGAAGCGGTCGAGGTAGCCGCCCGGCTTCGGCACGCGGGGTGCCGCCGCCTGGGCGTGCGCGGCCTGCCGCTGCTGCAACAGGGCCGTCTGCAGCACGAGGGCCTCCTGGTACTTCAGCGCCGACCGCGCCTTCAGATAGTCGCTGTCTCGCTGCGGCTGGTGGATGAGCCTCAGCGCGGTGCCGAAATCGATGAGGCCGCGCTCGGCCCGCACCGCTTCGGGCACGGGGTCGCCGATCGGCCCCACCGCCTCGAGCACGATGCCCATTGCCGCCTGGATCTGCCAGCTCGACATGGTGCCGCTCGCCGGATAGATCGGAATCGGCGACTCCGCCCACTTCTTCGCCTGGTCAGACACACTGCCGTCGAGTTCGAGCAGGTCGAGTTCGTCGAACAGCTGGTAGTCGGGGTGGGCGAGCTGCAGAGCACCCCGGTACTCCGACACCTTGCCCGCGAAGATGCCGCGCAGTCCGGGCCGCAGCTCGCGCGCCCGCCACGCCTGGTTGAAGAACGTCAGGCTCAGGATGCCCCGGCCGTCAGAAATCGACACTTCGAGTATCGACCCCCGCCGTGCCTTCATCGACCGCTCGGTCACCTTTCGAATCTCGGCCACGATCGTGACGGTCTCGTTCAGCGGCAGCTCGCCGAGCGCTGTGAGCTCGCCCCGCCGCGCGTACCGACGGGGATAGTGCCCCAGCATGTCGCCTACCGTCGTGATGCCGAACGCCTTCTGCAGGGCGCCCGCCGTTCGTCCGCCGAGGATGCCCGACACTCTGTCGTCGAGCGGCGACCCTGTGCCGAGGTTCGCACGCCGTTCGTCGGCGGTGAGCTCGCGCGCCGCGCGGTCGTCGGCGGTGGTGCGCGACGAACCGCGGGCGGCGGCCTGCGCGGCGGCTTCGTCTGGCGGGGTCATACGCCCGATTCTAGGCTTCGGAGGCGACAGCCCGGCCCTCGTGACGAAGGCCTGTGGAGAGTTCTGCCACCTGTGCACAACGCCTCGCTACCATTCAGCTATGACCCGCATCATCGCCGGATTCGCCGGCTCCCAACGCCTCGCGGTGCCCTCGGCCGGCACCCGACCCACCAGCGACCGCGTGCGCGAGGCGATCTTCTCGGCCCTGCAGTCGCGCGACCTCATCACCGGGTCGGCCGTGCTCGACCTCTACGCCGGCTCGGGCGCCCTGGGGCTCGAAGCGGCGAGCAGGGGGGCCGCCGAGGTGACCCTGGTGGAGAAGAGCCCCGCGGCGGCGCGGGTCGCCCGGGCCAACGGAACGATCATCCACTCGGCTGCGGCCGCGTCGAAGGCGACCAGGCCGCGCATCACGGTCGCCGCCCAGGCGGTCACGGCGTTTCTCGGCACGTCGCCGGCGCGCTACGACATCGTGTTCGTCGACCCGCCGTACGATCTCGGCGAGGCGGAGCTGGCCGACACCCTGCACCGGCTTGTTCATCACGTCGAGTCGAGCGGCACAGTGGTGGTCGAGCGCACGTCGAGGTCACCCGCGCCGCTGCTTCCCGCGGGTCTCACCCTCGATCGGCGAAAAGACTACGGCGAGACGACGCTGTGGTGGTTCGTGGCCGACTGACGCCGACGATGCAGGGCAGCGGACGGGCAGCGCAGGCACCGCTGATGCACCGGGCAGCACACGTTGACTCCGCAGATTTGCATCACAGCAGATTTGCGGAGCAGCAGATTTGCATCACAGCAGATTTGCAGCTTCGCACATTTGCACTTGCGAAAGTTTGCAGCAAGCGCAATAATTGAGTCATGGAAACAACTGCCCCCGTCGGTCTGCGCGACAAGAAGCGCGCCGAGACCCGGGCCAGGCTCGAGCGTGCGGCCGTCGAACTCGTGCTGCAGGGCGGCCTGGCTCACGCGACCGTCGACGCCATCAGCGAGGCCGCCGACGTGTCGAGCCGCACCTTCTTCAACTATTTCGACAGTAAAGAAGACGCCATTCTCGGCATTCGCGACCTCGAGGTGACCGACGAGTCAGTCGCTGAGCACCTGGCCGAGTACGGTGCGGGTTCAGCCGCCGGCCCTGCCGACGGCTCGGGCGAGCCCGACATCGTCGAGTCTGTCGTGCGGCTGCTGTTCTGGGTCATCGGCCCCTCGATCACCACGACAGAGCTGCACGCCTCGCGCATGAAGGTCGTGAAGGCCCACCCCGAGCTGCTGAGCAGGCACGTCACGCAGATGACCCGCATGGCCGACCAGCTCACCACGGCCATCCAGACACTGCTTCAGGCGTCGCCCGCGTTCGCGAACGACTCACCCGAATCGCTCGCCGCCTCGGCCGACGTGCTCTTCGCCATCTGCAGCGGGGGCGTTCGCGTCGCCGTCAGAGAGTGGATCACCGAGGGCAGCGCCACAACCCGCGGCCTCGCCGCCACCCAGAACAACTTGGAATCGCGGGCCATCGAGCTCGTCAGAGAGGTAACGAAGAAAATCCAATGAGTGCCACAACCACGTCGGCGCCGACCGCAGCGGCCGCCCCGACCTCGAAACGCAACATCCTGCTGGTGTTCGCCGGTCTCATGGTGACGATGCTGCTCGCATCGCTCGACCAGACCATCTTCAGCACCGCGCTGCCGACCATCGTCGGCCAGCTCAACGGCGTCGACCTGATGCTCTGGGTCACCACCGCGTACATCCTGGCGTCGACCATCGTTCTGCCGGTCTACGGCAAGCTCGGCGACCTCATCGGTCGCAAGGGCCTGTTCATCATCGCGATCAGCCTGTTCATGGTGGGTTCGGTCATCGGCGGGCTCGCCCCCGACATGGGCCAGCTCATCGCCGGCCGCGCCATCCAGGGCCTCGGCGGCGGTGGTCTGATGATCCTCTCGCAGGCCATCATCGCCGACGTCGTGCCCGCCCGCGAGCGCGGCAAGTACATGGGCATCATGGGCGGCGTCTTCGCCCTGTCGAGCGTCGCCGGCCCGCTGCTGGGCGGCTGGTTCACCGAGGGGCCCGGCTGGCGCTGGGGTTTCTGGATGAACATTCCGCTGGGCATCCTCGCGATTCTCTCGGCCGTGATGTTCCTGAAGCTGCCGAAGGGCGCGCAGGGCAAGCCCCGTATCGACTTCGCCGGCATGGTTCTGCTCGCACTCGCCTCGACCGGCCTCGTGCTGACCACCACCTGGGGCGGCAACACCTACGACTGGGATTCGCCCACGATCATCGGCCTCATCGCCGGCACCGTGATCGCCGCCATCGCGTTCATCATGGTGGAGCGTCGGGCTGCTGAGCCCATCATGCCGCCGTTCCTGTTCAAGCAGAAGAACTTCATCTTCACCACGATCGCCGGTCTCATCATCGGCATCGCGATGTTCGGCGCCCTCGCCTACCTGCCGACCTACATGCAGATGGTGACCGGAGCGGACGCCACCCAGGCGGGGCTGCTGATGATCCCGCTGATGGCGGGCCTGCTGATCACCTCGATCGGCTCTGGCCAGCTGGTGAGCCGTACGGGCCACTACAAGTTCCTGCCGATCGTCGGCACGATCATCACGGCCGGCGCGCTTCTGCTGCTGTCGACCATGACCGCCGGCATGCCGGTCTGGATCATCTGCGCCTACCTCGCCATCATGGGCATCGGGCTCGGCATGTGCATGCAGATTCTGATCCTCATCGTTCAGAACACGTTCCCGCTGCGTGTCGTCGGTACGGCTACGGCGTCGAACAACTACTTCCGCCAGATCGGCGCCTCACTCGGCACCGCGATCGTCGGCAGTCTGTTCACCGCGAAGCTGACCACTCTCCTGGCCGAGAGGATGCCCGCCGGAACCGGCACCGCCGGTGGCAACAACTCGCTGACCCCCGACCTGGTTCGCGCGCTGCCCTCCTCGGTTCGCGACGTGATCATCGGCTCGTACAACGATGCGCTCACCCCCGTGTTCCTGCTCATGGTTCCGCTGGTGCTCGCCGCCACGGTGCTGCTGTTCTTCGTGAAAGAGAAGCCGCTGGCCACCACGCTCGACCGCGGCGACGTGCTGTCGGAGTCGCTCGAGGTCGACGGCGCGTCACGTGTGTCGCTCGCGACGGGCGCGCTCGCTGTGGTCGACGCCGCTGACCACGACGACCCCGATGCTGAGCTGGCTCTGCTGACCGAGGGCGAGTCGGAGTCTGCGTCTGCGTCGGCGTCTTCGTCTTCCGCCGAGCACTCGGGCCCTCGTCACTCGCTGTAGAGCAACCCCAACGCCGGTTGAGTAGCGCCGCAGGCGCGTATCGAAACCCCCATGCTGCACCGGGTCTCGATACGCGCTTCGCGCTACTCGACCGGCGTTTTCGGGTACCCCGCCCGCGCTACTCGACCGGCGTTCTGGGGTACCCCGCCCGCGCTACTCGACTGGCGTTTTCGGGTACCCGCCCGCGCTACTCGACCGGCGTTCTGGGGTAACCCGGCCGCGCTACTCGACCGGCGTTTTCGGGAGCACTCGCGCCGCCGTCGTCACAGGTCGGGCTCGGGCAGCAGCTGCAGGCCGACCGTGGTGCTCGCCCCCAGCATCAGGGCCTCGATCCAGGCGCGGTTGAGGGCCGGCTCCTTGCTGCCGTAGAACTTGAACTGCAGCGGAATCGACGGGTGCATCCACAGGCTCGCGTGCCCGGCGCCCGAGTCGGGGCCGTAGGCGTACTGCATTGTGAACGACTCGCCCCGGCGCAGCTTCGTGACGATGACCACGCGCAGGTGGGCGAGCACGCGGTCGTCGAACTCGATCTCGACCCCCGGCGTTCCATAGATCAGTTTGCCCATCGCTGCAGCTCCCGTCGCGTCGCCTCCACCTGGGCGCGATCGCTGTCGTCGCGGGGCTGGGCCTGAGACAGATTCTAATCCGCCGCCGATCGGGCACTCAGCCCGCGGCGCCGTTCCAATCGGTGAAGGGATCCCACCCGCCGGGCTTCACGTAGGCCTCGCCGCCGACGGTGACGAGCGGATGCCCGTCGGCGCGTTCGCGCACCACTCCGATCGCGCGAAATCCGGGGGGCAGCTCGCTCCCGGCCGTGAACGTCGCGAGCAGGGCGTGGTCCTCTCCTCCACAGAGCACGAAGTCGCGGGCTTGTGCACCGACCACCGCATCGACGGCTGCGAGCGCCGCCGCCTCTGCTTCGATGGCCGCATGAGAGAAATCGATCGAGCATCCACTCGCCGCGGCGATGCGCCCGGCGTCGAGCACCAGCCCGTCAGACACGTCGAGCATCGCCGTCGCACCGGCGCGGGCCGCGGCGACCCCGGCCGCCAGTGGCGAGGCGGGGGCGAGCTGCGCGTCCACGATGGCCGGATGCGCTGCGCGAACGGCCCGGCCCAGCTCGGCGTCGGGATGGCGCTCCCCCACGGCGTCGAGGTGGGGCGCCCTCTCGGCGTCGGGATGGCGCTCTTGCGCTTCCGGGGCACCGGGGGTGGTGGCCTGGTCGAAGAGCAGCCGGATGCCCGCGCCGGCCCGGCCGAGGTCGCCCGCCACGGCCACGGTATCGCCCGGGCGGGCACCCGAGCGCACGACGGGAGGGCGGCCGTCGAGGTCGCCGAACGCCGTGACGGCGAGGGTGAGAGTGTTCGAAACCGAGAGGTCTCCACCCACCACCCCCGTGTCGGGCGCGAGCTCGGCGCAGGCATCGTGCAGTCCGTCGGCGATGCCCTCGAGCGTCGCGACCGGGGTGTGCAGTGGCGCGGCGATCGCCACGACGAGGGCCGACGGTGTCGCGCCCATGGCCGCCACGTCGGCCAGGTTCGTCACCGCCGCCTTCCAGCCGAGGTCGTGCGGCGTCGACCACGCGAGGCGAAAGTCGGGGCCGTGAATCATCATGTCGGTCGTGACCACGAACCGGGCATCCGGCGCCGCGATGACCGCCGAGTCGTCTCCCGGCCCCAGAAGCGCCGCCCGCGCGTCGGGCAGGCGCGGAAAGACGCGCCTGAGCGCCTCGACCTCGCCGACGCTCTCGAGAGTGTCGGTCGCGGGCGAGAACGAAAGCTGAGGGTGCGCCCCACGAGTACTCACCTGTCAACGGTAGCCTGTCAGTGATGTTCGCCCGCACCGTGCCCTCTCACCGCGACCCTGCCCAGCCCCGTCGGCGCCGGAACCTGCTCGTGCCCGCCGTCGTCGCCGTGACGCTCGTGAGCGTCGCACTGACGGGATGCGCGGCCACCGTCGCCCTCGACCCCGCCGCCGACGCCACCGACCCCGGCTGCGCCCAGGTCATGGTGCGCCTGCCCACGACCGTGGGCGACGACCAGAGCCAACGCGAGACGAACGCGCAGGCCACCTCGGCCTGGGGGTCGCCGGCATCGGTGCTGCTGCGCTGCGGCGTCACTCCGCCCGGGCCGACCACCCTGCCGTGCATCAACATCCTGCCGCCCGGGGGCACGAGCGTCGACTGGATCGAAGACGACTCGCAGAAACCGTCGTACACCTACACCACGTTCGGTCGCACTCCGGCGACGCAGGTGGTCGTCGACTCGAACGCCGTCTCGGCGACGACCGTGCTCACCGACCTGAACACAGCTATCTCGGCCATCCGCGCCACGGCCGAGTGCACCGCCCCCGACGACATCCTCGGCACAGGCGGCAGCACCTCGGGTTCGACGATGACCCCCGCCCCGTCGCCGCTGCCGACGCAGGCTCCGGTCGACCCCCTCGCCCCCGAGACCCCGACCTCCCCCACCCAGTTCGCGACCGACGCCCCCTCGAACTGACCCGGTTCGCCGACCGAAGCCCCTCGAAACTGAGCTCGGCCGGTCACGCCACGCAGGCGTCGAACGAGCCCGCGATCAGGCGGTGAGGCCCCGGCGGGCGAGGAGGGGGGCGATGTCGGCAGGGCGGCCGCGGAAGTCGAGGTAGGCGTCGAGGGGCGCCACCGAGCCGCCCACGCCGAGCAGGCGGAGGCGAAAACGGTCGCCGTTCGCCCGGGTGAGCCCGCCGTTCTCGCGGAACCACTCGACGGTGTCGGCGTCGAGCACCTCGCTCCAGATATAGGAGTAGTAGCCGGCGTCGTAGCCGCCCGAGAACGTGTGGGCGAAGTAGGTGCTCGAGTACCGCGTGGGCACCGCCGGGTTGTCGAGGCCGGCGGAGGCGAGCGCTGCCGCCTCGAAGGCGGCGACCTCACCGCCCTCAAGCGCGGCGGCCTCGGCGGGGGTGAGCGCATGCCAGGCCTGGTCGAGCAGTGCCGCCGCGAGGTACTCCGAGGTGGCGAATCCCTCGTTGAAAGCGGATGACGCCTGCAGTCGCTGCACCAGTTCTGCGGGCATGGGGGCGCCTGTCTCGTGGTGCACGGCGTAGTTCGCCAGAACCTCGGGCCAGAGCATCCACATCTCGTTGACCTGGCTCGGAAACTCGACGAAGTCGCGAAACACGCGCGTGCCGGCGAACCGCGGGTACGTCACGCGAGCGAACAGCCCGTGCAGCGCATGCCCGAACTCGTGGAACAGCGTCGTGACCTCGCTGCGGGTGAGCAGCGTGGGGGTCGCATCTGCGGGCTTCGGCACGTTGAGGTTGTTGGTGACGATCACCGGATGCCCGAGCAGCGAGCTCTGTGAGCTGAGCGAGTTCATCCACGCCCCACCACGCTTCGAGTCGCGCGTGTACAGGTCGAGCAGATAGAGCCCGACAACGGCCCCACGCTCGGCATCCGACCCCTCGCGCACCTCGAAGATGCGCACCTCGGGGTGGTACCCGACCAAGTCGGGCCGTTCGGTGAATGTCACTCCGTACAGGGCTTCGGCCGCGAAGAAGACGCCGTCTCGCAGCACCCGCTCGGCCTCGAAGTAGGGCCGCATCTGTGCCGAGTCGATGTCGTAGACAGCCTGGCGCACCTTCTCGCTGTAGAACGCCCAGTCCCACGCCGCCAGCTCGAACTCGTCGCCGACGAGCTTCTGCAGCTCGGCCTGCTCAGCCCGGGCGTTGCGCGCTGCAGGAGCGGCGAGCTGCCGCAGCAATCCCAGCACGGCTTCGGGGGTCTTCGCAGTCTGGCCGCTCGTCACGAAGGCCGCGTGCGAGGAGAACCCGAGCAGGGCGGCCCGCTCGGCCCGCAGCAGCGCGATCTGCAGCACGATGGCGCTGTTGTCGTGCTCTCCGCCGCGCGCGCCCCGCGATCGCGAGGCCGTCATGATGCGCTGCCGCACTGAGCGGTCGGTGAGCTGTGCGAGGTACGGATGCCCGGTCGGCAGCACCAGCGTGATGAGGTACTTTCCCGGCATCCCCCGTTCGGTCGCGGCGGCAGCCGCCGCTGAGACCTCTCCCGCGCCCAGCCCGTCGAGCTCCGACTCGTCGTCGACCACGACGGCGAGCTCGTTCGTGTCGGCCAGCAGGTTCTTCTCGAACCGGGTGGTGAGAGTGGACAGCTGCCGATTCAGCTCGCGCAGAGCGGTCTTACCGGCGTCGTCGAGCCCGGCGCCCGAGCGGGTGTAGCCGTCGTAGTACTGCTCGACGAGGTAGCGCCCCTCGGCATCCAGCTCCTCGCGCGCCTGCCAGACGTGTCGGATGCGCTCGTACAGGGCGGCGTTCAGCCGTATCGCGTCGGAGTGCGCCGCGAGCTGCGGTGCCAGCCGCTCTTCGAGCGCATTCGTGAAGTCGGTGCTGTCGGCCGATGCTTTGTTGAAGAACACCGCGGAGACGCGCGACAGGGTCTGGCCGCTGCGCTCGAGGGCGACCAGCGTGTTGTCGAAGGTCGGGGCATCGGGCTCGCCCACGATGGCCTCGACCTCGGCGAGCTGCTCGGCCATGCCACGTTCGAAGGCCGGCGCGTAGTGCTCGTCGCGTATCTCGGCGAAGGGCGGCAACCCGAACTCGAGGGGGCTGGGTTCGAAGAACGGGTTCGTCATACCCTGAGCCTATTGCGGCGAGCGCAAGCCCCCGTTGCGAACTGGCAGCCCCGCCGTGTGGCCGCGTAGCGTGGAAGCATGACAGTTCCTAACGTGACCCTGAACAACGGCGTAGAGATTCCCCAGCTCGGCTTCGGAGTGTTCCAGATCGACCCGAAAGACACGAAAGAGGCCACCCTCACCGCGCTCGAGGTGGGCTACCGACACATCGACACCGCCGAGATGTACGGCAATGAGAAGGAGGTCGGCGAGGCCGTCGCCTCATCCGGCCTGAAGCGCGACGAGATCTTCGTCACCAGCAAGCTCAACAACGGTTTTCACGCGACGAAGGATGCTCTGCAGGCGTTCGACACCACCATGGACGACCTCGGCTTCGAGTACCTCGACCTCTTCCTGGTGCACTGGCCGCTGCCCAAGATCGGCGACTTCGTCGAGACGTGGCAGGCCATGCAGCAGATTCTCGAAAGCAAGCGCGTTCGCGCCATCGGCGTCTCGAACTTCCAGCCGCACCACATCGAGCGCCTGCTGAAGGAGACCGACGTGGTTCCGGCCGTGAACCAGATCGAAGTGCACCCCTACCTCACGCAAGACGATGTGCGCGACTTCAACCGCGAGCACGGCATCGCCACCGAGGCCTGGTCGCCTATCGCCCAGGGCAAGGTGCTCGACGACGCCACCATCGTCGACATCGCCGAGCGTCTCGGCAAGACCCCGGCCCAGGTCACCCTGCGCTGGCACATCCAGCGCGGCGACATCGTCTTTCCGAAGTCGGTGACCCGTGAGCGTGTGGTCGAGAACTTCAACCTGTTCGACTTCGAGCTGAGCGACGACGACATCGCCGCCATCACGGCCCTCAACCGCGACGAGCGCACCGGCCCGAACCCCGACGAGTTCAACTACATCCCCAGCTAGGCGGGCGGGCGGTTTCGATACGCGGCGCTGCGCGCCGCTACTCAACCAGCGGCAGGTCGCTGGTCGAGTAGCGCGCAGCGCGTATCGAAACCAGGGTCAGGTCGCTGGTTGAGTAGCGCGCAGCGCGTATCGAAACCAGCGGCAGGTCGCTGGTTGAGTAGCGCGCAGCGCGTATCGAAACCAGCGTCAGTCGAGGGCGAGCGCGATCAGCTCGTCGATGATCTCGGGGTAGGTGAGCCCCGTGGCGATCCAGCACTTCGGAAACATCGAGATGGGCGTGAAGCCCGGCATCGTGTTGATCTCGTTGATGACGAAGCCGCCCGGCGTCAAGAAGAAGTCGACGCGGGCGAGCCCTTCGCAGCCGATCGAGCTGAACGCCCGAACGGCCAGCGACTGCATCTCGGCGAGTTCGGCAGCCGTGAGGTCGGCCGGGCAGACGAGGTCGATTCCGGGGGCGTCGAGATACTTGGCGTCGAAGTCGTAGAATTCGCGGTCGGTCATCACCACTTCGCCGGCGACGGATGCCCGGGGCTCTGCTCCCGCCCGGCCACCGAGCACGCCGCATTCCACCTCGCGCCCCACGATGCCCTCCTCGACGAGCACGCGGTCGTCTTCGGCGAAGGCGGTGGACATGGCCGCGCCGAGCTCCGCCCACTGCTTCACCTTGCTCACGCCCACACTCGATCCGGCCCGGGCGGGCTTCACGAACACTGGCAGCGTGAGGTCTGACGACACCAGCTCGGTGACGGCGTCGGGTGCCTCGTTCCACTGCCGGGAGGTGACGGTGTGCCACGGCGCGACGGCGATGCCGGCCTGCGACAGCACGGTCTTGGTGAAGTGCTTGTCCATGCCGAGGGCGGAGGCGAGCACACCGGCCCCGACGTAGCGCAGCCCGACGAGTTCGAGCAGGCCCTGGATCGTGCCGTCTTCGCCGTAGGGCCCGTGCAGGATGGGGAAGACCACGTCGACGTCGCCGAGCGAGCGAACGGTGCCACGGGCATCCGTCACCGTCAGTTCGCGCGAGAGGGCACTCTCGGGCCAGTGCACCCGGGTGCCGTTGTCGCCCACCGTCGGCAGGTGGGCCGGGTCGAGCGCGAACTTCGACGCGTCGTCGTCTTCGAGCACGAACGCGCCATCGCGGGTGATGCCCACCGGAATCACCTCGTAGCGCGAGCGGTCAATCGCCGTGAGTACTCCGCCGGCCGTCGCGCAGCTGATCGAATGCTCGCTGGAACGGCCGCCAAAGAGCAGAGCCACCACGGTTTTGTTTGCCATCGTTCGGCCTTTCGCCCTGGGGTTCGAGTGAGTCTGTCGTGAGATGCGGTGCAATATCCCGAGGGTTCAGCGTACCGGCAAGCACCTGGCTGACCTGCTGCACAATGGGCATGTCGACCCCGCGGGCGGCGGCGAGCGTGAGAATCGGGGCGACCGATGACAGCCCCTCTGCCGTCTGCTGCATGCGCCCGACCACGTCGGCGAAGCTGTAGCCCTGCCCGAGCAGGCGGCCGGCCGTGTTGTTGCGCGAGAGCGGCGAACTGCTGGTCGCGATGAGGTCGCCGAGGCCCGCAAGGCCCGCCATGGTCTCGGGATGCGCGCCGTAGGCGACCGCGAACGCCGTCATCTCGGCCAGCCCGCGGGTGATGATCGAGGCTTTCGTGTTCTCGCCGTAGCCGACTCCGTCGACGATGCCGATCGCCACCGCGATCAGGTTCTTGAGCACGCCGCCGAACTCGGTGCCGACGACGTCGGTGTTGACGAATGAGCGAAAGTAGCGGTTCGTGGCCACCATCGCCACGGTCTCGGCGGTCACGATACTGTCAGACGCGATGACGGCGGCGGTCGGCTGCTCGCGGGCGATCTCAAGGGCGAGGTTGGGGCCCGACGCCACGGCGAGCCGGTCGCGGTCGAGGCCGAGCCCCTGCTCGAGCACCTCGCTCATGCGCAGCCCCGTGCCCTTCTCCACGCCCTTCATCAGGCTGGTGACGATGGTCTCGTCGCCGATCAGCGGCCTGAGCGCATCGAGGTTCGACCGCAGCGACTGGCTCGGAATCGACACGAACACCAGCGAAGCCCCGGCGACGGCGGCTTCGAGGCTCGCGGTGGCGCGGATGCTCGGCGGCAGGTTGATGCCCGGCAGGTAGTCGCTGTTGCGTTTCGCCTCGTTGATCTCACGCGCGAGTTCGGGGCGCCGTGCCCACAGCGTCACGTCGGCTCCCCCGTCGGCGAGGATCTTGCCGAACGTGGTGCCCCAGCTGCCCGCCCCCAGCACCGTCACCGTGCGCGGCGGCACGACGATCGCCTTGGGTTTCGCCCGTCTCGCCATCAGAGTGCCCCGAATTCTGTCTGGTTGTGGTCGGCCGGGTTCCAGCGCTCTGCCGGTGCCGGCTCAGCGCGCAGGTCTTCGAGCAGCCCCGTGATCGCCGTCATCACCCGGTCGGTCGCCTCGACGAGGATGCCCTGCGTCAGCGGCACGCCACGAAAGTCGCTCAGGTCGACCTCGTCGCCGTACGACACGTGCACCGTCTTGCGCGGAAACAGGCTGATCTTCTTGCTCCAGCGCGGCAGGATCGCCTGAGTGCCCCAGTGTGCGACAGGGATGATCGGCAGATCGTTCTCGAGCGCGATGCGCACCGCACCCGACTTGCCCCGCATCGGCCAGAGGTCGGGCTGGCGCGTGAGGGTTCCCTCGGGGTAGACGATGACGCCCTCACCCGAGGCGGCCAGGTCGTGCGCCGCCGAGATGGCGGCTGGGCCCGAGGTGCGGGTGGTGCGTTCGACCGGTACCTGCCGCACGGCGCGCAGCGCCCAGCCGAGCACGGGAACGCGGAACAGCGACGCTTTGGCGAGAAAACGGGGCACTCGCCCGAGCTTCCAGACCGACCATCCGATGATCACGGGGTCGATGTCGCTGAAGTGGTTGGGGGTGAGAACGAACGAGCCGGTCTTCGGCAACTTGTCGCCGTTCTGCACCTCGAGCCGCGCGATCGCCGTCATGAAGGCGATCGCGGGTAACGCCAGAACCCGGAACGACAGGTTCTTCTCGTTCGCCACCGTGCCGGTTACGACTCGAAGGAGAAGTCTGCTCCCAGCTTCTCGAGCTTGCCGGTGAAGTCACCGTAACCCCGGCTGATCAGCCCGACGTTGCTCACCCGCGACTGGCCCTGTGCGGTCAGTGCGGCGATGAGGTGACTGAAGCCGCCGCGCAGGTCGGGAACCTCGATGTCGGCACCGTGCAGCTTGGTCGGGCCGACGATGACCGCCGCCTGCTCGAGTGCGCGGCGGGGAACGCGACGGCCTTCGCCCTCGAGCCCGTCTTTGTGCACCGTGATGTCGGCGCCCATCTCGACGAGCGCCTCGGTGAACCCGAAGCGGTTCTCGTAGACCGTCTCGTGCACCACCGAGGTGCCGATGGCCTGGGTGAGGGCCACGATGAGCGGCTGCTGCCAGTCGGTCATGAAGCCGGGGTGCACGTCGGTCTCGATGACGACGGGCTTGAGGTCGCCGCCCGGGTGGAAGAAGCGGATGCCGTCTTCTTCGATGTCGAAGTCGCCACCGATCTTGCGGAAGACGTTGAGGAAGGTCATCATCTCCTGCTGCTTGGCGCCCACGCAGAAGATGTCGCCCTTCGTGGCCAGAGCGGCGGATGCCCAGCTCGCGGCCTCGTTGCGGTCGAACAGCGCGCGGTGGTCGTAGCCCTTGAGGCTGTCGACGCCCTCGATGAGGATGACGCGGTTGGGCTCGATCGAGATGATCGCGCCCATCTTCTGCAGCACGGCGATGAGATCCATGATCTCGGGCTCGATGGCCGCGTTCTTCAGCTCGGTGATGCCCCGGGCCCGCACGCCGGTGAGCAGAACCTGCTCGGTGGCGCCGACGCTCGGGTAGGGCAGCTCGATGTTGGCGCCCTTCAGACCGTTCGGCGCGGTGATGTTGATGCCGCTCGGGAGCTTGTCGACGACGGCACCGAAGGCGCGCAGTGCGTCGAGGTGGAAGTCGATGGGGCGGTCGCCGATGCGGCAGCCGCCGAGGTCGGGAATGAACGCGTGGCCCAAGCGATGCAGAAGCGGCCCGCAGAACAGAATCGGGATGCGACTCGAACCCGACAGTGCGTCGATCTCGGCGCTCTGGGCGATGGCCACGTTGGCCGGGTCGAGAACCAGGATGCCCGACTCGGGGCTGCCCGTGATCTCGACGCCATGGATCTCGAGCAGTCGCGACACCACGTGCACGTCGCTGATGTCGGGAACGTCGCGCAGCACGCTCTTGGTGTCGCCGAGGAGCGAGGCGACCATGGCCTTCGTCACCAGGTTCTTGGCGCCGCGAACGTCGATGCGGCCGCGCAGCGGCCGACCGCCGTTGACGATGATCGTGTCAGAGAGAAGACCCACGCGAGCGGCCGCCTTCTTCGCATCGAGGGTGAGGGATGCGTCTTGGAGGAGAGTGTTCATATAAGGGTGCTGCCTACTTCACTGGGAGTGTCTTCGGTCGCCATGATGCCCGGCGGCTCTCGAATTCTGTGATCTCTGCCTCGTTGCGCAGAGTGAGCCCGATGTCGTCGAGACCTTCGAGCAGCCTCCATCGAGTGTAGTCATCGATATCGAAAGGAAGCGTGAGGTCGCCGACCGACACGGTCTTCGTGGTGAGGTCGACGCTGATCTCGAGGCCCGGCTGCTCGTCGATGGCGGCCCAGATGGTCTCGATGTCGGCCTCGGTCAGCGTGGCCACGAGCAGGCCCTGCTTGCCGGCGTTGCCGCGGAAGATGTCGCCGAAACGAGAGCTGAGCACGGCGTCGAATCCGAAGTCGCGAAGCGCCCAGACGGCGTGCTCACGGCTGGAGCCCGTGCCGAAGTCGGGGCCGGCCACCAGAATCCTGGCGCCCTGGTAGGCGGGGAGGTTCAGAACGAAATCGGGGTCTTGCCGCCAGGCGGAGAACAGGGCATCCTCGAAGCCGGTCTTGGTGACGCGCTTGAGAAACACGGCGGGAATGATCTGGTCGGTGTCGACATTGGAGCGGGCCAGGGGCGCGGCCACGCCGGTGATGACGGATACGGCTTCCATTGCTACGCCATCCTCTCGGTGGGTGCGCCGGCGGTGGCCAGCGAATGTTCGTTGTGCTCCAAATCCCACGGCGACGAGAGGGTGCCGCGGATGGCCGTGGCCGCCGCGACGAGCGGTGACACGAGATGGGTGCGGCCGCCCTTGCCCTGCCGGCCCTCGAAGTTGCGGTTCGACGTGGATGCACAGCGTTCGCCGGGCGCGAGCTGGTCGGGATTCATGCCGAGGCACATCGAGCACCCGGCGAACCGCCACTCGGCGCCGAACTCTTCGACGATCTTGTCGATGCCCTCGGCCTCGGCCTCGATGCGCACACGCGCCGAACCCGGAACCACCATCACCCGCACGTTGTCGGCCTTCTTCTGGCCCTTGATCACCGACGCGAAGGCGCGCAGGTCTTCGATGCGGCTGTTCGTGCAGGAACCCATGAAGACGGCGTCGACCGCGATCTGCTTCATGGGGGTGTTGGCCTCGAGGGCCATGTACTCGAGCGCACGCTCGGCGTTGGCGCGGTCGTTCGCGTCGATGATCAGCGACGGGTCGGGCACGTTCTCGCTGAGCGAGACTCCCTGGCCGGGGTTGGTGCCCCAGGTGACGAAGGGTTCGAGCTCGTCGGCGTTCAGGAACACCTCGGCATCGAACACGGCGGTGTCATCGGTGGCCAGCGTCTTCCAGTACGCGACGGCGTCGTGCCAGTCGGCACCCTCGGGGGCATGCGGGCGGCCCTTGAGGTATTCGAAGGTGGTCTCGTCGGGGGCGACCATGCCGGCGCGGGCGCCCGCCTCGATCGACATGTTGCAGATGGTCATGCGGCCATCCATCGACAGAGAACGGATGGCCGAGCCGCGGTACTCGAGCACGTAGCCCTGCCCGCCGCCGGTGCCGATCTTCGCGATCACCGCCAGGATGATGTCTTTCGCCGTCACGCCGGGGCGCAGGGTGCCCTCCACGGTGATGGCCATGGTCTTGAACGGCTTCAGAGGCAGGGTCTGGGTGGCGAGCACGTGCTCGACCTCGCTGGTGCCGATGCCGAACGCCATCGCGCCGAACGCGCCGTGGGTGCTCGTGTGGCTGTCGCCGCACACCACGGTGATGCCGGGCATGGTGAGGCCGAGCTGCGGACCGACCACGTGCACGATGCCCTGCTCGACGTCGCCGAGCGAGTGCAGGCGCACCCCGAACTCCTTGGCGTTGGCGCGCAGGGTGTCGATCTGCAGGCGGCTGGTGTCATCGGCGATCGGCCGGTTGATGGCCAGCGTGGGGGTGTTGTGGTCTTCGGTGGCGATGGTCAGGTCGAGGCGGCGAACCGGCCGGCCGGCCGCGCGCAGCCCGTCGAAGGCCTGAGGGCTCGTGACCTCGTGCACGAGGTGCAGGTCGATGTAGAGAAGGTCAGGGCTGCCGTCTTCGCCTTTGACGACAACATGGTCATCCCACACCTTTTCGGCGAGGGTGCGAGCCCTGACTTCTGACATTGGTCTTCCTTCTCGATGTGGCTGTGCTATCCGCTCATTCTAACCGCGCGGGTCTGAATTGATTCCCGGCTCGCTCTCGGTCGGTGCGCTGGGTTCGGGCCCATCCACGGCCGCCGCCCCCGTACCACGCCGCCTGTCGACGCGCATCTTGACCAGGCTGGCGATGGTGGCCACGGCCATCGACACGATGATGACCCCGAGCGATGCGAAGGTCGAGATGTCGGGCACCCAGTCGATGTGCTCGCCGCCGTTGATGAAGGGCAGCTCGTTCTCGTGCAGGGCGTGGAAGACCAGCTTCACGCCGATGAACGCGAGGATGAACGCGATGCCGTAGTGCAGGTAGACGAGCCGGTCGAGCAGACCCCCGAGCAGGAAGTACAGCTGCCGCAGGCCCATGAGGGCGAAGATGTTCGCCGCGAACACGATGAACGGGCTCTGGGTGATGCCGAAGATGGCCGGAATCGAGTCGAGCGCGAACAGCAGGTCGGTCGACCCGATGGCGATGAACACGATGAGCATCGGGGTGAAGAACCGCTTGCCCGAGATGGTGGTGCGGATCTTCGTGCCGTCGAAGTCGGGCGAGATGGCGACGCGCCGGCGCAGCATGCGGGTGGCCAGATTGTCTTTCTGCGGTTCGTCGTCGTCGTGCGAGCCGAAGGCCTGCTTGACGGCGGTGTAGAGCAGGAAGGCGCCGAAGATGTAGAAGATCCAGCTGAAGTTCTCGATCAGGCTCGCGCCCAGCACGATGAAGATGGCACGCAGAATCAGGGCGATGATGATGCCCACCATCAGCACCTCCTGCTGCAGCTTTCGCGGCACCGCGAAGCGAGCCATGATGATGACGAACACGAAGAGGTTGTCGATGCTGAGGCTGTACTCGGTCACCCAGCCGGCCAGGAACTCGACGGCGTGGGTGCTGTCGCCGATCACCCACATCAGCCCCGCAAAGATGAGCGCCAGCACCACGTAGAAGACCACCCAGAGGGTCGACTCCTTCGTGGAGGGGATGTGCGGCCGCTTGATCACCAGCAGCAGGTCGCCGATCAGAATCAGCGTCAGTACGACGAGGGAGGTGATCTCGAACCAGAGGGGAAGAGCAGTCATTCAGTGGGCCTTTCGCGCGACGACAGCGGCGAAAGTCTCTCCCGCATGCCTCGTTCTGAGCCGAACGCGCACGCCCCCGCAACCGGGCCACCGACGACGGCGACCGTATTGACGACAACGGTGTGGTGGGATACTCCCCTTCATTGAGAGATTGTACAGGAACCTCCCCGTAGCCTTTTGACCATGGCCAAACCCGATTCGACCATCATCCGCACGTATCCGCCCCAGAGCGCCGGCGTCAAAGGCATCGGCTACCTGATCTTCTTCAGCCGCTGGCTGCAGGCTCCGCTCTACCTCGGGCTCATCGTCGCCCAGCTCATCTACGTGGTGGTGTTCGTGATCGAACTGATCCACCTGGCCGAGACGGTGGTGCACGATCCGCTCGCCATCGACGAGGCGAAGATCATGCTGGCCGTGCTCGGCCTGATCGACGTCGTGATGATCGCGAACCTGCTGATCATGGTGATCATCGGCGGGTACGAGACATTCGTGTCGCGCATCAACATCGACGGGCATCCCGACCAGCCCGAGTGGCTGTCGCACGTGAACGCCAACGTGCTCAAGGTCAAGCTGGCGATGGCGATCATCGGCATCTCGTCGATCCACCTGCTGAAGACGTTCATCGAGGTGGGCGACATCGGGGCGCCCGAGTCGGAAGACGAGAGCATCACCGGCGAGACCTACACGAGCGAGGGGGTGTTCTGGCAGGTCGTGATACACAGCGTGTTCATTCTGTCGGCTCTGGCGCTGGCCTTCATCGACCGCATGTCGAAGGGGCACGGCCCCGCGGCACTCGGCGTCGGTGCGGGCGTCGGCGTTCAGGCCTCGGTCGCCTCGGGCCCTTCGGCAGTTTCTGGCGCTTCGGCCGCGTCGCCAGTCGGCCCGGCCACCGCGGCGCCGGCGGCTGTCTCGGCAGATAGCCGGCCGGTCGCCGGGTACCTGATCGACGGCGTCTTCGTGCCGTCGAACAACGGCTGACCACGCCTCTGGTACGCCTGACTATGCGCCTGGCGACGCCTGGCGACGCCTAGCGACGCCTGGCCACGCCTCGCCACGCCTGGCCACGCCTCGCCACGCCTGGCTACGCCCGAAGGCTGGCCTTGAACTCCGCCTGCAGGCGCGCCAGCTCAGAGGTGAGGTGCGCGACGGCCGCCTGCGGAACGGCCGAGCGGGCGGCGTACTTGCGCAGGTCGACGCGTACCGATGAGCGGAAGGCGTTCAGCGCCGCCTCCACGTCGCGCACGGCGTCGTTGTTCGCCTGGCGGCGATCTTCGGCCTGCGTCTGCTCGGGTGCATCGGGTGTTTCGGCTGCGCCTGGCGCGCCGGTGGAGGGCGCGCCCTGCTCCGACGCCGGCACCCGCGTGCCCCAGAAGCCCGACGGCCACGACCCGGCGGAGGCCGCGTCGTCGGAGTAGGTGCGATTGGGGTCGGGTCGCGAATCGCGTGACGCGGCAGCGAGATCGGCGCGCAGGCTGCGCATGGCGTCGTTCACCCCGGCACGGAGTCCGTCGGCGAGAACACGCAGAGAGTCGGTGACGTTGTTCTCGATGGAGTCGAGGTCGTCTTGCCGGGCATCCAGTTCGGCCCTGCCGGCGTCGGTGATCGAGTAGACCGTCTTGCGCCCGTCTGTCGACTTGGTGACGAGGCCCTCGTCTTCGAGCTTCGCCAGCCGCGGGTAGATGGTTCCGGCGCTGGGGCTGTAGGTTCCGCCGAAGCGTTCGCTGAGCTCTTGGATGAGCTCGTAGCCGTGCCGTGGATGCTCGGCCAGCAGGCTCAGCAGGTACAGCCTCAGGTCGCCGTGCCCGAAGATGCCACTCACGCTGTCGCCTCGGCGGGGGCGTCGCTCTGCACAGGGGCCGCGGGGCGACGGATGGCCGTGATGTCGCCGGCGACGGAGTTGGCGTGCACCTCGGCGAACCGGCCGTCGAGCGAGCCGGTGGTGAAGTTCTTGCCCTTGCCGTAGGTGCCGCGGAAGATCGACCCGTCGAGGCTCAGCAGCCCCGAGACCGTGTTGACGGTGTAACGGGCGCCGAGGCTGTCGTCGAGGCGCACGGTGAAGTCACCCGAGACGGTGTTGTTGTCGATGGTGTCGACATCGCCGTCGAGGTCGAGGAAGACGGTGGCGGCGACGCCGTCGGCCGAGAACCGGCGCACGGCCCCGCTCACGGTGATGTCACCCGTCACGGTGTGCGCGCCGACGTTGCCGATGTGGTCGCTGATCGAGATCTCGCCGTTGACGGTGTTGATCTCGATGTCGCCCTCGACGCCGTCGACGACGATGTCGCCGTTGACCGAGCTGACTTTGACGTCGGCACCGAGGCCTGAGACGAGCGCGCTGGCGTTCACCACCCCGAACTTCACGAGGGCGGAGCGGGGCACGAGCAGGCTCACATCAGCCTTCGCGGTGCCACGGAACGAGGCGAACACGTCGATGAAGTTGTCCCAGCGCAGCTGGGGATGATCGATCTCGAGGTGATCGCCGTCGATCTGCACCTTCAGGTCTTTGCCGAGCACCGAGTGCACCTCGACGCGGGCGCCGGGCTCGTCGTGGCCGATGATGTCGATCTTGCCGCCGATGAGGCTGATCTTGACCGAGCGCACCAGGTCGAGATCGATGACTTTGGGCCCGCTGACGAGCCACTTCTCCAGCGCCATGCCGGACTCCCTTCGCTACGAGGGCAACTCGCGATATATCGCGTGTTGCTCGAGATCACTGTACGCATCCGGGTGGGGCAAAGTCAAGCTATATCGCGTTTCGGGTGGGGGTGTCGGGGTGAGGGGCGGGATGGGGCGGGGTGCTCAGCGAGCGACGACACGGGGATGCTCGCGCCAGGCCGGCATCGTGGCCATGTAGTCGAGCGTGGCGCTCTCGACCTGCTCGGGCGACTGCCCGGGGTGCGACTTCGCCTGCCACAGCGACATGCGGCGAAACCGTTCGTCGAAGCTCTGCAGCTCGCCGGTGGCCTCGTCGGTGCAGTGGTCGCAGTACGGCCCCGACTCGATGGGCATGCCGCAGCTCTGGCAGGTGAGCATGGTGGTGGTGTCGGTGTTCTCGGTGTGGTCGGTGGTGCTCATGAGGGTGTCCTTTCGGGGGTGGCGGGGTGCGGGTGGTGTGGGGTGGGTAGAAGAGGAACGGCGGCGGTCTGGGAGACGACGGCGACCAAGGCGCGCAGGGAGGAGAGCAGCGATGAGCGCTCGTCGGCGGGCAGCTGCTGCAGGGCATCCGTCAGCAGGCGCTCACTGAGCACCTGCTCGTCGCGGCGCAGGCGGTCGAGGCCCTCGGGAGTGAGCCACACGAGGGTGCGGCGGCGGTCGGCCGGATCGGTACGGCGTTCGAGCAGGCCCTTGAGCTCGAGCTGGCTCACGATGTCGCTGACCACCGACTGCGAGCGGTCGAGGTGCTGGGCCGCCTCGCCGATGGTGAGCGGGCCCGTGAAGCAGAGGTGGGTGAGCACGGCGCGGGAGGCTCCGGTGAGGGCGGTCTGCTTCTCGTCGCGGCGGTGCAGGCCGAGGTAGACGGCGCGGAACAGCTGCTCGAACTCGGCCGCGGCGCCTGGAACATCGTTCATGGCACCCACTTTCGACCTCTTCGAAAGCATCGTCAATGCCGATGTGTCGCCGATCGGCCGCGACGAGGCGACCGGTCGCCGGCGGTCACTGGAACGTGCGCAGAAGCAGCCAGACCGAACGGTTCAGATCGAAGAGAATGTCGAACACGTAGGCCTCGCCATCGTCGGCGGTCGCCTGGAACCGCCACGCCGGGGCGCGGAGGGGCGGATGGGTGAACGTCGTGGCGTCGAGAAACTCGTCGGGTTCGACGTTCGGGTAGATTCCGGCGAGCGGGGTCGGCGAGTCGGTCACACGAAACCGGCGCGAACCCCAGACCAGCCGGTTCGGCCGCCCGTCGTGCAGCCAGACCATCACCACTTCATCGAGCTGGATCACACGTTCACTCCTTTCGCACCGCGGCCGGGACGCCGGGCGCTCGGCCGACACTGTTCGAACATATGTTCGAATGAAGCGACTCTAGAGCGCTGATCGATGACACGCCAAACGAATGTCGGAGCAGGTGATTACGGTGAAGCCATGACAAACACAACCTCGACCTCCTACATCGACATCGCTGCCGGCGCCGACCGGGTGTGGGCGGCGGTGACCCGACCCGACCTGGTGCAACGCTGGCAGTACGGCAGCCGGCTGATCACCGACTGGAACGTCGGCGGCCCGATTCGGTTCGTCTCGGAGTGGGAGGGGCAGCGGTTCGAGCAGTGGGGCACGGTTCTGTCGGTCGACTCGGGGCGATCGCTCGCCTACACGCTGTTCGCCCCGCGGCCCGACCTCGCGGATGCCCCCGAGAACTACTTCACGATGACGTACACGCTCGAGCCCGCGCCGTCGGGGTCGGGTACGCGCATCACGATCGTGCAAGATGATCCGCGGCCGGCGGCGCCCGGTGAGGAGTCGTTCGGCGACGACTTCGGCGACGACGATGGCGGGTTCGGCGACGACTTCGGCAGCGACGGCGGGTTCGGGGGTGACTCTGGCGACGGCGGGTTCGGCGATGGCACTGACGAGGGCGGGTTCGGCGATGAGGATGGGGGCGCCGACACCGCGAACCCGGTGCTGATCGCGCTGAAGGAGCTGTGCGAGGCATAGCGCGACGGATGCCCGGTGATGGAGTCGAGGGAATGAAGACCTACACGGCCGCTCAGGTGCGGGAGGCGGAGGAACCGCTGCTCGCGGCGGGCGTGCCACTCATGGCACGGGCATCCGCCGCCCTGGCCGCCGAGACGCGAAAGATGCTCGCCGAGCGCCGCGCGGCCGGTCGCGGCGCGACCGCGGCTGGCGGAGTGGCCACCGATCATGACAGGAGCGCAGATGGCGTGGTGATCGGCGAGTTCGCCGACGGCGCAGGGGTGCCGGGGCCGGCGCGAGTGCTGGTGCTGGCCGGGTCGGGCAACAACGGCGGGGATGCGCTGTTCGCGGCGGCGCGGCTGGCGCGCATCGATGGGGCGGTCGTGTCGATCGTTCTGACGAGTGACCGCGTGCATACCGAGGGGCTGGCAGCCGCCCTCGACGCCGGTGCGACGCTCATCGGTGACGAAGGAAGCGATGCGGCGGTGTCTGGAGCGGCGTCCACGGCGGCGGAGGTTGCGTCGTCGTCGGTGGCGGCGACGAAGCACGCTGGGTCGGAGGCGGCGACCCAGCAGGCTGGGTCGGAGGCCGCGACCCAGCAGGCTGGGTCGGTGACGGCGACGAAACACGCTTCGTCGGTGGCGGCGACGAAACACGCTGGGTCGGTGGCGGCGACCGAGCAGACTGGGTCGGTGGCGGCCGCCGCCGCCGCGAGTGACGTGATACTCGACGGCATACTCGGCACCGGCACGAGTGCCGACCCCGCGCTGCGCGGTCGGGCGCGGGAGGTGGTGGCGGGCATCCGGAGTGTTCTGCAGAGCATCGACCACCGCGAACGTGCCGACGTGGTGGCGGTCGACCTGCCGAGCGGTGTCGGGGCAGACGACGGGGCAGTGACCGATTCGACGGTGCTGGCGGCGACGGTCACGGTCACGTTCGGCGGGTGTAAGCGTGGGTTGCTGCTGCATCCGGCGGCGCGCTACGCCGGGCGCGTGGTCGTGGCCGACATCGGGCTGGGCGCCGAGCTCGACCGGGTGGCGGCGCGGGACCCCGCCGCCGACTGAGCACCCCCTCCGCGCGACCAGGCGCTGCGAGTGAGCGATCGGCACAGTCGGCCCCGCCCAGAGGCCGCGTGAAGTCCGCGTGGAGCCCGCGTGGAGCCCGCGTAGAGCCCGCGTGGGGGCCGAGTGGAGGCCGTGGAGGCCGGGTGGGTCAGGCGCGAGCGATGATGTCGGCGAACGGGGTGGCGGCCGGGAGTTCGCCGTAGAGACGCCCGCGGGTGGGGGCGAGGCGCGACTGCGCGAAGGTGTCGCCGATTGCGGCCGGCGCGTGGCGGAGCAGCAGCGAGGCCTGCAGCGCGACGGCGAGGGAGCCGACGAGGCGGCGCGCGCTGACGGCGGCTGAGGCGGGGTCGAGCCGGGCTTCACGGACGAGGCGGCGGGTGGCCTCGAGGTGCTCGTCGAACAGGCGCGACGTGCCGGCGGCGAGCGCGAGCTCGTCGTCGAAGGCCTCGTATGCGTCGAAGCGCCCCGCCTCCCCAGCGCCGAGCGCGCGCAGCACGTCGAGGGCGATCACGTTGCCCGAGCCCTCCCAGACCGCCATGACGGGCTGCTCGCGGTAGCGGCGGGCGAGCGGGAACGCCTCTGTGTAGCCGTTTCCGCCCAGACACTCGAGCGCCTCGGCGGCGTGGCCGGGGCCGAGCTTGCAGATGTAGTACTTCGACACGGCCGTGGCGAGCCTGCGGAAGGCCCGGTCGGCGTCGGAGGCGTCGTCGTCGTGGGCGCGGGCCAGGCGCAGCGCCGTCGCGGTGGCTGCCTCCGACTCGAGCGCCAGGTCGGTCACCACGTTCGTCATGGCGGGCTGGTCGACCAGCAGCGACCCGAAGGCCGAGCGGTGCCGCACGTGCCAGAGCGCCTCGGCCGCGGCCTGCCGCATGCCGGCCGTCGTGCCCAGGATGCAGTCGAGCCGGGTGCGCGACACCATCTCGATGATCGTCTTGACGCCGCGGCCCTCCTCCCCCACCAGCGTGCCGAGCGTCTGGTCGAACTCGACCTCGCTCGAGGCGTTCGAGCGGTTGCCGAGCTTGTCTTTCAGGCGCTGGATGCGGAACGCGTTGCGGCTGCCGTCGGCGAGCACGCGTGCCACGAGAAAGCAGGAGAGTCCGCCGGGCGCCTGGGCTAGCACGAGAAACCCGTCAGACATGGGCGCACTGCAGAACCACTTGTGGCCCGTGAGCAGGTACGTTCCGTCGCCGAGGCGAGTGGCCACGGTCGTGTTGGCCCGAACATCCGACCCGCCCTGCTTCTCGGTCATCGCCATGCCGAACAGCGCCGACGTGGAGCCGAGCGCCGGGTCGTACGAGCGGCTGAGCAGGCGGGGCATCCACTCGGCGGCGAGCCCGGGGGGTGCAGACGACTGGATGACCGGCACCGCTGCGTGCGTCATCGACACTGGGCAGGCGTGCCCCGGTTCGACCTGCGCGAAGAGCATGAAGGTCGCCGCACGGGCGACGTTGGCGCCGGGCCGGGGCGCCGCCCAGGCCGAGGTGTGCGCCCCCTCGGCGACGGCAGCCGAGATGACGCGGTGGTATGACGAGTCGTACTCGACCTCGTCGAGGCGGTTGCCGTACCGGTCATGCGTGTGCAGCTCGGGCTCGACACGGTTCGCCCGCTCGGCGTCATGCTGGAACTGCGGTGTCGCGACATACCGGCCCACCCGCCGCAGGTCGTCGAGCGCCCACCCGGCATCGTGACGCGTCACCGCCTCGACGAGGGCGACGTTGCTCGTGAACTCGTCGACGTTCTCACGCGGCGCGACCTGATTGAAAACCGTATGCGTCATCGTCGACGACCTCCTGCTGCCCCTTTCAGGCTAGCGCTACGGGCCGACGGTCGGGGCGCGTCGCATCGGCGCTCAGCGGGCGTCGTGTCGAGCGCAGCGGGGCGGGCGCAAGGGGGCTCCGGATGCACGGCGGAATGCCGCTCGCCGAAGGGGTTCGGGGCTACGATGGGCGCGTGACTGACATCGCGCCAACCCTGCCTCCCGTCGTCGTTACCTCTGTGCCGGCGGCGGTGACCGCGGGAACTGCCGATGCGGGCGCTGCGGATGCCTCGACCGGCGGGGCGACCACGACCGGCGGTGCGACCACCATCGTCTACGTCAACCCGCCCGCCACGGTGGTGGCCCCCGGGTTGCCGGCGGCGGCCGGCGCACCCGGTGGGGCCGGCGCGGGCACGCTCGTGCACCCGTCGCGCAAGGGAGCTTCGCTGCTCACCGCGTACGCGCTGTTCTTCTTCTTCGGCTGGACGGGTATGCACCAGGTCTACCTCGGCAACACCCTGCGCGGCGTGAGCTACATCTTCACGTTCTCGTGGTTCACGCTCGCTCTCTGGGTCGACCTCTTCACCCTGCCCTCGCAGGTGCGACGGGTGAACACCGAGAGGATGCTCGGCCTGCGGTAGGGCTGACGACCATGGCCAATCAGCTCCACCGCCTGCCCGACGGCAGAACCCTCGGAGTCAGCTCGCTCGGCGATCCCGGGTCGCGCCGGCTCGTTCTCGTCTGCCATCCCACTCCCGGCGCGGGCGGATTCGACCCCGATCCGAAGGCCACGGCCGAGTCCGGCCTGCAGTTCCTGATGATCGACCGGCCCGGCTACGGCGCCTCTGACCCGGTGGCACGCGACGTCGACCCGACCATCCAGCAGCACGCCGACGACCTCGCCTCGTACCTGTCGTGGTCGGCGGGCGCCGCCACCAACGCGACCACCGCCGACTTCGGCAGCATCGCGGTCATCGGCTGGGGCGCCGGCGGCGGGTCCACGGCGTTGTCGCTCGCCGCACGCCACCCTGAGGTGGTCGATCGACTCGTCATCGTCGGCACTCCGCGGGTCGACGGCCCCGGGCTGATCGATCCGGTGCGCCGGCTTCTCGGACTGTCGCGCATCGAGGCCTTCTCGCCGCGCTCGCACCTCGACCGGGTGATCGCGTCGCACGGTGAGATCGGACTGCAGACGCTCGGCATCGGTGCCGGTTCTGGCGCCGGTTCCGGTTCGGCGACCGCAGCCGCGGCCGCGCCCGAGCACGCAGCGCCTCACGGCTCAGGCGACGCCGGGGCAGGCCAGACCGGCGGGTTCGACGTGTCGGCGCGCCCGGGCTTGCGCGGCCGCATCGAACGGATGCTCGGCGACTCGTCGCGACAGGGCGCCGCTGGCATCGCCACCGACCTGCTCGCCTTTCGCGACCGATCGTGGGCACTCGATCTGCCGGCCATCACGGCCGACACCCTGCTCGTCTACGGAACCGACGACCCCCTGGCGTCTGCCCGCGACGGCAACTGGTACCGGCGGCGCATCTCGGGTTCGCGCGTGCACGAGGCGAAGGGTGCCGATGCCTCGGTGTACATCAGCGAGTGGCCGCGCATCCTGCAGCACGTCGCCGACCGCTCGCAGTAGCCGGCGCCGTCAGCCCAGCTGGGGCGGAACGGCGAACGATCCGCTCTCGGCTGCGGGAGCGTCGACCACTTCTGCGTCTGCCGTCTGACCCGGCTCGGCGCCGGCCCCGCCGCTGTCAGAGCGTACGAAGCCGATGCCCACCAGAATCAGCGCGCCGCCGACCAATTGCAGCAGCGACAGCTTCTCGCCCAGCAGCAGCCACGCGTAGAACGTCGCCGCCACCACCTCGAGCAGCCCCGCGAACGACGCCAGGCGCGACCCGAGCATCTCGCTGGCCGTGATGCTCGCCGCGTAGGCCACCGCGGTGGCGAGCACGCCCACCGCGAGCAGTGGAACCCACCACGCCACCGGAGAACCGAAGAGAGCGACATCGCCGAACGACATGGTGAACGGAACCAGCCCCGTCAGCCCCACGACCAGCAGCATCAGCGCGCCGATCAGCAGCCCGAAACCGGCGAACGCCACGGTCGGCAGGCCGTCGCTCGGCCGGGCCGCGACCACGTAGTAGACGGCGCAACCCACCATCGCGACGACCGCAAGCAGGTATCCGAGGGCGTCGAACGTGCTGGCGCCGCCGCCCGGCGACACGACCAGCACCAGTCCGGCGAGCGCCACGACCGAACCGACGAGCACGACCACCCGCGGCGCCCGCCGCGTTCGGGCCCACACGAAGGCCACGAGCAGCAGGGGCGCCATGTACTCGATCAGGATGCCCGACGACACCGGGATGCGCTGGATCGCCGCGAAGTACACCAGCTGCGTTCCTGCCACGCCTACGCTCGCCATCGCGAGCACCCGCCAGCGCGCACGCCAGAGCACCGCCCAGCGGCCGCGCAGCGACAGCAGCGCGAACGGTAGCAGCACGAGCCCGCCGATGAACGCGCGAACGGTGACCGCGGCGGCCGGGCTCCAGCCGGCCTCGAGCAGCGGCTTGATGAGCGCCCCCGACATGCCGAAGGTCGCCGCGGCGAGCACGGCGATGGCGAGTCCGGTGGTGGTCGACGAGCGTTTCATGGTGGGGTGCCGATCGGTTGGTGAGGGCAGGGTGTGAGCCGCACGGTGCGATTTTGTACGATGTGACGTCGCACGGTGTGACCCGCACGGTGTGATTTTGCACGGCGTGACGTCGCACGGTGTGACCCGCTCAGAACGGCTTCGCCGAGCCGACTGGATGCCCGCCTCAGGCCCCTCTTGCTGGCCACTGAGTACGACGGTAGTCTCGTCGCAGGTAAGGAGTCAATTTGCATTTTGCCCCTGACACGGAGGCGACGCTGGAGTTCACCGTCGACCTCGCGAACACGGTTGCCGGCGCGACCAAGAGCGGCCTCGACGAGATCGCCACGCCGGCCCAGCTCACCGCCCTGCTCGACCGCCACCGCTACACCGGGCGGTTCGACCGCGACGAGGCCGAACTGGCCGAGGTGCACACGACGCGCGCCGATCTGCGGCGCATCTGGCTGCTCGACCGCGACGCGGCGGTGGTCGAGGTGAACGCGATGCTCGAGAACGCCCGGGCCCTTCCGCATCTCGTGCGGCACGACGACTTCGACTGGCACCTGCACGCCACCGACCAGGGCGCGCCGCTGGCCGAACGCATCCGCGTGGAGGTGTCGCTGGCACTGGTCGACGTCATCCGCACCGCTGAGATGGGTCGCCTGCGGGCCTGTGCCGCCGACGATTGCACGGGGCTCGTCCTCGATCTCTCACGCAACGGGTCGAAGCGGTTCTGCAGCGTGCGGTGCGGCAATCGCGTCAACATGATCGCCTTCCGGCAGCGCGCTCTCGACGACGTGGCGGGAGGCTGAGGCGATCGGGCGCCCGCGTCCATCCCTTGCCAATGGCCGGTGCAGGGCCCACAATCATTGCATCCGGCCGCCAGGGCCACGATCGAAAGGCACGTCAATGACGAACGGCCCCGCATCTCCGAAACCTGTCGACTACTTCGAGATCGGCACCCCCGACCCCGCAGCCGCCCAGGCCTTCTACGGCGCTCTCTTCGACTGGCAGTTCGGCGAGGCGTCGGGGCCGGCCCAGTACCGTGCGATCAACGGCACCGGCGGCGGCCTGTGGGACACGACGAGCATGGGCGGCCCCACCTGGGCCGTGTTCTACGTGCACGTCGACGATGTTCAGGCGGCCTTCGACCAGGCTGTGCAACTCGGAGCCTCTGTTGCCCTGCCCCTCATCAACAACGGCGCAATCGAGTTCGCGCACCTGGTCGACCCGGCCGGCAACCGGTTCGCGATCTGGAACGAGCTGCCCGCTGAGGCCGCTGCCGAGTGACCGGGAATCTCGCGTGTGCACGGTGTCTACTACGCTCGTGCTAAACGAATCTCATCATTGGCGAACCAATTGACCGAGGAGAGGTGTGCAAAGCGTGGCAATTGACAGAAGTTTAGCTCTCGACGAGCCAGCGATCAGCGCCCTCCTCCGCACCGACCACACCGGGTTCCTGCGCGTGGGCGACACGACCCGCACTCTGCACGGAACGACGGAGGGCGAGGCGCTGCAGGCGCTGATCCAGCTCATCCAAGACGAGGCGTCGCACATCGGCCGGCCCGTGCGGGTGACCGTTCGGGCACGCACGGGGCTGAGCATCCTGCTCGCCGCCCCCGACGGTTCGATAGAAGAAGAGAGCTTCGTACCCTTCGAAGAGCTGCCCCAGCCCTGGCCGCCGCCCGAGACCCCCGAGGCGGAGTCAGGCGAGGTGGAGCCTGTCGAGGCGGAGGAAGCCGAGGCGGAGGAACCCGAGGCGGGAGAGTCTGAGCCGGAGCACTCCGACTCAGACGCCGTCGAGGCGGAGGAGGTTGAGGCGGAGCACTCCGAGCCAGACGCCGTCGAGGCGGAGGAGGTTGAGCCGGAGCACTCCGAAGCGGAGCAATCGGAGCCGGGTGCCGTCGAGGCGGAGCAATCCGAGCCCGTGGCCGACGAATCGGAGCACTCCGAGCCCATTTCCGACGAATCGGAGCACTCCGAGCCGGACGCTGTCGAGCCGGAGGAGTTTGAGCAGCAGGCAGGCGAGCAGGAGGCAGGCGAGACCTTGTCATCGCCGGTCGCCGCGGGTCGAGTGATCGACAGCGACGTCGACGACGACGACGACGAGGTCATCAGCGAGCAGGCGCCGATGCCGGCACCCGTCTCGGCCTCACCGCCGGCCTTCGAACCGGAGCCGGAACCCGAGCCCGAGCCCGCGGTCGCCGAGCCGCCCCTCAGGGCGGCACCCGAACCAAACTCCCTGGCCACTCCAGCCGAACCACCAGGAACACCAGGAACACCAGCGCCACCCGCCCGCGAGGCACAGCCGCACGCGAGCACACCCCAGACACCAGCACCGAAAGCACCCATGTCAGCTCAAACCCGTCGTGACCTGCTCGACGCACCCTCGTTCCTCGCGCCGACCACGGTCGCCGATCCGGCGCAACGAGGGTTCGCCGGCTTTCTGAACAAGTTCGGCTTCCACCGTTCGCCCGGCCCCCGCGAGAAAGCGGAGCGCGCCGACATCGAGGGAGTCTCGAGGCACTTCGACGCCCACCGCACCGTGAGCGTCATCAACCGCAAGGGTGGCGCCAACAAGACGCCGACCGTCGTCAACCTCGCCGCGGTCTTCGCGCGGTACGGCGGTGGCGGCGTGCTCGCCTGGGACAACAACGAGACCATGGGCACGCTCGGCTGGCGCACCGAGCCGGGCGCGCACGGCTCGACGGTGCTCGACGTTCTCGGCAACGCCGACGACCTGCTCGACGCCCGCGCCGAGTTCGGCCAGATGTCGAGCTTCGTGCACCACCAGCAGGCCGACAAGTTCGACGTGCTGCGATCGGATGAAGACCCGTCGGGAATTCACGAGATGACGGCCGACGAGGTCGACATCGTGCACAGCATCGCCGCGAAGTACTACCGGCTCATCTTCATGGACTCGGGCAACAGCGACCGCGCCGAGAACTGGCTGCGCATGATCGACCACACCGATCAGCTGGTCGTGCCCACGACCACGATGGAAGACCGCGCCCAAGCCGCCCTGCTCACACTGCAGGCCGTGCAGAGCCGCAGCGAGAAGGCCGCCGACCTCGCCCGCAACGCCGTGGTGGTGGTGTCGGAGTGGCAGCCGAAGGAGTCGAGCATCTCGCAGCGCATGGCCGACGACTTCAGGCCGTACGTTCGTGACGTGGTGATCGTGCCGTTCGACCCCGCGCTGAAGGCCGGGCGCATCCAGTACGACGCCCTGAACCAGGCGACGAGGCGGGCCTGGCTCGCCGCAGCCGCATCGGTGGCCAGGGGCCTCTAGCCTCTAGCCTCTAACCGTCGAGGTCAGGAAAGTGGGGCCCGAAGAGCGCGCGCAGCCGCTCTGACACGGTCTGCCAGTCGTCGTCGATCGACGCGTTGACCGCGCTGCGCATCATGGCGGCAGCGGCGTCGACGAGGTATCCCGTTTCGATGCGTTTCGACATGCTGGCGGATGCCCGAACCCCCGGCTTGGCATTCGGGCTTGAAACGTCGGTGAGGGTCATCAGGTCGTCGGCCGCAAGCTGCTCGAAGGCCCAGCACAGATCCCACAGTGGGCTGAACGACGGCTGCTGCAGGGCCTGCCTGATGACGGCGGTCTCGAGGTAGTACGACGAGACGGCAGCGCGCACCCGATGCTTCCACGCCAGAACGAGCCTGATCAGCGGGCGCATCGTGCCGTCGTCGACTCGGTTCAGCAGAATCTCGCGCGCCCCGACCCGGCTCGCCACCCAGTGCCTGGCGGCGTCGGCGACCAGCACGATGTCGCCGCCCGGTGCGGCCAGGCCGGCCGGTGCCTCGAAGGCCGGCACGAGACGGATGCCCGGCGGCACCGATCCGACTGCACCGGCGCCGGTCAGCCCAGCGCCCGCGGCGGCCACCACCCGCGAGGGCAGGGCACCCGACGGCGCCGTGACGGCGCTGCCGCTGGTCAGGGGCGCCACGAGTGCGTTCACCGCGTCGCCCCGCCCCGACGCCACCGTGTTCACGAGGTCGACGGCCCGGGCCACCGAGCTCGGCTTACCCGACAGCACCACCAGCACGTCGAACCAGCTGCGGCCGCCGACCTCAGTGCCGTGCCGGTACGAGCCGGCGTCGACGACCCGCAGCACCCGTGGGTCGCCCGCGAGCGCATCGGCCACACCGTCGCGGGCCGCCGTCAGGCGAGCCCGCTCCTGCTCTGGGGCGCGGGTGATCTCATCGAACTCCCGGAACGCCGACTCGATGTTGTGCAGCACGATGCCCGCCACCCACTGCGCGTCAGCGGTCTTCACCGATGGCGCGGATGCTGCGCAGTTCGTCGGCCAGTTCGGCCGCGCCCGGCGCGCCGGCCTGGCGGGTGACCGCGGGGCCCACCTCGCCCTCTGCGCCCGCCGCATCGGCCGGCTGGGCAACCGGCGAACCGGGCTCGGCGCCCGCCCCTGGCGAGCCGGCCACGGAGCCCGCGCCCTGCTCGCGAAGCGCGGCCAGCAGCGCGGTGCCGTTCGGCACGCCCAAGCCGGTGCAGGCATCCCACCCCGGCCCGGCCTCGAACGACCCGTTGTCGCCGACCGTGACGTCGCGCAGCCCCGAGGTCAGGCCGTACAGTGCGGGCTGAAGCAGCCCGAGGCCGCCGGAGCCGAGCGACTGCACGAGGCGGGCGACGAGGGCTGCCCAGAGCGGCGCCACCGCGCTCGTTCCGCCGTAGACGGCCCGGGTACCGTCGACCAGCACCTCGTACCCGGTCTGAGGATCGGCGTTCGCCGCCACATCGGGCACGCCGCGCCCGCCGCCCGCCGAGCCGGCCACCGGAACGCCGGCTCCCCTCTGCCAGGCCGGCAGCCCGAAGACGTCGCTCACGCCGCCGCCGGTCGCACCCTTGCCTGCACCGTTGTTCCACACCGTCTCCGAGCTGACCGTGCCCTTCACGGCGACCAGTCTGGTTCCGCCGCAGGCCAGCGCATGCGGGCTGGAGGCCGGGAAGTCTGCGTGGTCGCTGCCGTCGGTGGCTCCGTCGCTGCTGCCGTTGTCGCCCGCGGCCGCAGTGACCGTCACGCCGAGCGCCGCGGCGTCGAGCAGGGCGTCGTCGAAGGCGGTGCGGGCCTGCGCTGTCCACTGGTCTTCGCTCTGGCCCCAGCTGATGCTGATGGCGGCGGGGGTCGGTGTCGCGTGCGCGGCGGTGGCGACGGCGTCGAGAAAGCCGGCGTCGGTATTGGGTGCGAAGTAGACGAGAATCGTCGCGGCCGGTGACAGCGCACCGACCACCTCGATGTCGAGCAGAACCTCGCCGTCGGCCCCCTGCGGGTCTTGGCCGGGCTGGTTGTCGGCGCCGTCGACACCGACGGCTGTCACCGTGGGCACCGCGAGGCCGAGGCCGCCGAAGTAGGTGTCGAGGTCGGACTGCTCGAACCCGCCGCCGAGCTCGATGATGGCCACCGTCTGGCCCGTGCCATCGGTGTCGGCGGGAAAGTCATAGATCTCGCCGAGTTCGACCGGCGTGTAGCTCACCGTGGTCGCGTGCGCCTCGGCCACCCTGAACTGCGCTCGCGCCTGAGGCCGGTCGTCGAGCCCGAGCACAGCGGTGACCACCCCGTCGAGGGCGGCCGGGATGCTCAGGCCGCCGCTTCGCCGACGAGCCGACGAGTCGCCGGCCGTGACCTGCAGCGAGGTGCCGAAAACACGGTCGAGCGTGGGCACCGGCGCTGAGATGCGCACCCGTCGCGACGCAGCGTCGGCCGAGAGCACGGTCACGCCGAGCGACTCGAGCGTGCCGGTGACGAGCGCGACATCGTCGTCGCTCGCCCCGTACTCTGCGCCGAACGACGAAGCGGAGACGAGCGGGCCGGGCGCGGCGGCGACGGCCGAGGGGTCGAGGGTGTTGGCCCGCCGCAGCACGAGGGTGGCCTCGCCGCTGACCGACGCCGGGTCGGCAACCGGCTCGCCGCTGCGGGCGGCTGAAGGATGCCCGCCGACGGGCTGCTCGCCGGCCGACGGCCCGCCAGGGGCGGCCGGTCGCTCGCTGCCCGGCAGGGGTACGAGCTCGAGTGGTTCTGCCTCGTCGGGCGACTGGGAATCTGTCATGCCCTCTGTCTACAGCCATCCTCCGACACCGACAAGAGGTTGCGCAGGGGGCTTCGGGCCGAGTCGAAAAGGTACAATGGACTGTGATGACGAGCCGGCCGATGCGTGTGTGCATCGTCGGCCACATCTGCATCGACGAGAACCCGAGGGGCTCCGAGCCTGCCGTTCGAACGCCCGGTTCGCCCGCCGTCTTCATCGTCGGCGAGTACGCCGGCCTGGCCGGCATCGAGACCACGGTTCTGGCCACGCACGGCACCGACTTCAGCCGGCTCTCCCCCGGCACGCCGCTCGCGACGCCGCCCGGCCGCTCGCCCTCGCTGCTCTACCGCAACTACTTCGTCGACGGGCGCCGCCGGCAGGAGTGCCGCAACACGCAGAACGCCGCCCCGCCCGTGCTCGACGGCACGGCGCGGCGGTTGTTGGCCGAGGCCGACGTGGTGATCATCGCTCCGCTGCTCGACAACTTCACCCCGGACTACCTGGCGGGGGTGTTCGCGATCGTGTCGCCGAGCGCGCTGCGGGTGCTGCTGCCGCAGGGCTATTTTCGGGCGGTGGCGGCAGACCAGAGCATCCATCAGGCCGACTTCACGGAGCACGCCCGCATTCTGCCCGACGTCGACCTGGTGGTCTTCTCTGACGAAGACTGCACCGACGCCCTCGACCGCGCGGTGGAGTTCTCGCTCTCGTCGCCGCGAACGCGCATCGTGGTCACGCAGGGCGAACTCGGCGCCACCTGCGTCGAGCAGGGGGTGACGCATGGCATCGCCGCCTCGCCCATCTCGTCGGTCGACGAGCTCACCACCATCGGCGCCGGCGACGTGTTCAGCGCGCATCTCGCGCTGGCCTGCGTCACGTCGCGCGACCTGCGCTCGGCCGTCGCCACCGCGAACGAAGCGGCGGCATCGTTTCTCGATCAGGGCCAGCGCCGGCTCTCGCCGACAGACTCGACCCTGCTGGCCGGCTAGCCGCAGGGGTAGCCCCGCACCCCACACCCCGCACCCGACACCCCGCAGCCGCCAACAGCCGCCCGCTCGCCGCCAGCCCGGCACGACCCCCGTTCGAGGCACCCGGCCGCTAAGCTGGGCGCATGAGCCGTCTGGGGAGTACGACACTGTGACCATCGTTGCGCCGAGGGAACGCGCCGACGAGATCGTGGCCCGCAACCACGTCACCATCAGCGGCGCCGCGACAGGCCGACCGATGATGTTCGGGCACGGCTACGGCACGAGCCAGAACATGTGGCGCCTCGTCGCGCCGCAGTTCGCCGACGACCACCGGGTGGTGCTGTTCGACCATGTCGGCTCGGGCGACTCCGACCAGGGCGCCTACGACCGCAGCAAGTACGACTCGCTCTACGGCTACGCCGACGACCTGCTCGAGATCGCGCACGCGCTCGACCTGCACGACATCGTGTTCGTCGGCCACTCGGTCAGCTCGATGATCGGCTGCCTCGCCGCGATCGCCGAACCCGAGCTGTTCAGCGCGCTGGTGCTCGTCGGCCCGTCGCCACGGTACATCAACGATGCCGAATACGTGGGCGGGTTCGAAGCGGCCGATGTGGATGCCCTGCTCGACTCCCTCGACGCGAACTACCTCGGCTGGGCATCCGCCATGGCCCCCGTGTTCATGGGCAACGCCGAACGGCCCGAGCTGACGGCCGAGCTGAACGACAGCTTCGCGAAGGCGCGGCCCGAGGTGGCGCGGCAGTTCGCGCGCGTGACCTTTCTCTCTGACGTGCGGGGCGAGCTCGGCAAGGTGACCACGCCCACCCTGATCGTGCAGTCGACCGACGACATCGTGGCGCCGGTGGTCGTGGGCGAATACCTGCAGGGCGAGATCGCGGGCAGCAGGCTCGTGGTGCTCGAGGCCGACGGGCACTACGTGCACCTGTCGAATCCGGGCAAGCTCAGCGACACGATCCGTTCGTTCCTGCCGTGACCGCGACGCAGGGTCCGGGCGAGCCGCCGGCTGGGGCGGAAGAGGATGCGGCTGCGACGATCGCGGGCGATCCGCTGGGCCCGGCCTCGGGCGACCCGTTCGAACGTGCCCCCTGCGGCCTGCTCTCGACCACGCCCAGCGGCGTCGTGACCACTGCCAACGAGACGTTCCTCACGATGGTCGGGGCGAGCCACGACGAGGTGGTCGGCCACTACGTGATGGAGCGTCTCACCCGCGGCAGCAAGCTCTTCTATGAGACGCGGCTGATGCCGCTGCTGCGCAGCCAGGGCAGGGTGAACGAGATCGCGCTCGAGCTGCAGGTGCCGGGCGCCGACGTGCTGTCGGTGTTCGTCAACGCTGTCGTCGACCGCGCCGCGGGGCACGAGGCGATTCGGTTCGCCGTGTTCGACGCCACCCTGCGACGGCACTACGAGCGCGACCTGCTGGCGGCCCGCCGGGCAGCCGAACTGTCTGAGAAGCGGGTGCGAATCCTGCAGTCGGCCACGACCGGCTTCGGCGCCGCCGACACCGAGCTCGACCTGGCGACGACCCTCGTAGACGCGGCACGGGCCGCCACCGACGCGTCGCTCGTTCGCGTGTACTTCCTCGACGAGACCGGCGACCTCGTGCCCGTCACCGCCGACACTCTGCCGCCGATTCCGCCCAATGCCCAGTCACCGGTCGCCGAGACCGCGCGCACCGCCACCACCCTGCTCTGCCCCGACTCGGCCACGCTGGCGGCACGCTTCCCGGCATCAGTCGACGACCTGCACCGGGAGCGCATCGAGTCGCTCGCCGCGGTGCCGATCCTCGAGTCCGGCGCGGCGACCGGCGTCGTGGTCTGCGGATTCGGGCGCCCACGGCAGCTCGAGCCGAACACCGTGCACCTGCTCGAGTCGCTGGCCGAGCAGTCGGTGCTGGTGCGCCAGCGCATCCGGCTGCGCCAGCAGGTGGTCTTCCAGTCGCTGCACGACGCCCTCACCGGCCTGCCGAACCGACTGTTCCTGCAGCGCCGACTCGACCAGGCGCTCGCGGCCGCGCAGCCGGGCGACAGGGCGATCGCACTGGTGTTCATCGACCTCGACGGCTTCAAGGCCATCAACGACAAGCTCGGCCACCGCGGCGGCGACCTTGTGCTGCAACAGGTCAGCGAGCGGCTGCGCGGCGGGGTGCGCGGCAGCGACACCGTCGCCCGGCTCGGCGGCGACGAGTTCCTGGTGGTCTGCGAGGGCGTCGACGAGGGGTCCATCCTCGATGTCGCCGAGCGCCTTCGACTGTCGATCCGCCGCCCGCTGGTCGGCGACGCCGCCGACCTGCCGCTGTCGGCGAGCGTCGGCGTGAGCCTCTACCGCGCCGATGCCGATCGTGACGACGTGACCGGGGAGACGCTCATCCGCCTCGCCGACGAAGCGATGTACGAATCGAAGCGCGCGGGCAAAGACCGCTACACCTTCGTCGAGGTCTGAGCGGCCAGGGGCCGCAGCGGAGCGCGCGACCGCCGGCGCACCACGTAGCCCAGCTGGAAGAGCAGCAGCGCGAGCGCAACCGCCACCGCACCGAAGTCGGGGATGGCCTGGGCCCCGCCCGCCGCGAGCGCAGCGGCCCCCACGGGCGGGGCGATCGCGATGCCGAGATACATCGCGGTGGTGTACCACGACAGCGCCACCCCCGAGGCCGCAGGCTCAATGCTGATCAACCGGTGCTGCACGGGCGGCACCGCCGCGAAGGCCGCGACGCCCCACACGGCGAAGACGGCGGCCGTGGCGAGGTAGTTCAGGTCGATGATCGGCAGCACCACGAGCGCGGCGAGATGGATGACGAAGAAGATGCTCGCGGTGCGACGGTTGCCGAGGCGATCGGTGAGAAACCCCGCGCCCACGTTGCCGACGGTTCCAGCCAGACCGTAGACCAGCAGCAGCACCGCCAGCAGCGTGCCGTCGCCGCCGGTCGCCCCGGCCGTCACCTCGGCACTGAAGATGTACACGATGTTGAAGCCGGCCGTCATGAAGAGGGCGGCGCCGAGCGCCAGCACGATGCGCGGGTCGGCCAGCGGCGCGAACCGCGCCTTCAGGCTGACCGGATGCCCGAGCGGGATCTGCCGCACGAACAGCGCCACCAGCACGGCCAGCACGGCCGCGAGCGCCGCCACGATGAGCAGCGGCAACTGCCAGCCGCCCACCGCCCCGAGTGCTGTACCGAGCGGAGAGCCGAGCGCCGTCGCGGCGGTGAACCCGAGCAGCACGAACGCAATGGCCCGACCCCGCTTCTCGGGCGGGGCGAGTGACGCCGCGGCTGCTGTCGCCGCGGGCACCAGCGCCGCGCCGCCGAGGCCGGCCACGATGCGGCCGGCGGTGAACAGCGCGAGGGTGTCAGACCCTGCGGCGGCGGCCGTGCCCAGGGCGATCAGCACGAGACCGAGCGCCATCAGCGTCGTGCGTGACAACCGCGGCAGCAGAATCGCCACCGCCGGCGCCGCGACGGCCACCACGATCGCGTAGAACGTGATCGAGTAGCTCACCGCGCCCAGCGGAACATCGAGTGTCGCTGCGATGTCGGGCAGCAGGCCGGCGATGACGAACGCGTTCGTTCCCACGATGAACAGGCCCACGGCGAGCAGGGCCAGCCGTGGGTAGAACCCGCGCGGGTATGATTGTTCGATGTTCGTCACACTGTGAGTATATCCGATAGTTTGATGAACGTCGAACGATAAGAGAGGTTCGGATGCCCGACAATCCCTACCCGCAGCCACAGACCGCCGACATCCGTCTCACCGACGTGCTGCGTGCACTCGCCGACCCCGGCCGCGTGAAGATGGTTCAGGTGCTGTCAGACGGCGCCTTCCACCGCTGCACGGTCGACGACTTCGGCCTCGACATCACCAAGTCGACGCTGTCGCACCACTTCAAGACCCTGCGCGAGGCCGGGCTCACGACCGTGAAGATCGACGGCCGCAACCACTCCATCGCGCTGCGCTCAGACGACGTCGAATCGCGCTTTCCCGGCCTGCTGGCCTCGCTGACATCGGCCGAGGCCATCGACGACGTGGCCGCGACGGGCTGACCGAGGTCAAGGGGGTACATTTCATAGGATGACAACGCCCCCGCCACCCGCCGCCGGTCTCGCCTCGCGTGCCGGTCTCTCGCCCGCCACCCGGGTGCTGCTCACGCTGGCGGCGGCGGTTGTCGTCGTCGTCGGCTTCTCGCTCGGCAAGTCGATCATCGGCCCGTTCGCGCTGGCAGCCGTGATCGTGATCATCGTGCATCCGCTTCGCCACCCGCTCGAGCGGCGAGGGGCACCCCGCTGGCTCGCCACCGCGGCGGTGCTCGTCGCCGCCTATGCGATTCTGGCCGTGATGGGCGCGCTGATACTGCTCGCCGCTACACAGTTCGTCGCCCTGCTGAAACAGAATTCGGGCGAGGTCAGCAGCACGATCGATTCGCTGACGGGTGCCCTCGGCGGCCTCGGCTTCGACCTGTCGAGCCTCACCGCATCGGGCGGCCCGCTCGACACGAGCACGCTCGTGTCGGCAGCCGCGAGCGTCGGCTCAGCCGTCGCATCGACCGCCACGGCCTTCTTCTTCATTCTGGTGTACATCATCTTCATGGGCGCCGATGCGGCGCGCTACGGCGAGATACCGCCCGCGCTCGCCCGAGCGAAGGCGTCGACCATCAGCTCTCTGCAGCACTACAGCTCGGGCGTGCGCCGATACTTCGTGGTCAGCGCGATCTTCGGGCTGATCGTGGCGATTCTCGACGGGCTGCTGCTCTGGGCGCTCGGCGTGCCCGGCGCGTTCATCTGGGCCGTGCTGGCGTTCGTGACCAACTTCATTCCGAACATCGGGTTCGTGCTCGGGCTGGTGCCGGCCGCCGTGTTCGCGCTGCTCTCGGGCGGCTGGGTCGTCGCGCTCATCGTGGTGGTCGCCTACTGCGTGATCAACGCGCTGCTGCAGGAGGTGGTGCAGCCGAAGTTCGTCAGCGATGCCGTCGACCTGTCGCTCACGCTGACATTCGCCAGCGTCGTGTTCTGGGTGGCCGTGATCGGGCCCATCGGGGCATTGCTGGCCATTCCGCTCACCCTGCTGCTGCGCGAGATCGTCATCGGCACCGACCCGGGCGCCTCGTGGTCGCGCTGGCTGACGGGCGACAACCGCGACTTCGCGACCCCGGGTCAGACCGCGGCGTAGTACGAAGCGGAGGCCGGCAGGGGTTCGGGCTCGTCGAAGGGCAGAAAGGCGTCCCACGCGAGGCGGCGCTGGCGGCGCGGGTCAGACTCGACGTGGTCGGTGTCGCCGATGATGTTGGTCAGCCGGCGCTGCTCGGTGTACAGCGGCCAGCCATCGGCCAGCTCGCGGCGGCCGGCGAAGCGCAGCCAGTTGTCGCGCATGCGCTCGCCCGCAGCACTGAACGGCTCGCGCCCGCCGAGCGCCGTCATCACCCGGCCGAGCGAGACGTCGGCCTGGTCGAACAGCGCGTACATCTCGACGCCGTGCGTCGCGTCGAGGCCCACCAGCCGCAGCAGCCGGGGCGCGACGTCGAATCGATAGGCGTAGACGGGCGCGAAGCGGGAGTGGAAGTCGGCCACCTTCGTCGATGGATACCAGAAGGCGTAGTCGCCCCCGAAGTCGGCCGCCGAACGCCGTGACGGCAGCCCGGGGTAGGCGTACTGCATGAGCGTTCGTGCGGCCCGCGGCGCCCGCTCGAACAGCGCCCTGATGCGGCGGGGCGACCGCGGCAGAATGTCGATCCGGCCGCGGAACAGGGTGCCCTCACGATTGTTCGTTCCGATGATCAGCGGAACGCGGTGCGCAGTGCCGTCGCGAAACGCGGCGAGCGGATGCTCGGGCACGATGTCGCCGTCGACCACCGGCGCGAGGCAGAACGTGCCCGGAAAGTCGTCGGGAGTGTGCAGCTGCAGCGTCAGCGACGCCGTCACCAGGTCGGCCGCCGACGTCTGGTCGAGCACGTGCGCGGCCACCGCCGGCGCGAGCGGCGTTCGGGGCGACAGCTCGGGGTGGAACCGGTCGCGCACGATCGTCACGAACTGCTCGGCCCACGCGTCAGCCAGGTCTCGGGGGTACACCGAGCTGGGCGGCGAACTCTGAGCGATCGCCCGGGCGAACAGGCCGCCCGCCGAAGGCGTGGCCATCAGCGTGGTGACCGCGTTTCCGCCGGCCGATTCGCCGAACAGGGTGACGTTCGCCGGGTCGCCGCCGAACCGCTCGATGTTGCGCTGCACCCAGCCGAGCGCGGCGACCTGATCGCGCAGCCCGAGGTTGCCGTCGATGGGTCTCTCCGGCGACGAGTAGCGGCTGAGGTCGAGATAGCCGAGCGCCCCGAGGCGGTAGTTGAAGCTCACGTAGACCGCAGAGCCGGTGCGTACGAAGCCCTCGCCCTGCCCCGAGAAGTCGCGCGACGAGCCGGCCGCGTAGCCGCCGCCGTGAATGAACACCATGACGGGCAGCAGCTCGCGGGCATCCGGTGCGCCCGGCGACCCCGCCGACGGAATGATCACGTTGAGGGTGAGGCAGTCTTCACCCGACGGGATGCCCGGCCCGACGCCCGCGAACTGACCACGGTAGGCCTGGGTGGCCACGGGCCCGAACTCGGCCGCGTCACGGATGCCCGCCCACGGCACGACCGGCTGCGGAGCCCGGAACCGCAGGGGGCCGACCGGCGGCGCCGCGTAGGGGATGCCGCGCCACACCGTCGTCGCACCCTCGCGCACCCCGCGCACGATACCGCCCTCGACCTCGATCTCCACCCCAGTGACCATAGGGCGAATCTACGCCCCGGCCGACCGCGGGATAAGGGGCTTGTCGCGCCGCCCGGCCGCGGCGCAGGGCTGTCAATCCCTAGCCCGCCGCCCACCCGGCGGACTAGGTTTCGAACGTCACCAGCACCATCTCGAAAGGCTCTTCATGACAACCGTGAGCGACTTCGTCATCCAGCGCATGAAAGACTGGGGGGTCACCCGTGTGTTCGGGTTTCCGGGCGACGGGGCAGGCGCGTTCGACGGTGCCCTGGGCAAGGCCGAGCGCGAGGGCGCGGGGCTGCAGTACATCCGGCCCACCCACGAAGAGATCTGCGGTCTGATGGCGACGGCCCACGCGAAGTTCACCGGCGAGGTCGGCGTGTGCATCGCCACCTCGAGCCCGGGCGCGTTCCACCTGCTGAACGGCCTGTACGACGCCCAGATGGACAACCAGCCGGTCGTGGCGATCGTCGGCCAGCAGGGCCTGAACGCGCTCGGCACCTTCACGATGCAGGAGTCGAACCTCGAGCGGGTGTTCGCCGATGTCGCCGTGTACGTGCAGACCATCGTGTCGCCGCAGCAGGCGCAAGCCGTGGTCGACACCGCGTTCCGCACCGCCCGGGTTCGCCTCGGACCGGCCGTCATCGTCATTCCGCACGACGTGCAAGACATGAAGATGGCCGAACCCGCGGCCGCGAACTGGGAGTCGCGCTCGAGCGCCGTCGCCCCCTCGACCACGATCGTTCCGCCCGAGGCAGACATCAGGGCTGCCGCCGCCGTCATCAATGCGGGCAGCAAGGTCACCTTCCTGGTCGGCCACGGCGCCACGGGCGCGACCGACGAGGTGCTCGAGGCGGCTCGGCTGGCCGGGGCGGGCATCATCACCGCACTGCGGGGCAAGCAGGTCGTGTCGTCAGACGTGCCGCACCACAGCCAGCAGCTCGGCCTGCTGGGCTCGCTGCCGAGCCTGCACCAGATCAACGACTGCGACACACTCGTGCTGCTCGGCACGAACTATCCCTACGGCCAGTTTCTGCCGAAGACCGGGCAGGCCCGGGCTGTGCAGGTCGACCTGAAGCCCGAACAGATGGGGCTGCGTTACCCCACAGAGGTCAACCTGTGGGGCGACGTGCGGGCGACGCTGCAGGCGATCATCCCGCACCTCGAGCCGAAGACCGACCTCGCCTGGCAGCAGAACGTGGCCGACGAGATGGTCGCGTGGGAGAGCGAGATGGAGGCGCAGGCGATGCACTCGTACTCCGACGGCGCCAACCCGCGCCGGGTCATCCACGAGATCAACAAGCGCCTGCCCCCGCGCGCGATCGTGACGGCCGACGCCGGAACCACCGCCGACTGGTACGGCCACCACATCCGCCTGCGGGAGGGCATGCTCGGCGACCTCTCTGGGCGACTCGCCACGATGATGGCGGCGATGCCGTACGCCGTGGCCGCCAAGTTCGCCTACCCCGAGCGCACGGTCGTCTGCACGATCGGCGACGGAGCCTTTCAGATGCTCGGTATGAACGAGCTCATCACCGTCAAGAAGTACCTCAGCGAATGGAGCAATCCGCAGCTCATCATCGTGGTGATCCACAACGACGACCTGAGCCAGGTGTCGTGGGAGATGCGCACCGAAGACGGCAACCCGGTGTGGCGCACGGCGCAAGACGTCGAGTCGGTCGACTACGCCGGCTGGGCCGAACTGCTCGGGTTCAACGCGGTACGGGTGAAGACCGACGACGAGATCGAGGCGGCCGTCGACGCCGCCTTCGCCCATCGCGGGGTCACGCTGATCGATGCGTACTGCAGCCGCAACGTGCCGCCGCTGCCGGCGCACATCACGGCGGAGTTCGCCAAGAACACGGCTCTCGCTCTGCTGAAGGGCGATCCGCTCGCGCTCGGGGTCGTGCGCGACTCGGCCGAGGCGCTGGTCACCGAGGGCATCGAGCGCGTCAAAGACAAGCTGAACCTGGGCGGCGACAAGGGCGAGTAGGGGCGTCAGCCCTGCGAGCCCACCTTGTCGGGCCTGATGATCAGCATCACCCGGGTCTGGTCGCGACCGCCGTACCACGGGTAGTTTTGGCCGGTGTACTTGTGCGAGAGCGCATCGATGTGCTCGGCCGCGCCTTCGGTGCGCGTCTCGATGACTGTTCCACGCACCTGGAAGTAGCGCGTCGGGTTCTCCGCGTCGGCGATCGCCACCGACACCCGCGGATCGCGGGCGATGTTGCGCACCTTCTGAAAACCCTCGACGGTGTTGATCACGACGTTCTCGCCGTCGGTGTCGACCCACGTCTCGGTGAGCTGGGGTGAGCCGTTCGGCATGGTGGTAGCGATGAAGCAGAGGCTCGGTTTGCGCAGCAGGCCGAGCAGTTCGTCAGAGAGTGTCATTGACTCAGTATCGCCGGTCATCCATCATGGCGAACACGCCACCGACACGGGTTGCACAATCGCGGGGAGTACGCCATGGAGGGTCTCGTCATACTGGTGATCATCGGTCTCACCATCTTCGGTGGGGGCGCGATCGCCGCGAAACTGCGCCTGCCTGCGCCGTTGGTGCTGCTGGTGGCCGGGTCGGCGCTGGGGTTCATCCCCTTTCTGGCCGGCATCGCCCTGCCGCCCGACCTGGTGATTCTGCTCTTTCTGCCGGCGTTGCTCTACTGGGAGTCGCTGAACACCTCGCTGCGCGAGATACGCCGCAACCTGCGCGTCATCGTTCTGAGTGCCATCGTGCTGGTGCTGGTGACCGCGGGCGTCGTGGCCGCCATCGCCCACGGGTTCGGGATGCCCTGGCCCATCGCCTTCGTACTCGGCGCCATTCTCGCCCCCACCGACGCCACCGCCGTCGCCTCGGTCGCCGGCCACCTGCCGCGGCGCAATGCCACGATTCTGCGCGCCGAGAGCCTCATCAACGACGGAACGGCCCTGGTGCTCTACGCCATCGCCCTGGGCGCGGCCGTGAGCGGCACGCCCATCTCGATCGGCGGCGCCACCCTGCGCTTCATCGCCTCCTACGTGTTCGGCATCGCCATCGGCCTGGCCGTCGGGCTCATCGTCGTTCTGCTGCGGCGGCTGGTGCGCGACCGGCTGCTCGTCAACACCCTGAGCGTCGTCACGCCGTTTCTGGCCTATCTGCCGGCCGAGTTCTTCGGCGTGTCGGGTGTGGTCGCCGTGGTGACCTGCGGGCTGCTCATCTTCCAGACCGGGCCGCGCCTCATCACGGCGAGCATGCGGTCGCAGTCGTACGGTTTCTGGCAGCTGAGCACGTTCATCCTCAACGGCGCGCTCTTCGTGCTGATCGGTTTCGAGCTGCACACGGTCGCGGCGGGCCTGGGCACCGGATGGGCGCAGACGGTGGGGTTCGGGCTGGTCATCGCCGTGGCCGTGTTCGCCACCCGGCTGGTCTGGTCGAACACCACGCCGTACATCATCAGGGCGATCGACCGGCGCCCCTCGCAGCGGCTGCTGCGCGTGAAGTTCAGGCAGCGCATACCCACAGCGTGGGCGGGGTTCCGCGGCGCCGTCTCGCTGGCGGCGGCGCTGGCGCTGCCCACGACCACGAGCTCGGGTGACCCGCTGCCGTTTCGCGACCTGATCATCGCCACCACGTTCATCGACATCCTGTTCACGCTCGTCGTGCAGGGTCTGACCATGCCGGCCATCGTGCGCTGGGCCCGCCTGCAGCCCGACCCGACCGAGTTCGACGAAGAGCTGCTGGCCGACCAGACCGGCCTGCGGGCCGAGCTGGCCGCGCTGCCCGAGGTCGCCGCGCAGCTCAAGACACCGAAGGAGTCGGCCGACGCCGTGCGGCACATGCTCGAACTTCGGCTTGCGCGCATCCACCGCGAAGACGGCGACCCTGCTGCTGCCCGGCGCGAGCCGAGCGAGATCGACACGAAGTCAGACCTGCAGGCGGCCCTGCTGCCGAAGAAGCGCGAGGCGATCTACCGGCTGCGCCACGAGGGCGTCATCGACGACGTCGTGCTGCGCCGGGTGACCGCCCGGCTCGACCTCGAAGAGCTGCGCCTCACTCCCCCGCCCGAAGAGGACTGACACGGAGGTCAGGGGAGCAGGGCCAGCTTGCCACCCGGGTGCTGCGAGCTGAGGTACTGCAGGGCATCCCGTGCCTCGTCGAGCGGATACGTGCGGGCGACCGGCACCACGAGTGAGCCCTCGCCGGCCAGATCGATGAGACGTTGACGAACCCCGTCGCGAAAGGCGGCGCTGGCCGGCATGGTGCCGCCGATGGCGAGAAAGCCGTGCTCTTTCGCCCGAGCCGGCGCCGCGATGGTGACGATGCGCTGCCGGTCGGGCACGAGCGCAAGCGACACCGCCGTGGCCTCGTCGGTACCGACGGTGTCGATGCCGGCCGTGACTCCCTCGGGCGCCGCCGCGCGCACGCGGTCTTCGAGGCCATCGCCGTAGGTCACCGGGATGCCGCCGAACCGCCGCACCACGTCGAAGTTCTTCTCGCTGGCCGTGCCGATGACGCGTGCCCCGATGAGGCGCGCCTGCTGCAGCACGCTGACCCCGACCGAGCCGGAGGCGCCGTGCACCAGCACCGTCTCGCCCGCGGCGACCGTCGTCACGTGCAGCGCCTCGGCGGCCGTCGCGCCGGCGAGCAGCAGGTTCGCGGCCTCGACGAAGCCCAGCGAGGCGGGCTTCGCGAACACATTCTTCGCCGGTACGGTGAGCGCCGTCGAGTACCCGCCGGCGACCCGGTAGGCGATCACCTCGTCGCCGACGGCGCCGCCGCCCGACGCGATCTCGGTGCCCTCGCCGAGCGCCCGGATGACGCCGGCCAGCTCGTAGCCGACCCTGATCGGCAGCAGCGACCGATCGCTGCCGCTCGCCACGTGCTTGTAGTCGGCGGGGTTCATTCCGGCCGCGCGCACCTCGATCGTCACCTCACCCGGGCCGGGTGGCGGCACCTCGACCTCGTGCTCCTCGAACACGTCGAGACCGCCGAAATCCGTCGCAACCCACATCTTGTCCATGCTCCCCATTCAACCCCGTGGGCACGGGATGATCGAGGCCCTTGCCCCGGCGCGAGAAACGGCTACACGCGGCGGGGCCGGGTCATGCCCCGAGCACGGCAGGCTGGCCGTCAGACTCCTCTTCGTGGCTGATGTCGTCGTCGACCTGCGCCTCGACGTCGGCGTTCGACATGCGGCGGCTGACAGCGAAGTAGAACACGATGAGGGCGAACGCGGCGACGATCAGGGTGTCCCAGTCGGCCGGCAGCAGGTTCAGCTCGGTCGTGCCGAAGTCACCGAGATAGCCGATGATGGTCATGCCGATCAGCCACGGCCAGATCCAGAGCGCCGACTGCCAGCGCGCCTTCGCCAGGTTCACGTTCCTCGCCTTGACGAGGGCGGCGATCACGAACAGCACCTGGCCGATGAGCACGGCGACGGCCAGCCGCCAGGTCGCGTCGAAGCCGCCCCAGTAGATGATCAGGTTGGCGAACACGAAACCGAGCGGCAGCATGAACATGGGCGCGGGCACCTTGTAGGGGTGCTCACGCTTCAGGTCGGCCTTGCGCAGTGCGGCGAGCGAGATCGGGGCGAACGCGTACATGATGGCGGTCGCACTGGTGATGTAGCCGACCAGCTGCAGCCATCCTGTACCCGGCACCAGCAGCGCGCCGATGCCGAGCAGGCTGGCCAGCACGAGCGACCAGATCGGCACGCCGCGGGCCGAGATGCGGGTCAGAGCGTGGGGCAGGCCGAGCGCGTACGAGATGCGCGCGGTGGTGCCCACGTAGATCAGGCCGGTGCCGCCGGGCGAGATCACCGCGTCGATGATCAGGATCGCGGCCAGCCAGCCCGCCCCGGCGGCCAGCGCCAGGGTGTAGTACGGGCCGTAGTCGCCCTCTCCGATGGGGTTCGCCCAGCCGTTCTGGATGAGCGTGGCCGGGTCGAGTGACCCGATGAACGCCACCTCGAGCAGCAGGTAGAGCAGGGCGCCGATCGACATGGCGAGGATGATCGCCTTCGCCACATCCTTCTTCGGGTTCTTCGCCTCGCCCGCCATCTGCGAAGCCTGCTCGAAGCCCTGCAGGGCGAAGACGACGCCCGCCGGCAGCGCGGCGAAGATGCCGTGGAAGCCGAACGGCGCGAAGCCGCCGTTCGCCGTGAAGTTCTGCGCGTGAAAGCTCAGTGTGATCAGCACCACAATCGTGAGCAGCGGCACGAACGTCTTCCAGATCACGATGCCGGTGTTGCTGTCAGAGAGCCAGCGCGCCCCACCGAGGTTCACGAAGGTGAACAGCAGCATCGCGAGGATGCCCACCACCGTGCCCTGCGGGCTGAGGGTGCCGTCGACGTTGATCAGGGGCCAGTCGGTCTTGATGGAACCGACCGAGTTCACGTAGCTCAGGCTCGCCTCCACTTCGAGCGGGGCGATGAACACCGCCTGCAGGTAGGTCACCCAGCCGGCCGTGAACCCGGCGAAGCCGCCGAATGCGTAGTGCGGGTACCGCGCCGTGCCGCCGGCCACCGGGTAGGCGCCGCCGAGATCGGCGTGGATGAGCGCCAGCACCATGAGCATGATCGCGGCGATGACCCACGAGATGAGGGCCGATCCGCCCGAGAATTTGGCGGCCGTGAGGGCCCCGAGCAGCCAGCCCGAGCCGATGATCGAGCCGAGCGACACGAACGTGAGCCCCCAGAACCCCACCGTTCGCTTCAGGGCCGGATTCTGGCCGCCGCCGGCACCGGATGCCGCGCCTGTCGATGATGCTGTCGATGTCGTCATGCTGTCCACCTGTCACTAGGTGTTGCGCGAGCGGTACAGAGTTGCACCACAGTACGTCGAAGCCGGCCGACCCGCCAGCCTTGCAATCCTGAGAGAACTCGAAGTATTGCTGGGGCGGTCGACGACGTAGGATCACCCGCGTTCAGGGCGGTCTCGGAACTGTTCGCACACCCGGCACGGCGATTCGCGGCGCCGCCACGCAGGCCGGGTGCGCCCGGGCCGTAGGCTGCCCAGATGAAGGTCAGAGCGTGAAGGTCATCGCCGTCTACAGCACCAAGGGCGGGGTGGGCAAGACGACGACGGCCGTGAACCTCGCCTGGGAGGCCGCGGCCGACCTGCGCGTGCTGCTCTGGGACCTCGACCCGCAGGGCGCCGCGACCTACCTGCTCGACGTGAAGCCCAAGCTCAAGGGCGGCATCGAGGCTCTCGTCGACGGAAGGTCGAGCACCCGCAGTGTGGTGCGCCAGACCGCGAACCGGCGGCTCGACGTCATCCCCGCCGACGCCGGGTACCGCGAGCTCGACCTCGTGTTCGACGCCGCGAAGAAGTCGGCGGAACGCATCACGCGCATCCTCAGCCAGGTCGAGCGCGACTACGACCTCGTGATTCTCGACTGCCCACCCGGCGAATCACTGGTCGCCCAGAACGCCCTGCACGCCGCCGACCTGGTGGTGGTTCCGCTGGTGCCCTCGCCGCTGTCGTTGCGGTCGCTCGACCAGGTGCGCACGATCGTGGCCGAGGCCGAGCATCCGGCGACCCTGCTCGCGTTCCTGTCGATGGTCGACCGGCGCAAGGTCGCCCACCGCGACGCCGTTCGAGACCTGCACCGCAGCCAGGCCGACGTGAGCAACATCGTGGTGCCGTCGACCGTGGTCATCGAACGCATGGGGTCGGAACGCACGGCGGTGGCCGAATATGCGCCGAACACCGAGGCGGCGCGATCGTTCAGTGAGCTGTGGGTGCGGGCGCAGTCGCTGGTGAAGGCGAAGCGGCGCAAGCGGTAGCGAGCAGTCGACGCGATCTCGCCGTGGCCGTGGCCGTGGCGGTGCCGGTGGCGGTGCTGGTGCCGGTGGCGCTGGCGGTGCCGTTGGCGATGGCGGTTCCGGGGTGGGCGTGGCTCAGCCGAGGCCGTCGACGAACGCGACGCTCGCCGTCGAGATCTGCGAACGGGCGTCGTCGTGCGAGATCGACGGCTGACCATCCCCGGCCTGCGGGCCGTAGTCGCCGAAGAACGCGTGCACTCCCCCATCGATCACCAGGTAGGTCGTGTCGGGCGGCAGCGACGCCTTCGACGCGTCGATCTTGGCCGGCGTAGCGAGCCCGTCGTTCGACCCCGAGACCGACAGCACGGCGGCGTCGAGGCCGCTCATGTCGGTGGCCGGGTAGGAGGCGTAGAGCAGCAGCCCCACGACCGGCTCGCTCGGGGCGTTCGCGTACTGCTGGGCATCCATCGCCGCCACGGTTCCGCCCAGCGAGTGGCCGGCCACCACCCACTGCGTCACGCCGGCGACATGATCGCGCGCGGCCGAGAACGCCCCGGTCGAGAGAAAGGCGATGCCGAACGGCTGCTTCGGTATCACGACCACGTGACCCGCTTCGGCCAGCGGGCGCAGCACGGCGGCGTAGGCCCGGGCGTCGACCTTCGCGCCCGGCTGGAAGAACACTCCCGTGTCGCTGACCGTGCCGGTCGGGGTGAGTACGATCTGGGTGGGCGTCTCGCTCACCGTCACAGCCTGGTCGGAGGCCATCGCCGTGAGCGCCGGCTCCACCGCGACGAGGGCACCAGCCAGGCCGTCGCCGCGATCATGACCACCGACAGCGCGAGCAGGATGCCGCGCAGTACCGCAGCGCGCCGATGCGCCGGGCGGCGGCGCCACGCGAGCACCGCGAAGACGGCGCTCACGGCGAACACCACCGTCAGCAGCACCGCGTAGGCCGGATGCCCGTGCACCAGCATCGCGCCGGTGGCGATCGCGGCCCACACACTCACGATGACCCCGCCCGTCGCGACGACCCGGCTCGCCCACAGCAGCACGAGGTCTGCCCGCGTGACTCGGGGGGCGTCACGCGCCGCCAGCGGGCCCGGCCCGGCCGCCTGTTCGCTCATGCAGCCGAGCCTAGCCGTGCAGGGCTACTCCTTCGGGTCCATGTTGATGCCCGCCATCGCGAGGTGGCCGGAGTCGACGGGCAGGCTGATGCCGGTGACGTTCGACGCCAACGGCGAGTTCAGAAAGAGCGCCGCGTTCGCGATGACCTCGGGGTTCATGAAGCCCGAGCCCTTCAGAATGCCGTACGTCTTGCCCGCCGCCATCAGGTCGTCGTACGTTCCGCCGGCGTGCCCGGCCATCATGTCGTAGCCCTGCTGATTGTTCGTCATTCCGGTGAGAATGGTGCCCGGGTTCACGGTGTTGGCACGGATGCCCTGCGGCCCCAACTCGACGGCGATGGCCTTCATGAACCCCACCACCGCGAACTTGGCCGCCGTGTAGTGCGAGAAGAACGGACCACCCTCGAGCCCGTTCACTGAACTCGTCATGACGATGGAACCCTGCTGCCGCTCGATCATGTGCGGCACGACGGCCTTCACCGACTGCCACACCCCGGTGAGGTTGATGTCGATCATCTCCTGCCACGTCTCGCGGCTCATCTCCTGCACCGGTCCGAGGGTCCAGATGCCGGCGTTCGCGATGAGACAGTCGATCTGCCCGAACTGGGCGATGCCTTCCGCCACGGCCGCGTCGAGCGCATCCTGGTCGCGAACATCTGCCTCGATGCTGAGCACGCGGCGGTCGAGCGCCTCGACCTGGCTCACCGTTTCGGCGATGTCGTCGGCGGTGGTGTGCGGGTAGGGAACCGAGGCGAACGGTGTCGTCGTGTCGACGAAGACGATGTCGGCCCCCTCCCGCGCCGACACGATGGCGTGCGCGCGGCCCTGGCCGCGACCTCCGCCGGTGATGAAGACGACCTTGCCGTCGAGAAGACCCATGTGTTCACTCCTTCGTGCATCGTTCTGCGCACGGCGAGATGTTCCGGCGCAGCGGCGCCCCACGGCTGGTCACACAAGCAGCGATCGTCATTGAGGCACTCGGTGCCGAATAACTTACTCCGGGCCTCCGCGGCACGGTAGCCCCCATCGCACCCTCAGTGCGGCGCGACGAACGTGAGCACGAAGCCGGCCAGCGTCACGAGCACCATGAGCACGCCGAGCACGATTCCGCGACGGATGCGCGGGGGCGCCGAACCCGCCCGCACCGACCCCCACATGTAGGCGGTCTGATGCACCCGGTGGGCCTCGGCGATCACGCCGGCCGTGCCCGGAAGAGTCTCATCGAGCACACCATCGCGCGCGTTCCGCTCGATGGCGAGCGCCTCCTCGAGCGTCATCGCGTGTGCCTTCGACCGGGCCATGGCGGCTACAGCCCCTCTTCGCGGCGGGCCCGGCGTCGCTCGCGCCAGGTCATCGCCGCCAGCTCGGCCTCGCGCTGCTCGCGCGCGGCGTGCGCGGCCTCGAGCCGGGCCGTGCGACGCTGCCGCCAGCGCGCCACCTCGTCGTCGACGTCGCGCACCGGCGTGATCACAGGCGGGCCGCCCTTCAGCTGCCGCCGGGCCTTGACGATGCGGGCGTTGAAGTCGTCGAGCAGCTGCCGCACGGCGTGCTCAGAGGGCGCAGCGTCGAGCCGGGCATCCAGACCCTGATTCTCGGTGCGCAGCGTGAGCGCGGGCGGGCCGAGCCCGGTGATGTTCTCGCGCTCGATCTTCTTGCGAATCCACCAGTCGGGGTCGTAGGTCTGCTCGAGCCCGGTGAGCGGCTTGCCGGCCCCGGGCAGATTGTCGAAGGCACCGGCACGAATGGCCTGCTGAATCTGAATCTCGACGTACTGCGCCCGGGCCTCCATGCGCGTCTGCCCGGCCACATCTGCCTCGTCGTCGGGCTCGGCGTCTGATGGCACCGACCCGTCGAGCTGGTAGCGCGCCACGTTCAGCCTGGTGTCGCTGCGCTCGTTCCTCCCGGCCATGACTCAAGCCTAAGCACAGCCAGGCGGGCTCGTCGAGGGGGTGCCCTGTGCCCACCCACCGCCCGCTCGTCGCATGCCAAGCCGTCGTGTGCCCGGCCGTCGTGTGCCCGCCGCCGCCGTCAGCCGCCCGCCGGTCAGCCGACGGCGACCGGCGTGGCGGCGATGTACGCGGTGCCCGGATGATCGTGCGGCAGCCGCGCCTGGCCCTCGCCGAAGATGCGCTCGCGCAGGGTGGGGCCCGACGGTGCCTCGGTGAGCAACCCGCGCCGGCGCATCTCGGGCATCACCAGGTCGATGAAGTCGTCGTACCCGCCGGTGGGATCGGGCTGCACGAGAAAACCGTCTGCACCGGTGGTCTCGATGACGGCCTCGGCCTGGTCGACCACCTGCTCGGGAGTGCCGATGAACGGCTGGCCCATGACGCCGTTGCGCCTGAACTCGTCGAGAATCTGGCGCACGGTCGGTGCCGGCTTGCCGTTCTCGCCCGAGAACCGCTCGACGTTCGTGCGGCCCTGCTCGGTCTTGGTGGTGGCGAGCGGTTTGTCGAGATCCATCGAGGCCAGGTCGAGACCGGTGAAGAACGCGTAGGCCGCGGCGGCGCCCTCGAGGGTCTGGTAGCCGACCATGCGCTCGCGCAGGGCCCGCGCCTCGGCCTCGGTCTCGGCGACGATGAAGGTGCCGGCGGGCATGAACTTGATGGCGTCGGCCGACCGCCCGAACTGCTCGGCCCGCGCCTTGATGTCGGCGATCTGCGTTGCCATCATGTCGACTTCGGCGGCCACGAACACGGCCTCGGCATAACGCGCGGCGAGGTCGCGGCCGCGGGGCGAGGTGCCGGCTTGGAAGAGCACCGGGGTGCGCTGCGGCGACGGCGGAACCGTGAGCAGGCCGTGCGCCTTGAAGAACGGGCCGTCGTGCTCGATCTCGTGCACCTTCGACGGGTCGGCGTAGATGCCGTTCTCCTTGTCGACCTTCAGGGCGTCGTCTTCCCACGAGCCTTCCCAGAGCTTCATCGTGAGGTTCACGTGCTCGTCAGCCACGGCATAGCGGTCGTCGTGCGCGATCATCTTCTCGCCCATGAGCTTCGACGAGGCGTTCTGGCCCGAGCCGGTGACCACGTTCCAGCCGATGCGACCCTTGCTCAGGTGATCGAGCGTGGCGAGACGCTTGGCGAGCATCTGCGGTTTCTCGACGGTCGTCGAACTCGTCACGACGAGACCGAGCCGCTCGGTGACGAGAGCGAGGGCCGACAGGATGGTCGACGGGTCGCCGCGCGGAAAGAGCACGGCCTTCTCGATGGCCACATCGATCACCCGGCCGTCGAGCACCGGGTACGAGTAGTCGTCGGCGAAGAACAGAAAGTCGACGCCCGCCTGGTCAAGACGCTTGGCCATCGTGACCCAGTGGTCGAGCTGCAGGAAGTCGACCGAGGTGTTGGCCGGCAGCCGCCAGGCCCCACCGAGACCGAACGTCTGGAACGCGCCGAGCATCAGCGTCTTGTCACTCATGGAGTCCCCTACCGTCAGCAATGTGAACTGGTCAGTTCACTCTGCCGAGTGTAACCGCCCCACATTTCGGTGACGTTACGTTCGCCACTGCTTCGGAGGCAGGCTCCGGTCGGGCTCGCGCGCTACTGCTTCGGCGGCTCGGCGCCGGTGCCGATGTCTGCGCCGGCGTGCTTCGCGGCCTTCGCTTCGGCCAGGCGCTGCGCCTCGAGTACGTCGGCCTCCTCGCCCGTGATCGCCTCGCCGCGCGCCACCATGCCGGCCACGTCAGAGAGCGGAATCGGCTTGAGGAACAGCGACAGCACGAACGCCACGGCGATGAACGGAATCAGGTACCAGAACACCGGCGCGAGCGAGTCGGCGTAGGCGTTGACGACGAGGTCGTGAATCGCCTGCGGCAGCTTGTTGAGCGCGGCCGGGTCGAGCGTGGCCGTCGAGGCCGCCGCATCCGTCGGCGAAGCACCCGACGCGGTGAAGATGTCGAACAGCGAGCTCGACAGCCGACTGGTGAACAGCGCCCCGAAGACGGCCACCCCGAGGGCCGAACCGACTTCGCGGAAGTAGTTGTTCGTGCTGGTCGCGGTGCCGACCTCGTTCGCCGGCACGGCGTTCTGCACCACGAGCACGATGACCTGCATGATGAGGCCGAGCCCGGTGCCGAAGAGGAACAGGAACACGCAGATCAGCCAGATCGGGGTCGCCGCACTCAGCGTGGTCATGGCGAACACACCGACGCCGGTGATCAGCGTTCCCGCGATCGGGAACACCTTGTAGCGGCCGGTGCGTGAGATGACGATGCCCGAGATGATCGAGGCGCCGATGAGGCCCACCATCATCGGCAGCAGCAACAGGCCCGACGCCGCGGCCGAGGCCCCCGACGCCATCTGCAGGAAGGTCGGGATGAAGGCGAGGGCGGCGAACATCACGATGCCCAGAACGAACCCGATCGAGGTGGCGATGACGAACACGCTGTTCTTGAAGAACGACAGCGGGATGATCGGGTCTTCTGCCCGCGACTCGACGAACACGAAGGCGAGCGCCGCCAGCAGCAGTCCCGCTCCCCACAGCAACGTCTCGGGCGCCCCCCAGCCGTGCTTGTCGTTGCCACCGAACTCGGTGAAGAAGATGAGGCACGTCGTCGCTGCGGAAAGGAAGACCACGCCGGCGATGTCGATGCGATGGGTCGGCCGCTTACCGGGCAGGGTGAGCGCGAACCACGTGATGACGAACGCCGCCACCCCCACCGGAATGTTGATGTAGAAGGCCCACTGCCAGGTGAGGTGGTCGACGAAGAACCCGCCGAGCAGCGGCCCGGCGACGGCGGCGAGACCGAAGATGCCGCCGAGCGGGCCGAGGTAACGGCCGCGCTCGGAGGCGGGCACGATGTCGGCGATGATCGCCTGCGACAGAATGATGAGACCGCCTCCGCCGAGGCCCTGAATGGCGCGGAACACCACGAACACCCAGAAGTCGGTCGAGAATGCGCAGCCGATCGAGGCGAGCGTGAACAGCGCGATCGCGATCAGAAACAGCCCGCGCCGGCCGAACACGTCGCCGAACTTGCCGTAGATCGGCATGACGAGTGTGGTCGCCAGCAGGTAGGCGGTGGTGATCCAGGCCTGGTTCTCGACGCCGCCCAGTTGGCCGACGATGGTCGGCATGGCCGTCGACACGATGGTCTGGTCGAGGCTCGACAGCAGCATGCCGGCGATCAGCGCCCCGAAGATGATCCAGATGCGGCGCCGGGTCAGCAGCAGCGGCTCGGCGTTTCTCAGCGCACTCGGCAGGGTCATGCGTCGGTACCAACTCTTTCGGATGGGTGTCAACGACGAACGGTCGTCTGTGAATGATATTCGATGCGGCGCCCCCGCTATGCGGCAGCCGTGTGACGTTCGGGTTACGACTCGGCCCTGAAGTCGCTCAGTTCGAACACCGCCTGGTCTGCCGAGCTGAATGCGAACCGCAGCCGGATGATCGCGCCGAAGACGATCGGGTGCTTACGCCGAACGACCGAGGTCGCCCGACGAGCGTCATCGCCCAGCAGGCGGGTCGCCGTGGCCAGGCGCACCGGCCCGGTCGCCTTTCCGCTGTTCGTTCCGGCCGAGACTCTGACGGTCGGAAAATTGCGGATGCGCTTCGCCTTGCCCGACGCTCCGTCGGTCATCACGTAGACGACGTCGCCCGACCGCGTCGGCGTCACCGGCGTCGCCACCCAGCTGCCGTCACGCTTCTGGGTCTGCAGGATGATCGCCCAGCCCGAGGTGACCGCGTCGACGTCTGCTGTGTTCATGGCGTCATCGTACGCGGCACCGGGCCGAGTCGCTCACCGCGCGGGCACCTCGGTCGCCTGGCCGATGTGCGACGAGGCGATGGGGTTGGCGTCGGCCACCTTGTCGTCGAAGCGGTGGTTCATGATCTTCGACACCTCGATGAGAGCGGATGCCCGTTCCGCCACCGGCGAGTTCGCCATCTTCGCCCAGCCGTTGTCGACCACCTTCTCGTAGCGCTCCACCTCGCGGGCGCACACGACGAGCGGAAAGCCGAAGCGTTCGCGGTACGTCGTGGCCAGGTCGGCGATGTCGTCGATGTCTTCGCTGTTCAGCGCCCCGATGCCGCTCTCGGAGTGGTCGCGTGCATAGGCGTGTCCGGTGTCGTCGGGGCTGCCGAGGTCGGGGAACGAGTTCAGCAGCAGAAGCTGCTCTTCTGACGAGGCCGTGAGCAGGGCATCCTGAAACGCCGCCCGCAGCGCGAAGGCGTCGGCGAAGGGCCGCTCGGCGAACGCCCGTTCGAGCAGCCAGGGCGCGTCTTGCACGAGGTCGCCGAACGTCTCGTCGAACTGCTGCTGGGTCATCTCGTTGACCTGGTCGAGCGTCACCAGCGTGCGGCCCGGTCGCCCGGCGACCGCCTGCCCCCGACCGCCGGTGTGGAAGAACAGCAGATTCAGCGCAATCGCCGTGATGGCGCCGAACGTGATGCCCGAGCCGAAGAAGATCTGCGCCCACTCGGGAAACGCCGCCGACACCGCCCCGAAGGCCGTGATGAGCCCCGAGGTCGCGAGCGTCGTACCGATGATGATGCCGTTGCGGTGGTCGGAGAAGTCGACCTTCTGCAGGGTCTGGATGCCCGCGACCGCCACCGCGGCGAAGAGTGCCAGCGCGGCCCCGCCGAGCACCGGGTGCGGAATGCCCGACACGATCGCACCTGCCTTCGGAATGAGCCCCAGAACGATCATGATGAGACCGGCGGTCGCCACCACCCACCTGCTCTTCACCTGCGTGAGCCGCACCAGCCCGACGTTCTCGGCGAAGGCCGTGTACGGGAACGAGTTGAAGATGCCACCGAGCACCGTGGCCAGGCCGTCTGCACGAATGGCCGCGGCGATGTCGGCGGGCCGGATGCGCTTGCCGACGATCTCGCCGGTGGCGTAGGCGTCACCCGTCGTCTCGACCATAGTGATCAGCATGACGATGATCATCGAGATGATGGCCGTGATCGAGAACTGCGGAATGCCGAAGCTGAACGGCAGCACCAGCCCCACGGCCGGCGACGTGGCCACGCTGTCGAAGTTCGCCGCCCCCAGCGCGAACGCGATGAGGGTGCCGATCACCAGGCCGAGCAGCACGGCGATGGTCTGCAGAAAACCGCGGAAGAATCGCTGGATGAGCAGGATGATCGCCAGCGTGCCGAACGCATAGGCGAAGTTGGTCAGCAGCACGCCGCCGTTCATCAGCGTGTAGTCGTACTGCGCCACCGAGGTGCCTGCGATGTGGGCCGCATCGGTGTACACGAAGGTCTGCAGTCCGGTCGCCGGATCGATGTACGATCCGTTCACGCCGGGGATCGCGCCGAACGTCACGTCACCGGCCGCCACCGGAATCAGGGCCACACCGATGATCAGGATGATCGACCCGGTCACCACAGGCGGGAAGAAGCGCAGCAGCCGCGCGAAGAACGGCGCCACGAGAATTGTGAAGAGCCCGGCGACGATGACCGACCCGTAGATCGTCAGCAGGCCGTCGACGTTGCTGCCGCCCGAGTTCATCACCGCGAGCCCGATGGCGATCATCGGGCTGACGGCGGTGAAGGTGACGCCCTGCAGCAGCGGCAGCTTGATGCCGAACCGGAACCACCGCCTGCCGAAGCCGATCGACTGGATGAGCGAGGCCAACCCGCAGGTGAAGAGGTCGGCGTTGATGAGGTGGATCAGTTGCTCGTTGCTGAGGCCCAGCGCGTTCGCCACCAGGATCGGCACCAGCACCGCGCCCGCGTAGAACGCCAGAACGTGCTGAAACCCGTAGGCCGCGAGTTTCGGTACCGGCAGCACCTCGTCGACCGGATGCACCCGCGGTCGGGCCGGCTTGCTCGAACCCGCGGCCGGGCCCGGTGGTGTCTTCGTATCGGTCATGGTGCTGCCCTCCCCCTCAGAACTGGCTGAGGCAATTCTCATTCGCTTCCGCGCCGGGTGACACACCGGCTGCGCTGATTTCACAAACCCGAAACACGCCCCCGCCGGCGGCGCGCCGATGACGGTCGGCCCGCCGACGGCGCGCCGATGACGGTCGGCCGTACGCCGGTCGACGGGCGACCGTCAGTGGAAGGCGGCGATGCCCGTGATGCGGTTGCCCAGAATGAGCGTGTGCACTTCGTCGGTACCCTCGTAGGTGCGCACGCTCTCGAGGTTGCTGGCATGCCGCAACGGCGAGTAGTCGAGCGTGATGCCGTTGCCGCCCAGAATGCTGCGCGCGCTTCGGCAGACGGCGATGGCCTCGCGGCAGTTGTTCAGCTTGCCGAACGAGATCTGGGCCGGCGTGAGCGTGCCGGCGTCTTTGCGGCGGCCGAGGTGCAGCGCGAGCAGCAGGCCCTTGTCGATCTCGAGCGCCATGTCGACGAGCTTCTGCTGGGTGAGCTGATAGCCCGCGAGCGGCCGGTCGAACTGGATGCGCTCGAGCGAGTAGCCGAGGGCCGCCTCATAGCTGTCGCGCGCTGCCCCCATCGCACCCCAGACGATGCCGTAGCGAGCCTCGTTCAGGCACTCGAAGGGCCCGCGCAGGCCGCGCGCATTCGGCAGCAGGGCGTCGGCGGGCAGCCGCATCTCGTCGAGAACGATGTCGCACTGGATGGATGCCCGCATCGAGAGCTTCTGGCCGATCGCGGTGGCGCTGAACCCGGGCGTCGAGGTCGGCACGATGAAACCCCGGACCCCGTCGTCGGTGCCCGCCCAGATGATCGCGACGTCGGCGATCGTCGCCAAGCCGATCCACCGTTTCGACCCGTTCAGCACCCAGTCGTCGCCGTCGCGGCGAGCGAAGGTCTTCATGCTCGACGGGTCGGAACCGGCGGTGGGCTCGGTGAGGCCGAAGCAGCCGATGATCGCGCCCGCGGCCATGCCCGGCAGCCACTGCTGCTTCTGCTGCTCGCTGCCGTGCTTGGCGATGGCGCTCATGGCCAGCGAGCCCTGCACGCTCACGAACGTGCGCAGCCCCGAGTCGCCGGCCTCGAGTTCGAGCGCCGCCAGGCCGTAGTCGATGGCGCTGCGCCCCGCGCATCCGTAGCCCGTCAGATGCATGCCCAGGAGTCCAAGCTTCGCCATGCCCGCAACGACCGAGCGCGGAAACTCGGCCCGGTCGTACCAGCCCGCGATGTTCGGCCTGATCTCGGCGTCGACGAACGAGCGCACCTGCTGGCGAAAGGCGAGTTCGTCGGCCGTGAGCAGGTCGTCGATGCCGATGAGGTCGGAGGCGGCGGCCACGGTGGCCCGGGCAGCGTCGGCGGGGCCGACGGCTTCGGCCGATGGCGTGGAACCGACATCGGGTGGTGTTGCATCGGGCGGTGCGGCATCGGGCGGTGTTGCATCGGGCACGCGATGATCCTTCGTTCGACGGTCAATGGTGCCCACGATATCGACCCGCACGACCGGATGCTCGGGGCGCGACGCCGCACGGCCGGCCCGCGTGTCTCGAATCGACGCATGCAGGGCCGAAAACGCTCTCACGCGGTGCGGAGCCGCCGCTCCAGAATGAGGTCAGGCATCTCGCATGGGAGAACAATGAACGACTCGGCATCGGCACTCGGCGACTATCTGCGCGCCAGGCGCGAACTCGTGCAACCTGAAGACGTCGGCCTCGCCCGCGACCTGCACCGCCGGGTGCGCGGCCTGCGCCGCGAAGAGGTCGCGGCCGTCGCCACCATCAGCAGCGACTACTACCTGCGGCTCGAACAGGGCCGCGACCACCAGCCCTCCGACCAGGTGCTGCTCGCGCTCGCCCGGGCGCTGTGCCTCGACAGCGAGGCGACCGCCTACCTGTTCCGGCTCGCCCACCCCGGCGTGAGCCAGCGCCGGGCCAGCATGACTCCGGCGCTCGACGAAGACCTGCTGCGTCTGCTCGAGCAGTTCTCCGGCACGCCGGCCCTGGTCATCGACCGCAACCACGACGTGGCGGCGGCGAACGACCTGGCCGGCCGGCTGTGCGGGCGGTACGTGCACGAGGGGTCGAGCATCCTGAACCTGGTGTTCTCGCGGCTGCTGCGTGCGACGGCGCCCGACTGGCCCGAACTGGCGCGGGGCACGGTGGCCTCGTTCCGGTTTCACAGCGACCCGAGGGATGCCCGGCGGCGCGACCTCGTTCGCTCGCTGTCGAGGCGCGATCCCGAGTTCCGCCGCCTCTGGGCACGGCACGACGCGTCGGCCTCGTACAGCGGGCGCGCGCTGCTGCTCATCGACGGGGTCGGCCCGGTTCGGCTGCGGTTTCAGAACCTCGCGATTCCCGGCCGACCCGACCACGCGCTGGTCACGTTCTTCGGCGAGGCGGGCACGCCAGGCCCCGCCGCCCTGGCGCACCTCGCCGCGCAGAGCACCGCGAACGGCACCGCAGCCCGGCTGGCTCGCGTTTAGCGTAGCTTGGACGCATGGGTAGAAAACGGCGCTTCGACGAAGAATCGCTTCTCGACTGCGCTCAAGAGAGGTTCTGGGTGCAGGGGTACGACCAGACGTCGATCGACGACATCTCGCGGTGCTCCGGGGTCGGCAATGGCAGCATCTACGCGGCCTACGGCAACAAGCTCGGCCTGTTCCTCGCGGTGTTCAACCGCTACTGCAACGGCCGGGTCGAGCTCGTGTCGAACGTGGTCGACGCGCACGTCGGCACCTTCGAGGCCGCGGTGGCCAACTACCTCGACGAGATCGTCGCCGAGTGCACCTCGTACCCCGACCGTCGCGGCTGCCTCATGCTGAACAGCCTGGCCGAGCTCGGCACCCGGTTTCCCGACGTCGTCGCCGTCGGATCGGCCACCGTCACCGGGATGGAGCGCGTACTCGCCCGCCGCGTCGAGAAGAGCGTCGAGGCCGGCGAGATCACCCTCGCGCCCGACGCCATCGAGCCGCTGGGGGCGCACATCGTGCTCGTCTCGCAGGGGCTCATCCAGCTCAGCCGGTTCGGCGTCGGCGTCGAACGCCTGCAGTCGATTGCGGCCACGTCGAGCCGCATGTCGGCGCTGCTCAGCGCCGCCTGAGCATCCGTCGCCTGAGCATCCGTCGCCTGAGCATTCCGCCGCGTGAGCATCCGTCGCCTGAGCATCCGTCGCCCGAGCATCCGTCGCCCGCGCGCCCGCCGCGCCCGCGCCCGCGACCTCGACCGCACCCCGCCGAACGGATGCCCGGTCAGGCCGTCGGCGCGCACCTGGTGGTCTGGAACCGGCGCTGGTACTCCGACGGTGTGATGCCGAGCTTGGCCGTGAACGCGCGCCGCAGCGCGGCGGGCGTGCTGAAGCCCGACTCCGCCGACGCCCGCGCCACCGACGCCCCCGCCTCGAGCTGCCCCGTCGCAAGATCGAGCCTCATCGAGTTGACGTACTCGAGCGGGCTCATCTCGAGCTCGTCACGCACGATACGGGTGAGGTGTCGCTTGCTCACGTTCGCATGGGCGGCCAGATCGCTGAGCGTGCAGGGCCTCGTCGGGTCGGCGTTGACGTAGTCGGCGACGGCCCGCGCCACCGGTGTGCGTGGCGCAGCCGAGCGCAGCGAGGCCGAGAACTGCGACTGCCCGCCCGATCGCTGCATGTAGACCAGCAGCAGCTGGGCGACGCTGCGCGCCACATCGGCCCCGTGGTCTTCTTCGACCAGCGCGAGGGCGAGATCGATGCCGGCGGCGACTCCCGCAGACGTGTAGATGTCGCCGTCTCGAACGAAGATCGAGTCGGGCTCGACGTCGATGGTCGGGTACAGCCGCGCGAGCAGGGGCGCGAACTTCCAGTGCGTCGTAGCGGCCCGGTGGTCGAGCAAGCCCGCCGCCGCGAGCGCGAAGGCGCCGCTGCAGATCGACGCCATGCGCCGGGTTCGGGTGCTGAGCAGACGCACCGAATCGAGAATGGCCCCGTCTTCGTACACGCGCGGCGCGACCTCGCTGCCGGGCACGATCACCGTGTCGAAGTCGCCTGCGTCGGCCGCGGCCATGTGCACCCCGATGCGCACCCCCATCGACGTGGTGACATCGGCGCCGTCGGCCGAGAGCAGCACGAGCTCGTAGCCACCGCCGCGCTGGTTCGCCTCGACGAACACCTCGCCCGGGCCGACGAAGTCGAGCGTCTTGACCTGGTCGAAGAGGAGGATTCCGATTCGCGCGATCGAACGGGTTGTGCGCATTCTTGAATACTGCCTCCATTATCCTCCCGACACAACCGAGCCGACACTCCTCGCGGCCGTCGCCGACACCCCGGCTTATACCTCTTCGAGTGGGGCGGAGCCAACTGGTCAGAGCCGAGTATGGCTTTCGGGCAGCGTCTGGTTCACTGTGATGATGAGAGAGCTGCATTACGGGTCGGGCGTCATCACTGTCAGCTTCGACGTGTGCTCAGCCGTCTTCGACTACACCGTCGCTCTGGCCAATGCCGGCGTGACCGACCGCATCACGGTTCCGGTGATGAACAACGGCAGGCGGGGGTTTTCGAACCTGCTGCTCGGCCCGCAGACGCAGCTGTACTGCACCGCGACCGTCGGTGACGAACATCTGGATGCCCGCCCCGACGCCGAAGAGATCGATCTCGACGACGCAGAACTGGTCGCCGCCCTCGTGCTGAAGACGGCCGCGCTGAACCACAGCGTGCCCCTGGCCGCGTCGAACGGCGACCTCACCGAGACGCTCGCCGACCTGGACTGACCCGGCACGCACGCCGATGCGGCCGGGGGGTCAGAGCGCGCACAGCTCACCACCGGCAGCGCGGCCGACGTGGCCGACGGGTCAGACGGCTTACTACTCGCCGTCGATTCGCACGGCGGATGTCGAGCGCGGGCGTGCGTCAGGCCTGCGGCACCAACTCGGGCACCAGCTCGAGGCCGCCGGCGCTGTTCGCCCGGCTCATCAGCCGCTCGACCCACTCACGGTTGAGCGGAACACGCTTCGACCCGTGAAAGGTGAACTCGAGGTGCATCTGCGGGTGCATCCACAGCGTCGTGTGACCGCTGCCCATCTCGTTCGACCGCTCCCAGCTGAACGAGAAGCTCTCGCTGCGACGCAGCTTCGCGAGGATGACGGCCTGCAGGTGGGCCAGGTCGCGGTCGTCGATGGTGATCGGCTTCGCGGCCGGCCCATACGTCAGTGTGCCCATGACACGAGAGTATCAGCCGGGCATGACGACTCGCGGCCCATCGTCGGCACCTGAGGGCGCCTCTAAGATGAGCGCATGACCGACGACCCGCCGAAAGTCGCAGCCGTGGTGTACAACCCGGTCAAGGTCGACCTGCCGCGCCTGCGCGAGGCGGTCGAGAGCGAGGCCGCCTCGGCGGGCTGGGGGGCGCCGCTCTGGTTCGAGACGACGGTCGACGACGGCGGCCAGGGCATGACCCGCCGGGCCCTCGACGCGAAGGTCGACGTGGTGATCGCGGCCGGCGGCGACGGCACGGTGCGCTGCGTGGCCGAGGGGATGCGCGGCAGCGCCACCCCGCTCGCGCTGCTGCCCAGCGGCACGGGCAACCTGCTGGCGCGCAACCTGAAGCTGACGCTGAACGACCTGCCCGGCTCGGTACGGTCGGCGTTCACCGGGGTCGACCGCGACATCGATCTCGGCGTCATCGACATCGAACGCGAAGACGCCGGCCGCGACCGGCACGTCTTCGTGGTGATGGCGGGCATGGGCATCGACGCGAAGATGATCGAGAACACCAACGACGACCTGAAGAAGAAGGCCGGCTGGGTGGCCTACATCGGTGCCGTGGTCGTCTCGATGCGCGACCGCAGCGAGCTGCACCTGCGCTACAGCCTCGACGGCGGCCGGTCGAAGCGGCGCACCGTGAACACGCTCATCATCGGCAACTGCGGGTCGCTGCCGGGCAACATCCTGCTGATGCCCGATGCCGTCGTCGACGACGGGCTGTTCGACGTGCTGCTGATGCGGCCGAGGGGGGTGTTCGGCTGGCCCCGGGTGTACGCGCGGGTCGCCTGGATCAACCGCATCTCCCGGCGCAAGGCGGGCGCATCGACCGCCGGCGAGAGCCGCCCCGACGACGAGCTGCGCTACAAGACGGGCACGACACTGGTCGCCCGCCTGCGGCAGCCGGCCCAGATCGAGCTCGACGGCGACTCGTTCGGCGCCGCGGCCGCCTTCAGCGCACGCCTCGAGCCCGGCGGCCTGAAGCTGCGGGTGCCTGCCCCGGCGGCGGGCGTGGCGCCGGCGGCGGCGACCTCCTCGTGACGGCGCGGCCGTACGACGTGCTCATCGTCGGCAGCGGAATCATGGGCGCCGGAGTGGCGCGCGCCATCCGCGACGCCGACCCGCACGCGCGCATCGTGATGGTCGAGGCTGCCCCGGTGATCGGCAGCGTGCCCGGCCAGCACCTGCACGATTCGGCCGAGCCCGAGATCTGGGCGCGCTACAACGCGAGCGTGTCGTCGGGCGTGCAGGCCCTCTACGTGGGCGCCGAGAGCACGCCCGACATCGGCGACACGGTGGTGGGCGCGGCGCCCGGCATCTACAGTCTCGGGTCGTTCGGCGAGAACGCCGCCGAGCTGCCGGGCAGCGCCGTGGCCTGGAACGCGGGCGGCATGGGTGTGCACTGGACGGCGGCGACGCCCTGGCCCTCCGGCTCCGAGGTGTTCGCAGGCGGGGGTCAGGGCGTCGGATCGGCCGCCGCGGCCGGCGTCGCCGGAGACGAACAGGCCGCCACCGGATCGGCCGCCGCGCGACAGTGGCAGGCCGACCTCGACCGTGCGCGCGAGCTGCTGCACGTCAACCCGAACCCGTACGGCACCAGCGCGGCCGGCGCGGTGGTGCTGCGCCGGCTCGACGAAGCCTTCGCGGCCGTCAGCGCCGACGGCCGGCACGTTCAACCCATGCCGATGGCGATCAACCGCGTCTCCGCCGGCCACCTCTGGCGCACCGGGCCCAACCGCATCTTCGAGCCTCTGGGCACCGGCGACGACGACGACTTCACGCTGCTCACCGAGACGGTGTGCCTGCGAGTGATGCACGACGACGGCCGGGCGGTCGGGGCCGAGGTGCGCGACCTCGCCACGGGCGACGCCCGCGTGATCGAGGCGCGCGCGGTCGTGCTGTGCGCCGACGCCCTCAGAACGCCGCAGCTGCTGTGGGCATCCGCGATTCGGCCGCCGGCGCTGGGCCACCACCTCAACGAGCACGCCTTTCTCAGCGGCCGGGTCATCGTCGACCATGAGGGGCTCGGCATCGACCTCGCCGAGATACCGATGCCGCGCGACGGCGAATGGTTCTGCGGCTCGTACTGGCTGCCGGCCAACGGGCCGGGGCAGCCATTCCACGGGCAGATCATGGACTCGCCCATCATCGACGACGCCGGCACAACCGTCGGCTACTCGGTGGGGCTGTCGTGGTATGTGCCCACCGAGACGCGCGCCGACAACCGCCTCGAGTTCTCTGACACCGAACTCGACCCCGCGGGGCTGCCGCGCATGACCGTGCACTTCTCGTACAGCCCCGCCGACCTCGCCCTGATTCAGGATGCCCGGGCCAGCCAGGCACGCGCAGCCACCCGGCTCGGCGCCTTCGACCCCGCGCTCGACGCCGCGCTGCTGGCGCCCGGTTCGTCGCTGCACTACACCGGCACCGTGCGCATGGGCGAGACCGACGACGGCACGAGCGTCTGCGACACCGGCGCTAGAATCTGGGGGTACGACAATCTCTTCGTGGCCGGCAATGGTGTTGTGCCCACGGCCCTCGCCTGCAACTCGACGCTCACGGCCATGATCACGGCCGTTCGAGCCGCACGATCTGTGCTCGCGGTGCTCGCGGCAGCCTGACTCACCCCCAGGAGAACCATGCTCACCGTCAACGCCTATGCCGCCACGTCGGCCACCGATCCGCTGGTGAAGACCACGATCGAGCGCCGCGACCTCGGCCCGACCGACGTGCTCATCGAGATCGCGTACTCGGGCATCTGCCACTCCGACATCCACACGGTTCGCGGCGAGTGGGGCGACATCGCCTACCCGCAGGTCGTGGGTCACGAGATCGTCGGCGTCGTCACCGAGGTCGGCTCCGACGTGACGCTGCACCAGGTCGGTGACCGCGTCGGCGTCGGCTGCATGGTGAACTCGTGCCGCGAGTGCGAGAACTGCCTCGCCGGCGAAGAGAACTACTGCCTGAAGGGCAACACCGGAACGTACACCGCCGTCGACCGCGACGGCACCATCACCCAGGGCGGCTACTCGACCCACATCGTGGTCGTCGAAGACTTCGTTCTGCGGGTACCCGAATCGATCGCCTTCGAGAAGGCGGCGCCGCTGCTCTGCGCCGGCATCACCACCTACTCGCCGCTCGCCCACTGGGGCGCGGGGCCCGGCACGAAGGTCGCCGTCGTGGGCATGGGCGGGCTCGGCCACATGGCCGTGAAGATCGCCCACGCCATGGGCGCCGAGGTCACCGTTCTGTCGCAGACCCTCAGCAAGAAAGACGACGGCCTGCGGCTCGGCGCCGACCACTACTACGCCACCGGCGACACGTCGACGTTCACCGACCTGCAGAACTCGTTCGACCTCATCGTCAACACGGTGAGCGCGCAGATCGACATCAACGCCTACCTGAAGCTGCTGCGCCTCGACGGCACGCTGGTCAGCGTCGGGGCCCCGCCCGAGGCGCTGCCGGTCGGCGTCTTCACGCTGTTCGGCAACCGGCGGTCGTTCGCCGGGTCGAGCATCGGCGGAATCCGCGAGACGCAGCAGATGCTCGACTTCTGCGCCGAGCACGGCATCGCCCCCGAGACCGAGCTCATCTCGGCCGACCAGATCAACGAGGCGTACGAGCGGGTGCTGGCGTCAGACGTGCGGTACCGCTTCGTGATCGACATCGCCACGCTGGCGTAGCGGCAGGCGGCGGGCGGCGGGCGTCGGGGTCTCAGCGGTCGTGCCGCCGATCATCCGCGGGCCCGCGTCTCACGCCGCCGCGCCCGGGCGAACCAGCGCTCGTCGTCGTGCCCCACGTCGATGGGATGCTCGAACGCCGCCGACACCGCCTCGCTCGTGATCACGTCGTGCGCCCGGCCGCACGCCACCACGGCCCCGTGCGCGATCAGCAGGGCATGGGTGGTGGTGCGCGGAAGCTCCTCGAGGTGATGCGTGACGAGAATCGACGCCACGTCGGGGTGCGTCTGGTCGAGAGTGTCGATGGTCTCGAGCAGCTGTTCGCGGGCCGCCACATCGAGCCCGGTCGACGGCTCGTCGAGCAGCAGCAGCTTCGGCTGCGAGATGAGGGCCCGGGCGACCAGCGATCGGCCGCGTTCGCCCTGCGACAGCGTCGGCCAGCGCTCGAACCGCTTGCCCGCGAGTCCCACCGTCTCGATCAGGGTGTCGGCGGCCTCGATGTCGGCGGCGCTCGGCTCCCAGCGCAGGGGCAGCTCGACCGTTCCCGTGATTCCGGTGAGCACCACCTCGCGAATGGTCAGCGCCGACTGCAGCGGATGCCTCGGGTTCACATGCCCGATACGACGCCGCAGCGCCAGCAGCTCCGTTCGCCCGAGCTGCTCGCCGAAGAGGCGCACCGTGCCCGACGTGGGGTGGGTGACCGCCCCGCAGAAGCCGAGGATGGTGCTCTTTCCGGCCCCGTTCGGCCCGAGCAGCGCCCAGTGCTCACCGCTGTCGACCGTGAACGTCACCCGGTCGAGAATCTGCTTGTGCTGGCGCACGAACGTGACGCCCTCGAGGTCGACGACGTGTTCGCGGTGTTCGGGTTCCATCCCTCCAACCCTAACGTCGCACTTTTTTCATGACGTTTTCTCATTAATAGGCTAACCTTCGTGCTGACCCCTCATGTTCCGGGGCAGAAATGGTGGAATCACGTGAAGATCTCGAAGACCCGCGCCCCCGGCGCGACCGCACCGTCGCGGCTGCCCCGCCGACGACTGCTGTGCACGACCGTGGCGTTCGGCACCGCCGCACTCATCGCCGTGCCCGCGTCGGCCATGGCCCAGGGCGCCCCGACCGACGTCGTCTCGCAGGCGAACGGAAGGCTCGTGTCGGCCTCTGTGCTGAGCGGCAGCCTGCTCGACAGCCTGATCACGCTGAAGGGCGCGACTGCTGTGAACACGGATGCCCGGGGTGACGTCATCGTCGACACACCGGTCGACGCCTCCGCCGTGGCCGGTCTCGTCAACCTGAAGGTCGGTACGACCAACCTGCCCGTGTTCGGCGACGCGGGCATCATCCGGCTCGGCGGAGTTGGCCAATTCGGCCGAGCCAACGACGACGGGTCGTCTGCTGCGTTCTCGGGCACCGTGTCGGCGGCGCCCAGCCTGATCGGCGTCAACACCGTGACCGCCGGCCCCGCGGTCGGGTCTCCGTCTAACGGCAGCAGCGCAGAGCTGAAGGTCGGCACAGCCGCCCTTCTCGGCGGGCCAGATCTGGTGAACCTCGACGCCACCATCGGCGTGCTCGCCGCGTCGGCCCGCGAAGACACGTCGGGCGCTCAGACGGGCCAATACCGACTCACCGACCTGGGCATCGGCGTGGGTGGCACGCTCGTCGCCGCCCCGACCGACACGCTGCACACGGCCGTCGATTCGCTGATCACCGCGCTCGCCGCGGCCGGCGCCACCGGCCTCACTAACCCGTTCGCAGCAGACGGCCGCATCACGCTCACGCTCGCCGACCTGCAGGCGGCGGGTCTCGGCTCCGACCTCGACACCCTGCCGGCCGACACTGACCTGCTGAGCTACGTTCCGCGGGCCGTTGTACTGAAGATCACCGCGCTGACGAATGCCCTGCTGGCCCAGGCCGCGACCGTGGTCGCTGCGCTCCCCGGCCCGTCGCAGCCCGCAGCCCTCGCCGCCCTGGCGATTGCGCACAACCTCATCGACCCCGTCATCTCGGCCTTGGGCGGAGTGCTCGAGGGCCCGCTCGGCGCAGCCGTCGACGCCGTCGCCCAGCTCGACGTGAACCACCAGACCACGGCGAACGGAACCTTCACCGAGACTGCCCTTCGAGTCGGTCTGGGCGCCGACGGTTCCCTCGCCTCGGTCGACCTCGCGAGCGCCTCGGTCGGCCCCAACGGCGGCCCCTCCGTCGTCACGCCGCCGACCACACCGCCCACCACCCCTCCGACGACAAAGCCCAGCCAGCCCACCCTCCCCCGCGTAGCGGGCTGACTCCCCCCGGTCGCACGCTGACTCCTCTGGGCAGCGGGCTTTTCCGGTCGCACGTTGACTCCTCCGGGCAGCGGGCCGACTCTCCCGCGTCGAGGGCTGATCGGCCCGCCCGCCCGTAGCGAGGGCGGCGAGGCCGGCGCTCTCGGCGCTGGGGGTGGGTAGGCTGCTTGCGAGAGATCGGCGAAGGGGCAGCGTGGGCGTCAGCATCATTCAGGTCGTGGGGCTCGTGCTCGTGGGGCTCCTGGCCGGCGAAGAGTTGATCGTGCGATGGGGAGTGCAGCCCGCGCTCGCCTCGCTCGACGACCGTTCACACGTCGCGGCGCGCGTCGCCCTCGTGAAGCGGCTGAAGGTCGTCGTTCCGGTTCTCATGGTGCCCGCTGTTCTGGTGTCGATCGCCGTGCTGATCGTGACAGGGGGCGCCCCCGGGCTGGGCTGGCGGGTGGCCGGGATGATCGCCCTGGTGGCGTTCGTCCTCATCTCGTTCCTCGGCACGGTGCCCATCAACATCACGGTCAACGACTGGAACATCGACAACCCCCCAGCAGACTGGAAGGCGGTCGTGCAGCGCTGGCAGACCATCGACGTCTTCCGGTCGTCTGCCGCGATCGTGGCGTTCATCTGCTTCGCCGTCGCCGTCGGGGTGCAGCTGCCCTGATGCCGCCGGCGCCCGAGTCGGGCATGCTGGGGGGATGGAGAGACAGGCACTGGCGGCGCTGGCGCTGCGGGTGGCGGCGGGGCTGCCTGCGGCGACGCAGGGGCAGCCTTTCGGGGAGGGCACCGAGGTGTTCAAGGTGGTCGGCAAGGTGTTCGCCCTCGTCAACACGCAGTCGAACCCTGCGTGCGTCACCCTGAAGTGTGCACCGCCGCACGCCCGCGCGCTGGTCGAGCAGTATGCGGGGGTCATCCCGGGCTACCACATGAACAAGCAGCACTGGATCTCGATCACCGCTGACGACTCCGCCGACGAGACGCTGGTCGAAGACCTGATCGGCAACTCGTACGACATCGTGGTCGGGCTACTGCCCCGCGACCGGCGCCCACTCGACACCGCCGAGTAGGAGGCGGCGCTCCGCCGATCCCGCTGCGCCGATTCCGCTCCGCCGATCCCGCTCCGCCGATTCCGCTCCGCCGATCCCGCTCCGCCGATCCCGCTTCGCCGAACCCGCTACGCCGAATCGGCGACGGCGCTCGCCGTGCTGCCGCCGTACAGCTCAGCCGCCCGCCAGCAGTACCACGACAGCACACTGCGGTAGGGGCGGTACGCCTCGCCGAGCACGAGCAACTGCTTCTCGGTCGGCGTCGGCACCCGCCACGCCAGCCCGTACCCCTTTCTGATGCCGAGGTCGCCGCCCGGCAGCACGTCGGGCCGGCCGAGGTGGATCATCAGGAAGACCTCAGAGGTCCACCGCCCGATGCCGCGCACGGTGATCCGCCTCGCAACGACCTCTTCGTCGGTCAGGCGGGCGAGAACGTCGTCGTCGAGCGGAACCGACCCGTCGAGCGCCTTCGCCGTGAGGTCGAGCATCGACGCTGCCTTCGCAGCCGACAGCCCCACCGCCCGCAGCTCGTCTGGCGAGAACGCAGCGAGTCGCTCGGGCACGACATCGCCGTCGAGCAGCGCCACCAGGCGACCATGGATGGCGTGCGCCGCCGCTCCGGCGAGCTGCTGGTACGTGATCGCCCGCACCAGGGCAGCGTAGTTCGACTCGGTCGGTGCGTCGAACGTGATCGGGCCCGTCTCGGCGGCGAGCGCCGCGATGACAGGGTCACGCGCCACGAGCGCCGCCGTCGCCGCGGTGTACCTGTTCGACGCGATCATCCGAGCCTCCGGCGTGTGCCGCACCCGCCCACGCCCTCCGGGGTGAGAGCGCGAGAGCGCGGGAGTGTTAGTGAGAGAGTAGTCGGGTGAACCCCGCAACGCACCGCGCCCGCCTCGGCCTCGGGCTGGCCGCCATCGGTCGTCCGGCCTACATCACCGAGGGCCGCGACACCGACCTCGGTGCCGGGGCGGCGCGGTCTGTCGAGGTGATGCGCGCGCGGGCCCATGCGCTGCTCGACGAGGCCTGGGCGCTCGGCGTTCGGTACGTCGACGCGGCGCGATCGTACGGGCTGGCCGAACAGTTTCTGGGCTCGTGGCTCGCCGAGCATCCGGGTCGCCGGGCCGACCTCACCGTAGGCTCGAAATGGGGCTACGAGTACCTCGGCGACTGGCAGCTGAATGCCGAGACGCAGGAGCGCAAGCAGCATTCGGTGCGGATGCTCGACCGGCAGTGGCCCGAGACGCTGACGGCGCTCGGCGGGGCTCCCGACGTGTACCTCATCCATTCGCTCACGCCCGACAGCCCCGCGCTCGGCGACGCCGCCCTGCTCGACCGTCTGCGCGAGCTGGCGTCGGGCGGCACACGGCTGGGCTTCTCGACCAGCGGACCCAGCCAGGGCGCGGTCATCGACGCGGTGCTCGCGCTGCCCGACTCGCCGTTCGGGGCGGTGCAGACCACCTGGAACCTGCTCGAGCCATCGGCCGCCCCCGCTCTCGCCCGGGCGCACGACGCCGGCTGGTTCGTGGTGATCAAGGAGGCGCTCGCGAACGGCCGCCTGACCACCCGCGGCGCCGCGGGCTCCTCAGATGATGGCGACGCCGACAGCCCGGCCGGCGCGGCCACCGCCGGTGAGCCGGATGCCCGCGCCTTCGCCGCTCGCCAGAACCGCCCCCTCGAGGCCCTCGCCCTCGACGTCGCCGCCGCCCAGCCCTGGGCCGACGTGGTGCTGACGGGCGCCGTGACCCCCGCGCAGCTGCGCGAGAACGTCGCCGGCCTGGCACCGAGCGCCGCGGCCCAGGATGAAGCCGCCGCGGCCGCCCTCACTGGGCCCGCCGCGGCCGCCCTCGCCGAGCCCCCGGAGCTGTACTGGGCGAAACGCGGCGCCCGCGCCTGGCGGTAGCCGCACGACGCAACGACGTCAACCCGCCGCGCCACGCGCCCAGATGGTCGGCCCCCGGCCCGTGACACGTTACGTTGGAGTGTGGCCGTTGATCTCATCGCTCTGTCGCCGACGCAATCGCTCGGCGTACCGATAGCGCTGATCGGCGCCGTCTTTCTCGCCTTCGGGGCCGAATACCAGCACCGCGGCGTGAACAAGGTCGACGCGGCCAGCGAGAACAACGCCAAGTCGGGCCTCAACATCGGGCAGCTCGTGGCGCTCGTGAAGCGTCCGTCGTGGCTGCTCGGCACCTGCCTGATCGTTCTGGCCATCATCTGCCAGCTGACCAGCCTCTATCTTGCTCCCCTGACGGTGGTGCAACCGCTGGGTGCGATCGCCCTCGTCATCACGGCCATCCTGAACGCCCGCTCGACGAAGATGAAGCTGACGGCCGCGAGCATCCGCGCCATCGCGTTCTGTGTACTCGGCATCGCGATCTTCGTCACCATCGCCTCGCTCACCACGAGCACCGTGCCCATCGGCAACGAGCAGCTCGTCGTCGTGCTCATCGTGCTCGCCGTCGTGCTCGCTCTTCTGCTGGTCGGGTTCATTCTGTTCCGGCACCGGTCGCGCGGCATCTTCTACATCTTCGGCGGCGGCATTCTCTTCGGCTTCGTCGCCACCCTCGCCAAGCTCATCATCGAGCGCGTCACCAGCATCATCGAAGACGGGTTCAGGCTCGTTCCGGGCGACGGCCTCACCATCGTCTGCCTGCTCGGCATCATCGTCGCCGGCCTGCTCGGAACCTACTTCGTGCAGACGGCCTACTCCACGGGCCCGCCCGACCTCGTCGTGGCCGGCCTCACGGTCATCGACCCGATCGTCGGCGTCACCATCGGCATCGTCGTGCTGGGCGAGGCGTCGTCGGCCCCGTGGTGGGCCGCGGTCGCCTTCGTGCTGGCGGGCATCCTCGCCGTCTACGGCGTGACCCAGCTCGCCAGGCGGGCTCCCGTCGTCGTGCCCGACGAGCACGCCCCGCACGACGCCCCGGTCACCGACTAGCGCGCCCTCGCCCCCCCCGATCGGCGGATGCCCGCATGAAGAACGTTCTCGTCACCGGTGCCTCACGCGGAATCGGCCGCGCGATCGCCACCGCCTTCGCGGCCGACGGCTACCGCGTGGCCGTGCACTACGCATCCAGCCGGCCCGACGCCGCCGCGACCCTCGACGCGCTGCCGGGTGACGGCCACGTGCTCGTCTCGGGCGACCTCGCCGACCCTCAGCAGGCCCGTGCCATCGCCGAGACGGCGGCCGACCGGCTCGGGGTCGTCGGCACCCTGGTGAACAATGCGGCCGTGGCGCCGTCGGCGGCGAACATCCACCGCGTCGCCGACGCGTCGTACGACGAGTGGCAGGCCGCCTGGCGCGAGACGATCGACGTGAACCTGCTGGGCGCGTCGAACATCACCTACTGCGTCGCCCGCGCCCTCATCGCGTCGGGCGAGCCGGGCACGATCGTCAACGTCGGCTCGCGCGGAGCGTTCAAGGGCGAGCCCGACTACCCCGCCTACGGTGCGAGCAAGGCCGCGCTGCACGCCTTCGGCCAGTCGATGGCGATCGCGCTGGCGCCGCACGCCATCGGCGTGGCGTCGGTCGCCCCGGGGTTCGTCTCGACCGAGCGCCAGGCCGACAAGCTCGGCGGGGCCCACGGTGACGCCATTCGCGACCAGAGCCCCTTCGGTCGCGTCGGCACGCCCGAGGAGGTCGCTGCGGCGGTGCTGTTCCTCGCATCGCCGGGCGCGCAGTGGGCGTCGGGCAGCATTCTCGACCTGAACGGCGCCTCGTACCTGCGCTCCTGAGCTGGGTCACCCACGGCCTGCCGCGTGCCCGCCACTGATCAGTGGTCTACTTGACGCATGGCCTCCCACGATCTCACCCTGCACTTCATGGCCGCCGCCGAGCAGCTGCACTTCGCCCACGCGGCGCGCTCGCAGGGCGTCTCCCGTGCCACCTTGGTCGCCTCGGTGAAGGAGCTCGAGGCCGAACTCGGCTACCCCCTGTTCGACTATTCGGCCGCGACGACGACCCTGACCCCCGCCGGCGAGGCCTTGCAGGCCTCCACGAAGATCCAATGGGCGAAGTCGGCCGCCGCGGCCGCCGCCGACGTTCCCCCGCCCGGCGGCAAGGCCAAAGCCTCCAAGGGGAAGGGCCGCGCCCCCGCCGTCAAGGGTGCCCCGCGCACGGGCAAGCGCCGCCAGTCGCGCTGAGCCACCCCGTCGGCCCGCCCACTATCTGGCACCACTGCCGCCACCCCGCTGCCGCCGCCACGCGAGCCCGCCGCCACCCCGCTTTGCGCAGAAGCACCGTTTCGGGCGCCATAGCGACCATCTGCGCCAAACGGATCGGAGCGGGGCGAGGCATGCGTCAGTCAGAGGGCTTTATCAGGCAGAACGGATGCCCGACCGGGTCGAGGTACACCCGAAAGGTCGTATCGCCCGAACCCGTGGCCGTCGCCCCGATGGCCAGAACCTGCTGCTCCCCCGCGTCGAGGTCGTCGACCTTCACGTCGAGGTGCATCTGCTGTGGAACATCCTGACCCGGCCATTCGGGCGCCCGGTACCCGTCGACGCGCTGGAACGCGACGATCGGCCGGGCATCCCCCGCCCCGACGAGCTCGACCCAGTCATCGTCGCGTGAGGCCACCGTCATGCCGAGCAGCTCGGCGTAGAACTCACTGAGCGCCTTCGGGTCGGGGCAGTCGAGAACGATGACGTCAAGGGTACCGATCATGCCCACAGTGTAGGTCGACCGACCTGCCCGCACCAGAGCCGCCCCGGCTTCGCCGATCGCGGCACACTGGTCGTATGACGGAGGCAGCACACCCGCCCGGCGCGCAGCCCCAGGTGAGGATCGAGCCCGCCGCCGCGGCCAGCTGGCCGGCGGTCGAGCACGCGTTCACGGGCGGCGGCGACGGTGCCGGCTGCTGGTGCCAGTGGTTCGTGCTGCCGAGCCGGGAGTTCTCGGCGAGCGGTGCAGCGCAGCTTCGCGGCCTGCTGCGCCAGGAGGTCGAGGGCGGGCATCCTCTCCCGGCCGACACGGCTCCCGCCGGGCATCCACCCACCCCCGACACGGCCACCGCCGGGCATCCGCTCTCGCCGGGCCTCATCGCCTTCGTCGACGGCGTGGCCGCAGGCTGGGTTCGGGTCGGGCCGCGAGCGCCGCTGAAACGCCTGATGAACTCGCGCGTCGTCAAGACAGGCAGCCCCGAGCCGGCCGACGATCCCGACGTGTGGGCGTAACCTGCCTGATCGTGCGGCGCGAGTCGAGGGGGCGGGGGCTAGCGTCGGAGCTCGTCGCCCGCGCCGTGCGCTACGCAACTGCGAACGGCGCCCGCGTCATCGAGGCCTATCCGATCGACACCGCCCAGCGAAGGGCGTCGGCGAACGAACTCTACGTCGGCTCGGTTCGCCTTCTCGCCCAGCACGGCTTCACCGAGGCATCCCGCCCCCTCGGAGCACGCGTCGTCATGACGCTTGCCCCAGCCCGGCCGCAGGCATAGTGTGCCGTCATGACTGATCAGGATGCAGAGCCCACCCTCGACGACATCGAACTGCCCGAGACGGGTGAGGCTACCTTCTGGCGCGACGGCGTGCAGCACACCATCCGCGCCGACGGCTCCGAAGACGCCGAACCCACCTGGGCGCTGCACGCCGAGGAGGCCCTCATCGCCCACATCAGCCGCCGCGAAGGCAAGTGGATCGGCGCCAACATCGAGCCCTCCCGCCAGGTCGAGTCCGACTCCGACTGGCGCCAGGTCGTCATCGACGTCACCGACTGAGCCCGGCCGGCGAGCGGCGCTACAGCACGCCGCGGGCGTCGAGTTCGCGGGGAACGGTGACCGCGTCGACCAGAGCGCCGTTGCGCCATACGGTCACCTCGACAGCGCGGTCGATGGCGTCTTCGACCATCATCGCCTGGATGGCCGTCGTGGTGTTGACGGTGCGTCCGCCGATCTCAACGACGATGTCGCCCCGCTTGATTCCCGCCTCGTCGGCCGGGCTGCCCGCCGAAACACCGGCGACCTGGATGCCCGTGCGCGAGCCGATGCGTTCGGCGAGCCGCGGCTCCAACGTGATCTGGGCCCCGGCGATTCCGAGCCAGGCGCGACGCACGCGGCCGCTCCGGATGAGCGCGTCGATGATTCGGCGGGTCGTGGCGTTGATCGGCACGGCCAGTCCGAGGCCGATGCCCGCCACGGCGGTGTTGACCCCGATCATCCGCCCTCGGCTGTCAGCCAGCACACCGCCGCTGTTGCCGGGGTTGAGCGACGCGTCGGTCTGGATCACCTCGTCGACCACCCGACCGGCCTGAGTCGGCAGAGACCGCCCGAGCGCCGACACGATGCCCGCCGTCACGCTGCCCGAAAGCCCGCGCGGATTGCCGAGCGCCACCACGAGCTGGCCGACCCGCAGGCGCGGGGCGTCGCCGAACGTGACCGGGCGCGGCACCTCGTCGCTGGCGTGCAGCACCGCCAGGTCGGAGAGCGGATCGCGCCCCACCACCTCGGCAGCGACGATGCGCCCGTCGGCGAACGCGGCCTCGACGGCCACCGCCCCCTCGACCACGTGGGCGCTCGTCAGCAGGTAGCCTCCGGTGGTTCTCACGCGATCGCCCGGCGGGCGGGAGTCGCCAGTTGTGCGCGAGTCGCCAGCCGCGCCGGCTTCGCCAGCCGCGCCGAAGTCGCCAGCCGCGCCGAAGTCGGGAGCCAGGCGGGCGCCGCCAGCCGCGCCGAAGTGGCCAGCCGCGCCGGAGTCCTCAGCCGCGCGGGCGACGCTGGCCGCCCGCGCGTCGATGACGCTGGCGCTGCCGAGCCCGCCGCCGCGCGCTGTTCGCACCGACACGCTGGCCACGCTCGGCAGCACAGACTCCGCCACCGACATCACCGTGCGCGAGTACGCATCGAGTGCTGCGTCGTCGTCGACCGGACTCGTTCCATCGCCTGAGTCGTACATCATGAGTGCCTCAGCACTGGCGCCTCGGCCTTTATGCCCGTGTTCGCGCAGGGCGAGCATCCGCCAGCCGAGCGGCGCGGCGTCGCACGTCGGCCGACCACAGGCACGCGGCCGGGCGCAGGGCGCGGGGCGCGGCTCAGCGGGCGCTGCCGATCACCTCGTCAGACACCTCGCGCAAGAAGATCTCGGCCGTCCTCGGCCCCACGCCCTTCAACTCGAGCAAGGTCGCCTTCAGGGCAGCGCGCGACTCGGCGTTCTTCACCAGCTCGCTCACCGAACCGTGCTCTGACACGATCGTGCGCATCACGTCGTGCAGTTCATCCGTCATCACGTAGTCGATGCGCGCGTAGTGCCCCTCGTCGAGCAGCGCCCGCAGCCCCTCGCGGTCGTACTCGGCGAACCGCGCCGGGCTGGTGAGTCTGTGGTCGATCAGCACCTTCCACGTGTCGGCCGCCACGCTCTGCTGCACTGGGCGCCCGAACAGCAGACTGGCGAGAAACCAGCCGTAGAGCTGGTCGGCCCCGCCCGACGCCGGGTCGAGCCCCAGATCATGCGCCGTCATGTTCGCCATGCTCGCCTCCGCCTCACGTTGCGCCGCCGACCGCGCCATCGACTCTGCCGCCGTCTCTCCGTTGCGGTGTCTCAACACCACACCCATTTTCCCGCGCACGAGGCACTGACGACAGCCCGGGCCGCCCCGGCTGCGGAAGCGAGCAAGGCGGGCGGCGGGCGAGACGAGGCACACCACGCGGCAGCGTCAGTGGTGCTCGGTAGCATCAGAAGATGACCAGCAGCAAACGATCACCGGCCTCGACGACAAGCGTCGTGCTGTCGGCCGCCGGGCCCCTGGTCGCGGCCGCCATCGGCGCGCCGCTCATCAGCCTGGCGCTGGGCCGCGGGCCGTTCTGGTGGCTGCTCGTTCCGGGGGCGCTGCTGGTGCTGGTGTCGATCGCGAGCCAGGTCAATCGTACGGTTCGCGACAGCCGCCGCACGCGCAGCCTCGAAGACGAACGCAGCGAGCTGCGCCGCAAGCTTCGGGATGCGCTGCGCCCCATCCCCGAACTCATCGCCCAGATGCCACCGCTGTCGTATGCTGCCCGTGCCGAACGGCTGCAGGGCATCGCCCAGGCGTCAGCGACCGCGCTCTACATGCTCGTGTCGCCGCACACCGACGATGTTCGGGCGAACGTGTACACGCTCGAATCCGAACCCGTCGACCAGATGGTGTGGCTGGCACATGTGGGGCGGGGCCAGACACCGGGGCCGTTCGTCGCCGGAACACCGCGAGGCGATGCGGCGCTGGCGTTCATCCAGCAGCTGCAGCCTGAATTCTACGACGACCTCTCGAAGCAGACCCCGCCGGGCTACGGCGGCACCATGTCTGACTACGAGACGTACATCGCCGTGCCCATCTGGACCGACCAGTCGCTCTACGGCATGGTCACCATCGACGCGCCGCTCGCCGGCAGCCTGACCGTCGGCGACCAGTACATGGTCGAACTCGTGGCCGAGCTGATGGCGGCGGCGTTCGAGGTGGCGAACGGCGAAGACCCGGCGCCCACCCGGGGCGGCGCGCACCTACCCAACGAACCTGTGACGGCGTAAAATGTTCGACATGCAGCAAGGGCGAGTGCGTAAGACCCCCACCGGGTACGGCGTCATCAAAGTGGATGCCCGCAAGCAGATCACGGTTCCGATCGTCGACGTGCCGAGCCTCGCGCAGACCACGCCCGCGCGGCGCGGCATCCTGAACCTCGGCGTCGCGACGCCGCGCATCGCGCCGGCCCAGTAGGACGAACGCGGAGCACGCGCGACCCGACGCACCCGTAAGCCGTGGCGCCGCGCACCGGCCCACGCCGGTCCAACGGGCCGCCTACCGAGCCCGCACGGCCTGGCCCACCCGCAAGCCTCCGCGCCGCGCACACCACCGCACCGCACTGCATCGCACCGCCCGCACCGCACCGCACCGCACCGCACCGCACCGCACCGGCCCGGCCCGGTGGGCCTGGTGCGATGCGCGACACGGCCACGTCCCGAGCGTCAGCTCGTGGGCGGGGTGTAGAACTGCAGGTCGTTGCCCTCCGAGTCTTTGAAGGGCACGATGCGGCCCCACTCGTGGTCGCTGATCTCGCCGGTGAACGTGACGCCCTTGCCTTTCAGCTCGGCGACTTCGTCTTCGATGTCGCCGTCGGGCTGGAAGCTGATGACAGCCCCGCCGTCGGAGTGCGGTGCCGCCTTCTCGCGCGCGTTCAGGCCGATCTTGACGCCGTTCGCGTCGACCTCGCTCCAGTCGTCGCCCTGCTCGTCGACGTCGAACCCGAGCGTCTCGCGGTAGAACGCGACCGCGCGGCCCATGTCTTCGACCGGAACCCACACTGCTGCCACTCCTGTAGCCATTTCGTCTCCTTACGTCTGCACGGCAGGGCTCTCGGGCCGGTGCCGTGCCGCCCGGCATCCGTTGCCGGGCGTGTCTTCGACGCTACGTTCGGCGCGGCCGGCCGGGCAGGCCTTGCGCTCGGCGACGAAAGGGTGTCTCGCTCAGCGCGCGGCGAACAGTCCCAGTTCGCGCAGGGTGCGCTCGTGGCGCACCAACCCGGCGTCGATGACCTCCGGATGCTCGGCATACCACTCGAGGTGGGCCCGCCGAACATCGGCGTCGGCCACGGGGGTTCCGCCGATCATCCACGCGGGCTCGACCTCGGCGTCGAGCTGGAACGCCTCGACGACGTCGAGCTCGCGCGGGGCGTGCACGGCGTCGAGTAACTCGCGCCCGGGGTCGACCGGCCGCTCGGCCAGACCGAGGCGGTGGCGCACGCGCGCGGCCGCCGCGCTCCACACCGCATTGCCGGGGTGGTTGATGGTGCGCATCAGGTCGAATGTCGGCCGGGCGAAGAGGTCGGAGATGACGACCGTGTCGTGGTGCCGCTCGCGCTTCTGCAGCTCGCCGATCGACGAGGCGGCGACGGCGCGGATGCGGTCGCGGCGCTCTGACGCCGAGGGGAGGTCGGGCGCCGAAGCGAGGTCGGGCGCCGAAGCGAGGCCGGGCGCCCGTGTCGGTGCACCTGGCGCACCCGCGGTGATTGGCGCCGACACGGCAATCGCCGGCGCACCTGCCGCGCGCCGTGACCGTGCGCGCCGTCGCATCCGCGCGCGGTGGGCTGCCATCAGCGTGCGGAGGTCATGGTACGCCGCCACCGGCGGAACCAGCCCGAGGTTGCCGGGAGGGCGAACGATGGCGTGAAAAGGGTAGAGTCCGGCGAACCGGATCACGGGCATCCGCACCACCCGCGCTCCCCCTGGCAGCGCCGCGGCGAGCTGGGCCGTGCCCACCGGCAGCCCGTGGTAGTTCTCGTGCACCGGCTGGCTGACCAGCACGTCGGCCCGGGCCAGCAGTCGCGCCAGGTGCGGCATGTCTTCCTGCTCGAGCTCGAACACCGGCGGAACCCGCACGGTGCGCAGGTCGGGCCCGTCGAGCATGAGGCGCAACGACTCGGCCTGGCAGTTTCCGAACACGACGGCGATGGGCGCGTCGTCGACCGGGGCCGCCGGGCGCACCCCGTAGAACTCTGCGTAGTGGGCGCGGCGGCCGGTCATCCGTGAACCCTTCGAGCGGTCGTTCTGCCGCTCGAGGTCGGCACCGTCTGCGCCTCAGTTTACGGCGACGGATGCCCGGCCGACCCACCCCGACCGACCCGCGACCGGCGACCCGGTACCCTTGACTCGATGACGATCACCGCTTCTGCCGACGGCTCGGCCCTCGGCAACCCCGGACCAGCAGGCTGGGCCTGGTACATCGACGACCGCACGTGGGGGGCCGGCGGCTGGCCGCACGGCACCAACAATATGGGCGAGCTGAAGGCGGTGCTCGAACTCTTCAGGGCCACGGCGCACGTCGACGACGACCTGCACATTCTGTGCGACAGCCAGTACGTCATCAACACGGTGACCAAGTGGATGCCCGGCTGGAAGCGCAAGGGCTGGCGCAAGGGCGACGGCAAACCCGTGATGAATCTCGACCTCATCAAAGAGATCGACGAGGCCATCGTCGGCCGCCGTTACCGCTTCGAATGGGTGAAGGGCCACGTCGGCCACGAGCTGAACGAGGCGGCGGATGCCCGAGCCCGTGCCGCGGCAGAGGCCTACGCCCGCGGCCGCACGCCCGACGCCGGGCCGGGGTACCCCGGTGGGCCGGCGCCGCTCGCCGATGGCGCGGGAGACTCGTCGGCGCCGGTTTCGCCGCCGGCGGTCACGGTGGTGGCCCCGAAGGCGACTGACATCCCGCTCTTCTAGACGCGACGCCTCCGGTACCGGTCAGTGGGCCGCCCCGGCGCGACGTCACCACCACGCCGGCGCATCGAGCCCCAGTTCGCGGGCGGGCGAGGCGGCCAGCGTCACACCCTCGATCGCGAACGGCGGCCGCAGCCGGCGCGCAGGGCCCCAGCCGGTCTCCTCCACCTCCGGCGCGCACAGCTCGGCGACCGCGAACGGGTCGTGGTCACCCTCCCCCGCACGGCCAAGCAGCAACTCCGCCGTGCGCGCCAGCGACAGCCGCGCCCCACGCCCGGCACCGGTCTCGCGGCGGTGCGCGAGCGCGCTGAGCGCCGCAGCGGCCATGAGATACCCGGTCGCGTGGTCGAGCGCCTGCACGGGAAGCGGCACTGGTCGGCCAGCGGATGCCCATCTCATCCCCGCGTGGGCGATGCCGGTGCTCATCTGCACGAGGCTGTCGAATCCGCGGCGGCCCGCGATCGGCGAGCTCCATCCGTAGGCGTCGAGCGAGATGTCGATGAGTCCGGGGCGCAGGCGCTGCCGCTCGTCTGACCCGAAACCGAGGCCGTCGAGGGCCCCCGCGCGATAGCCGTGCACGAGCACGTCGGCGCCCGCGAGCAGTGTCGTGAATGCGGCCCGGTCACGGGCATCCGTCAGGTCGAGGCGCGTGGTGCGCTTGCCGAGTGTGACCTCGGGAATGATCGCCTCGTTCCACCCCGGCGGATCGACCCGCAGCACGTCAGCGCCCAGCATCGCGAGAAACCGCGTGGCGATGGGCCCCGCCAGCACCCGCGTCAGGTCGAGCACCCGCACCCCCGCCAGCGGGCCGGGCGCCTCGCGGCCGCCGCTGGCCCCGCCGTTCGCGCCGTTCGTGGGCGCCCCGCGTCCGGCGCCGGCCACACCCCACGCGCCCGCCTCCTCGGTACCGTTGCGCCGGGCCGACCCCAGGTCGCTCCACTCGATGAGCGGCTCGGCGGCCACCGCTCTGCCGGGGGCACCGGATGCCCACTCCTGCCGCGAGCGCATGACCGCCGCGCATCCACCCGCCGCCACGACCGCCGCCTCGAGGTCGTTGCCGTTCCACGTGGCGACCGACGACACCACCGCAGCCGCCAGGGCGCTGTCGTCACCCTCGGTGCGCGGCATCGACAGTCCGAGCACCGCGAGCGCCGCCGCGCGGTGGTGCGGGGCGTTCGTGTGCAGCCGGATCCATCCGTCGAGGGTGCGGTAGTCGCCAGCGAGGGCGTCCCACGCCGAGGGAAGCTTCCACCCGATCGGCTCGAGGCTCGTGCCGAACCACGCCGACGCGAGCTGCCGGTTGACGGTCGCCCGCCGCGGTGCGGTGGGCGCCGTTCCTGCCGGGACTTCTCCTCTCTGTGCCCTGGTCGCTGCAGCCGTCTCGGCGAAGCGCGCCGCCGCGAGGGCCGCCGCGCTGACCGCCGCCGTGGCGAGCTCCGACACCGGATAAGCCGAAGGCAGGCCGCCGGCCGCCGCGATCACCAGGCCACGGGCATCCACCCCCGGCAGCACCGCAAGCATCTCGTCGAGCATGCTCGTCTCGGTTGTCATGGATGCCCCTCACTGTGCCGTCGTACATTCGCGCCGTCGTCTCACCACGGTTCGTGGTTCGTCATTCGTCGTCGTCGCGGCGCGGCGCGGGCGGTGCGGTGCTGGGCGGTGCGGTGCGGTGCGGTGCGTCGACGTTTCACCCTCGTACCTGCGCCTCCACCCCGTCAAGCGGGTTACCGTTGATCATGCCCACCTGGTTCTGGTCGCGAGGCAGGAAGCCCGAACCCGACGCGCCCGAATACTGCGCCACGATCATCCTGTACCAGGCCATCTCGAAGCTCGATGCCCTCGCCGTGATCTCGCTCGCGGTCGACCACCCCGTCGAGAACGCCAGGCAGGGGCGTCCGCTGATTCCGCTCGCCACCGGCGCCTGGGTCGAGGTCGAGCTGCCGAAGCTCGGCGAGCCGCCGCCCCTAGCGATCGACGTCTACAGCACTGTCAGCACCGACCAGGCGCGCCTCGAGGCGCTCACCCTCATCGCCGCCCTGCGCCGCCAGACCGCCTGGACCCTGCGCCCCGACTTCGGCCCATCCGACGACGACGCCTTACCAGACTGAAGTATTCTCAGTGAATGTGTCACGAACCATGGTGTCAATTAGGTTCTTGTGGGTGCCGCCTTGAATCACAGTTGATTCAACTGAATCGAAAGTGAGACAGTGATTGAGCTCGTCAGGTCTGCCCGTCGTCTCTGCGACGGTATGGAGTTCGAGCTGCGGAGCTGACGCCGCCTCAGCTCGCGCGGCTCTCAGGAGTGGGCTGGCGCGTGCTTCCAGTAACCCGAGAAGGTGATGCGCGACTTGGGGAGGCCGGCGCGATGGAGTGCACGGCGGCCCTCGGTGGCGAGCGACGCTTCCCCCACGATGAAGGCGTAATCGCCGGGGTCGAGGTCGAGGCCGCCCCTCACGGCCGCGAGTGCTGCCGCGCCAGGCATGACGGCTACAGGTGCCGCGGCGACCGTCGTTGCGGCGGGCCTGCCGGGCCCGGGCGCCGGGGCGGTGCCGACGGGAGGCGTGGCGACGGCGCCGACGGGATGCGTGGCGACGGTGTCAACGGGAGGCACGGCGGCGGCAACGACCGGAGACACTGCGACAGGAGGCACTGCGGCGACGGCAGCACGCGGATGGCTGCGCCCCGCCCCGTGGCCCGCCCCGCGCGCGTACCAGCGCAGACGGATGCCCGCGGGCGCCTCCAGCGGCTCGATGTCGCCCTCGAGGGGCACCTCGATGGTGGCGGTGCCTGTCATCCGTTCGTCGAGGCTGCGCAGGATGCCGCGCAGCGCCGGCAGCCCGGTCTCGTCGGCGACGAGGTGCACGCCGCGAACGTCGGCGGGCGGGTCGAAGAGGGGGCCCTGGTCGAGCAGGGCGACCTCCGAGCCGGGACGGGTCGTGGTCGCCCAGATGGCCACTCTGCCCGCGATCTCGCCGGAGGCTTCCCAGTGCAGCACGACGTCGATGTCGAGCTCGGCAGGAGCTCCGGATGCCGCACCGGCCGGGCCCGTATGGGCTCCGGATGCCGCACCGACCGGCCCCGCAGCGGGCCGGTAGTCGGCCACCGTGTAGTTGCTGCAGTGCGGGCGGTCGGCCTCGGGTATCTCGAGGTAGCGCCTGTACCAGGCCCGCCCCGACACGGCCGGCAGCTGCAGCGGAACGTCTGCGGCGGGCGGCAGAAAGAGCCGGAACCAGTGGTCATGGCCGCTCCATTCGAAGTCGGCGAGGTCGGCTCCCGCGATGGTCACACGCTGGAAGGAGGGGCTCGTTCGAACCGAGCGCACGACCGTGGCCCGGAACAGTCGCGGGTCGGTCGGCATGAGTCGGGGGTAGCGGGTCATGCTGACAACTGTATTAGGTAAGGCTACGCTTACTTAAATGCCCAGTCCGTTGACAGCTTCCGTGCCGCGCACACCGGCGCGGGCATCCGACCGCCGCAGCGCGGGCCGCGCCGAGCGCCGAGACCGAAGAGACCGCCGAGACCGCCGCCAGCGCACCCACGGCAGCCACCGCTCCGCCCGCGCCCTCGTGCTGCTGGCCCTGGGTGCCGGCGTCGTCGCGGTCTGCCTCGTCAGTCTCATGCTCGGCAGCAACCTGATCAGCCCGTCTGCCGTGATCACCGGCCTCGTCGACCCTTCGCACGATGTGGGTGCGGTGGTCTGGGGCTCGCGCGTGCCCCGCACCGTTCTCGGCCTCATCTCGGGCTGCTGTCTCGGCATCGCCGGCGCCGTGATGCAGGGCCAGACCCGCAACCCGCTGGCCGACCCGGGTCTGTTCGGCGTCTCGGCCGGAGCGAGCCTCGCGGTGGTCGTCGGCGTCTACGTTCTCGGCACCAGCTCGGTTCTGACGACGCTCTGGCTGGCCCTCGCCGGCGCCACCGTCGCGAGCGTGCTCGTGTTCACCGTGGCCGCGCTCGGCCGCGGGCTGGCGAGCCCGGTTCCGCTCGCCATCGCCGGAACGGCCGTCTCGGCCCTGCTCGTCGCACTCACCTCGTACCTCGTGCTCTCTGACGAGACCACCCTCGCCGCCTACCGCATCTGGGTCGTCGGCTCGCTGTCGGGGCGCACGCTGACCGGGGTGGATGCCGCACTGCTGTTCGCGGGGGCCGGAATCGTGTGCGCTGCCGCCAACATCCGCTCGCTCAACAACCTGTCGCTCGGCACCGAGATGGCCAGCGGCCTGGGCGAGAGCCTGCTGCGCGCCCGCCTCGTGGGGCTCGTCGCGATCACCCTGCTCACTGCGGCGGGTGTCGCCCTCACCGGCCCGATCGCCTTTGTGGGGCTGACCGCGCCGCACATCGCCCGGCGCCTGATCGGCGGCGACCACTACTGGCTGCTGCCCGCCTCGGGCCTGATCGGCGCGATCGTGCTGCTCGGCTGCGATGTGGTGGGGCGCCTGATCGGCGGCAACGCCGAGGTTCCGGTGGGCGTCGTGCTCACCGTGCTGGGCGGCATCGCCTTCGTGCTGATCGTTCGCCGCGGACGGATGGCCGAGCTGTGACCCGCGAACTCCAGGCGGGCGCGGCCCTGGTTCGGGCATCCACACCCCCCGCGTCTGGCGTCGACGGGCCCCGGATGCCCGCCCGCCCCCGTCGCGCCCGAGTGGCCGTGGTCACCCTCGTCTGCCTGCTCGCCGCCGTCGCCGCCGGTCTCACCGGCATCGTCTCGGGGTCGTCGTCGCTGTCGGTGGCCGACGTCGTGCAGACCCTCGTGGGCGGCGGCACCCACGGCCAACAGTTGATCGTCTTCGAGCTGCGGCTCCCCCGCGTCGCGGGCGGACTGTTCGTCGGCGCCGCCCTCGGCCTCGCCGGAGCGCTCACCCAGACGTTTGCTCGCAATCCGCTCGCCACGCCCGACATTCTCGGCGTGACATCCGGGGCCGCACTGGGCGCCGTCTCAGCCATCGTTCTCGCCGGCGGAAGTTACGCGGTGGGCGCCGGAGCCCTCACGCTCGGCCTGCCGGCCGTCGCCGCCGTCGGCGCACTCATCACAGCAGCCGTCGTCTATGGCCTCTCCTGGCGCGGCGGTATCGACAGTTACCGCCTCATCCTGATCGGCATCGGCATCACCGCCACGCTCGGCGGCCTCACCAGCTACCTCATCGCCCGCGCCCAGATCACCGAGGCGGCGGCCGCCTCGCAGTGGCTGGTCGGCAGCCTGTCAGGCATCTCGTGGGCGAGTGTGTGGCCGGTCGCGCTCGCACTCGTGCTGGTCACTCCGGTGGCGCTGCTGCAGTCGTCGAACCTCGACGTCACACAGCTGGGCGACGAGGTGTCGACCGGGCTCGGGGTGGCGATGCAGCGGCACCGGCTGCTGGTCATCCTGTGCGCCGTGGTGTTGTGCGCGGCGGCGGTCTCGGCGAGCGGGCCCATCGAGTTCGTGGCCTTCGTGGCTCCGCAGATCGCCCGGCGCCTGACGCGCACGGCTCGGCCACCCCTGCTGTCGGCGGCGCTGATCGGGGCCATCGTGGTGGCCGGCGGCGACGCGCTCGCTCGCGGTGTGCTGCCGGGCGAGGTGCCGGTCGGCATCATCACGGCGATCATCGGCGCGCCGTACCTCATCTGGCTGTTGACGCGTCGCAGAGAACGGGAGACCTTCGTATGACCGAGACCACTTCACCCCGCACCGAGCTGCGGGCGGCAGCCACGCCCGACGCCGACCACCGGCCCGCGCCACCGACCATGCCCGCGCCACCGACCATGCCCGGGCCGCCGGCCCTCGAGGCCCGCGGCCTCACCCTCGCGTACGAGAAGAACGTCATCTTCGAGGGCCTCGATCTGCGCATCGAGCACGGCGAGATCACCACCCTGATCGGCGCGAACGGCAGCGGCAAGTCGACCCTGCTGAAGGCGTTCGGGCGCCTGCTGCCCCCCAGCGCCGGCAGCGTCGAGATGGCGGGCCGCCCCATGCGGTCGATGTCGACCCGTGACGTGGCGCGGCGGCTGGCCATCCTGCCGCAGAAACCGCTTACGCCGTCGGCGACGACCGTGCGCGACCTCGTGTCGCGCGGGCGCCACCCCCACCAGAGCCTGCTGCGCCCCTGGACCCCGCAGGATTCGCAGATCATCGGCACCGCCCTGGCCGCCACCGGCCTCACCGAACTCGCCGACCGCGACGCTGCATCGTTGTCGGGCGGGCAGTTGCAGCGGGCGTGGATCGCCCTGGTGCTCGCGCAGGAGGCCCCGACCATCCTTCTCGACGAGCCGACCACATTTCTCGATCTCACCCACCAGCTGGATGTTCTGCGACTCGTTCGGCGCATCAACCGCGAGCGCGGCGCCACCGTCGTGATGGTGCTGCACGACCTGACCCTGGCGGGGCGGTACTCCGACCGGCTCGTGGTGGTGGGTGGCGGCCGAGTGATCGCCGACGGGGCACCGTGGGAGGTACTGACGCCGGGCATCCTGCGTGAGGCCTTCGACCTCGACGCGCTCGTCATCGCCGACCCGAGCAGCGGCACACCGCTCATCGTGCCGGTCGACGACTGAGACGGCGACGCCCCTGGCCGACCGGGCAGATTTCGCTCCTCAGCTGGACGGCGCAGGTTAGCTTAGGCTAACCTAACTTCATGAAGAGTCTCACAGCAACGCGTCTCGCCACGCTCATCCTCGCCCCTGTTCTCGCGGTCGCCGCCCTGACCGGATGCTCGTCGGCCGCCGCGCCCGGCACCAGTTCGACCGCCGACGCCGGTGCCGATGCGCCCTGGAGCTACACCGACGACACCGGCACCACGGTCACCCTCGACCACCGGCCGACCAAGATCGCCAGCTACGCCGACTATGCGATCGGCCTGCTGAGCTACGGCATCGACCCCGTCGCCGTGTTCGGCCGCGTCGATGTGGCGAGCGATTCGCGTTTCGCCGACTACGACATCAGCAAGACCGCCATCGTCGGCAACAGCTACGGCGAGATCGACCTCGAGGCGCTCGCCGCCGCGTCACCCGATCTCATCGTCACGGGCATCTACCCCACCGACCGCGAGGGCACCCTCGACACCACGAGCGCGTACTACGGCTTCGCCGACACCGAGCAGCAGGCACAGCTTCAGAAGATCGCCCCCATCGTCGCGATCAAGATCGGCGGCAAGGGCAGCGACGTCATCGACAGCATCAACCGCCTCTCGTCGGCCCTCGGCGCGAGTGACGACACCATCGCCGCCGCGAAGCAGAAGTTCGATGATGCCGCCGCCGACCTGACGGCCGCCGCGAAAGAGACCGACCTCGAAGTGACGCAGATGTACGCCGACGCCGACGGCGTCTACGTTGTGAAGCCCGCCGACGAGCCCGAGACCGAGCTCTACCAGAGCCTCGGCGTGAAGTTCACCGACCTCAACCCCACGGGCTACTACTACTGGGACATCTACAGCTGGGAGAACGCGGCCCAGATGATGACCGGCGACGTGCTGCTCACCAACGTCGAGGGCTTCCAGGCCGCCGACCTCGCCGCCCAGCCGACGTTCGTCTCCGACCCCGCGCTCGTAGCCGGCCAGGTGCACACCTGGAACCAGGAGGCCCTCGACTATGCCTCGCAGGCCAAGCACATGACCGAACTGGCCCAGGTGCTGCGCGAGTCGAAGCCGCTCTGATCACCGGCCCCCTCTACACCGAGGTCACCGGCAGCGGCGACCCGCTCGTGCTGCTGCACGGCGGGTTCTGCACGCTCGAGCCGCTGCGGCCGCTGGCCGAGGTGCTCGCGGCCCACTTCACGGTCTACGCCTACGAGCGCCCCGGGCACGGCCGCACGCCCGATGTCGAGGGGGCCTACAGCTACGAGGGGGGCGCTGCCGAGCTCCTCGCGTTTCTCGACGCGAGGGGCCTCGACAGCGCACACGTCGTCGGGTTCAGCGACGGGGCGGTGATCGCCCTGATGCTGGCGATCGGGCATCCCGAGCGCGTGCGCTCGCTGGTCGCGATCAGCGCAAACTTCGCCCCGTCTGGCTTCACCGGAACGTTCGACGAAGTCGCCCCAGCCGACCTGGTGACCGCCTTCGAGCCGACCCGGCAGCTCTACGGCGCTCTGTCGCCCGACGGCCCGGGGCATGCCGACGTGGTGCTGGCGAAGCTGGCCGAACTCTGGGCGACCGGGCCCCAGATCGCGCCCGAGACGCTGGGCAGCGTCAGCGCGCCCAGCCTCATCGTGTCGGGCGAGTTCGACACGATCCATCCGGAGCACAGCCGCCTGATCGCCGGCTCGATCGCGCACAGCCGCCTGTACATCGTGCCGGGCGCCACCCACGACCTCGTCGAGCAGCACCGCGACCAGGTGATCGCGCTCGTCAGCGATTTCGTGCTCCCGCTGCGCGACATTCAGCACTGAGGCCGTCTCAGCGGGCGCCATCAGAAGGGGGCCACACCCGCGCGGTTGATGAACGTGCCCGTCGGGCCCGAGCCGCCGCGGGTCGCCAGCTCGACGATGGCGTCGGTGCCCTCGGTGACCGTCTGCGGTCCGCTGTGTCCGTTGAAGTCTGTTGCGGTGTAGCCCGGATCGGCCGCGTTGATGCGCATCTCGGGGTAGGCCTTCGCGTACTGCACCGTCAGCATCGTGACCGCCGACTTCGATGACTGGTAGAGCGGGGCGACGATCGTCGACTCGACGTGGTGGGGGTCGTGCACGAAGGCGAACGACCCCATGCCGCTCGTGACGTTGACGATGGTCGGCGCTCCGGATGCCCGCAGAAGCGCTGCAAAGGCCCGGGTCATGCGCACAATGCTCACCACGTTGGTGTCGTACACCGCGGTCGCGTCGGCCGCCGTCAGCTCTTCTGCGGGCAGGAACGGACCGGAGATGCCGGCGTTGTTGATGAGCACGTCGAGCCCTCCGGCGGCCGCGACCGTCGCTGCGGCCGCCTCGACCGAGGCGTCGCTCGTGACGTCGAGCTGCACGAAGCGCGCGCCGAGGGCGTCGGCGGCTGCCTGGCCACGAGCCTCATCGCGGGCGCCGATCCACACCGTGTGGCCGGCCTCGATGAGGCGGCGGGCCGTCTCGTAACCGAGCCCCCGGTTCGCCCCGGTGATGAGCGTGGTCGTGGCCGTGGTCGGGCGGCTCGCGGCGGTGGTCGCCGCGGTCGCGTTCGTCGTCGTGGTCGGAGTCGTGGTCGGGGTCGGAGTGGGGGTGTTCGGTGTCGATGTCATGAGCCGAGTCTGCGCTGACCGCGCCGCGCCGTCGTGGCTCGGCTCAGCATGCGGACTTCCAGTACCACCCACCCTCCCCCGCTCGGTGCGAGACTGGCGGGATGGAGTTCGATGCCGGTCACGCCGCACGTGTCATCCCGGCGGCGGCACAGCCCGCACAACCGCCGCAGCCCGCACAGCCCGTGCAGACACAGCAGTGCGCCGACTCGACACAGCCCGCGCATCCGGAACAGCCCGTGCAGACAAAGAAGCGCGCCGACCCGACGCAGCTCGCGCAGTCGGAACAGCCCGTGCACCCCGTGCAGCCGGTGCCGCCCGACACCCACGGCGAGCTCGCGGCGCTGCTGCGCTCGTGGCGTGACCGTCTCTCGCCCGTCGACGTCGGCTACCCCGCCGGCGATTCCCGCCGCGCCACCGGACTGCGCCGCGAAGAACTCGCCGCGCTCGCCGGGCTCAGCGTCGACTACGTCGTTCGGCTCGAGCAGGGCCGCGCCCGTCGGCCCTCGGCGCAGGTCGCCTCCGCCCTGGCCCGCGCGCTGCAGCTGAGCGACACCGAGCGCGACCACCTCTACCTCGTCGCCGGGCTGCTGCCGCCGACGCCGGCCGAGGTTCCCACGCACATCCCACCGGGCGTGCAGCGCCTGATGGCCCGACTCGGCGAGATCCCCCTTGCCGTGTTCACCGCGTCATGGGATCTCATCACGTGCAGCCCGCTCTGGATCGCCCTGCTCGGCCGACCCGTGCAGCCTGCGGCCGGGCGCCCGAACCTGATCCGGTCGTTGTTCACCGACAGTGCGCTGCACGACGGCGAGGGGCACATCGTCAGCCGCTCGGGCAGCGTCGATGCGTTCGGAGCATCCCTCGTCTCCGACCTGCGGCGGGTGCACGGGCGGTATCCGCTCGACCGGGGCGTGAACGCGCTGATCGCCGAGCTGCTCGTGTCGAGCGACGTCTTTCGCGCCCTCTGGCAGAGCGGCACCGTCGGCGAGCACCAGTCGGAGCGCAAGGTCGTTCACTCCGAGGTGGTGGGCGACCTGGAGCTCGACTGCGACGTGTTCACCGTCGCCGGCACCGACCTGCGCGTCGTCGCCTACACGGCCGCGACCGGCTCGGCGGCCGCCGAGAAACTCGACTTCCTCCGCGTCAGCGCCGTGACCGGCGGTCACCCGGGCCCCCTCGCCGCCCACCCCTCCCGCTAGCCGCCCGCCCGCTTCGACACTGTCCGCCCGCCATCTCTCGCGCCAGCCGCCCGCCCGAGTCCGCGCTATCCCGCCCGCCACCCCTCGCTAGCCGCGCGCCTCGCCGCCATCCGTGACCCCCGCCGGCGCCACCTCCGCGCCCGCGCGCCCGGCCACGCGCATCCGCTCGCGCTCTCGCCGCCACGCCGGAACATACAGCGCCGCCCCCAGCACACTGAACGCCCCCGCCACCACCAGTGCCACCCCCGGCGACGTCGCCCCCGCCAGCGGCGTCAGTACCAGCAGTCCCAGGCTGTACGCCCCACCCGACACCATCGAGTTCGTCGACAGCACCACCGCACGATTCGCGGGCGACGCCTCCCGGTGCAGCAGTGCGCTGTGCATCGGCCCCGCCGAGCCGTGCGTCAGATACGCCAGCCAGTAGCCCACGATCAGCCCCGCCGGCCCCGCGGCGACCCCCATGCCCACCACGAACAGCCCGTTCAGCACGCGCAAGAGCATGGCGGTGCGTGCCACGCCGATGCGCCGGCTCGCCACCCCCGCAAGCAGCGCCCCCACCGCGAACAGCCCCCACGCCGCCGCCGAGGCTGGCCCGAACAGCGCCGCCGCCGCATCTTCGCCGCCGAGTTCGTCGGCCAGCTGCACCGGAGTCAGCGTCTCGAACGCGATCATCGCCACGCTCCAGAACACCTCGACGAGCACGAGCGCGCGCAGCACGGGCGACCGGCGCAGCAGCCCCACGCCCTGCAGCACTGTTCGCGGGGCGGCTCGCAGGGCATCCGTCACCCCCGCCCCTCGCCTGCGCCGAACGGATGCCCGGCCATCCCTGCCCGCCGCCGCCACCCGTTGCGCCCCACGGTGCTCGCGCACCAGCACCGCGAGCAGCACCGTGTGCGTCGCGTACAGCACACAGCTCACCGCGAAAGGCAGCGCGAGCGCCGACCACCCGCCGAACGGCTGCCACGCCACGAGCGCTCCGCCGGCCAGCGCACCCACCGCGATCGAGCCGCCGAGCACCATGGATGCCCGGCTCAGCCCCCGCTCGATCGAATGCCGGGCGTCGTGCGCGTACGCCGCGTCGACGTACCAGGCCTCCAGCGGACCCGAGTCGAGCGCCCGGAACACGCCCTGCAGCACCATCGCGACCGCGAACATCCAGAACGTCGACGCGGCGAGCATCAGCGCCGTCGACGCCACCGCGATGACCCCCGACACGATGAGCAGCGGACGCCGCCCGAGGGCATCGGCGAGCCCGCCGGTCGGCAGTTCGAGCCCGAGCACCACGAAACCCTGAATCGACAGCAGCGCCCCGACCTGCGCCAGCGTGAGCCCGCGTTCGAGCGGCAGCAGCACCGTGAGCCCGAACACGAGCCCCACCGGCAACCAGCGCGTGGCGGTGAGCAGCACGAGCCGGTGCTCGGCTTGCCCGCTCGTGAGCGGCGGCCGCGGCGCGGGGGTGCGGGCGGCGGTCATCAGGGCTCGGCGGGCGGCTGCAGGTCGACGGGGCTCGCGAAGGTGTGCACGTGCATCCGTTTCGCCGTCGGGTCGTCGCCGCCCATCCTGCGGTAGCGCTCGAACAGCGCGTCGAGGTCGTCTTTCAGCGCCTGCGCCTGGCCCGGCGTCACCAGCACGAACGTGTCGTTCAGCCCCGACACGTCGACCCATTCGGCAGGCCACGACTCGGCCACGTCGAGCCACTGCTCGGCCCGCGCCTGAAACTGCCGCACGTAGTCGCGCTGCAGCCAGCCGAGGGCGGTGCGCGCGTCTTCGTCGTCGGCGAAGTCGGAGTTCTGCCACGAGTGGTAGTCGGTCGAGGCTCTCCAGAGGCGGCGCTTGCCAGCCCCCTCGCCGGTGTCGGTGACGAGTTTCACCGACTCGAGTGCACGCAGGTGGTAGCTGGTCGCGCCCGTGTTGGTCGACAGGATGCCCGCCAGTTCGGTCGCCGTCAGCGGCCCGTCGACCCGCAGCCGCCCCAGGATGCGCGACCGCAGCGGATGCGCGAGCACCCGCACGGCTCGCTGGTCGAGCTGGATGCCCGTGTAGGCCCGTCCGGACCGGCCGTCTTCAGCGCCCGAGTCAACACCCGTCTCGGCCGCGCCGGAGTCGGTACCCGTCTCGTCGACACCCGTCTCGTCCGCGCCGGACTCCACACCCGTCTCGTCGACACCCCTCTCGTCCGCGCCGGACTCCACACCCGTCTCATCTGAGCCGGAGTCGCCACCGGTCTCGCTTTCGTCGTTCTTCCTGCTCATACCCCGAGTCTGGCATGCACACATTCTGTGCACAAGTAGTGTGCACATATGTTGTGCACTGCCTGCGCAGGAGCAGAGGAAGCTCAGTGGTCGTCGGCGGTGCTGCTCAGGTACAGCCGATGCCCGGTGATCACGAGTGCGAGCCAGCCCGTTCCACTCAGCCAGCCGAACGCTACATCGGTCAGCCAGTGCGCCCCGAGCAGCACCCGCGACAGCCCGACCGCCGCCACGACCCCCGCAGCCCCGCCGATGACCGCGACCTGCGGCAGCTGCCGCTTCTGCTGCAGCGCGATCAGGTAGGCGAGGGTTCCGGCGACGGTCGTGGCGTTGAGCGTGTGCCCCGAGGGGAACGACGGCGACGACTCGTAGGGCGGCACCGCATCATGGCGGCGCGGCCGGTTGCGGTGCACGATGCCTTTGCCGCGCACGGTCATGATGAGCGATCCGGCGCCCGCCGCGACCGACAGGATGAGCGGCGACACCCGGCGCTGCCGAGCCGCCAGGGCTGCCGCCGACGCGAGCGTCAGCACGGGCATCCCGACCGGGCCGAACACGTATGCGATGCCCGCCGCTGCCACATCGGAGGCCGGCGAGCGCAGCCGTTTCGCCAGGGCGAGCGCCGGCCGGTCGAGCGAGGCGATGCCGTCGCGGTCGGTGACGGCATCGTAGGTCAGCGCCGCGAGGAACGTGGCCGTCGTGGCGACCACCCCGCCCACGACGAGAAAGGCGACCAGCGTTCGCCGCGCCCCGAACCGCTCGGCGAGCCTCTGGTTGCCCCCGGCGAGCCGCTGCCCCGGCGCCGAACGCCACTCGGTGACGTCGCGCCGCCCCACGAAGTGCTCGTGCGGCTGCCGGCCGCGCCTGCCCCGGCCCCCGCTGCCCGAGCCTCCGCCGCCGCGCTCGGCGCCGTCGCCGGAGTCGGTGCCGTCGTCGGCGTGGTCGGGGGTGTCGGGGGTGTCGGCCACTCCGCTGCGCTCGGCGGCGGAGTCTGCGCCGTCGTCGGCGTGGTCGGGGGTGTCGGCCGGTGAGGGTGTCATGCGGCCATCCTAGGCACCACGCCTCGGCCGCTCACGCGAAGCCGGCGGGCTTGACAGACCGGCGGCAGCCGACGCTACAGGATGATCGCCGCGGCGTACTCGTCGAAGTAGTCGGTCGCGAGGCTGAGTGTCTCGAACTCGAACACCGCACCCTTGGCGTCGGCCGTGTGCAGCACCCGGAAGCAGTCTCCGACCTGCTCGATCTCACCGAGCATCTCGGCTCCGCCCGGCATCTCGGCGCCGCCGGGCATCTCGATGGAGCCGTTCGTCACGAACCAACGGCCCTCATCCCAGCGGTGCAGGGTCACCAGCCGCGCCTGGCGCACGGCATCCGGCGCCTCGGGGGCGGCTGCCCGGGTCAGCGTCATGAGCACGAGCGGTGCCGCCTCGCGGATCTGGTGCGCGGCGGTGCGCCCCAAAGCCGCGACGGCGGCGGGGCCGGTGAAGTGCGGCGGAAAATGCGGCGGAAAGTTCGCCGGCAGTCGCGACGCGACCCCAGCCGGCAGATGCGGCGCGAACCCCGCCGGGAGGTGCGGCGTCAGCCCCGCAGGCAAGTGCGCGGCCAGCCCCGCAGGCAACGTCAGCCCCGCCGGCAGGTGCGCGGCCAGCCCCGCAGGCAGATGCGACGTCAACCCGGCAGGCAGATGAGGCGCGAACCGCGGCGACGGGCGCTGCGCAGCCTCGGTCACCGACGGGTCTGTTCGCCCGGTGTTCCTGCTCTGCATGCCCGCTCCTGCCGATCATCCGTCATCCGCGAGGGCGCCGGCGCTTCCCCTCATCATCCCTCTGCGCGGCCCGCGGCACCAGTGCCCCGCCGAACGCACAGCGGGCGCACTGGTTTCGCGTCAGGGCCGTACGGGCGGCTGCGAGCTCATCTCGAGTGCGGGTGACGCCTGCACCCGCTCGGGCGGCTGGTAGTCGCGAAAGGCGGCGATGAGATCTTCGATCGAGTCGGAGAAGTGCAGCATCCGGGTGTACCGGGGGTGCGTGAAACCGCGGTCGCGCATGGTCTCGACGAGCGTGATGAGCGGGTCATAGTAGCCCGCGACGTTCAGAAAGCCGCACGGCTTCTGGTGGATGCCCAGCTGCGCCCACGTCCACTGCTCTGTGATCTCCTCCAGCGTGCCCGGCCCGCCAGGCAGCGCCAGAAATGCGTCAGACTTCTCGGCCATCAGCATCTTGCGCTCATGCATCGTCTCCACGACGATCAGCTCGGTGACGGTGTCGTTCGCCACCTCGCGATCGTGCAGCGACCGCGGAATGACCCCCGTCACGTGCCCGCCCGCCGCGAGCGCGGAGTCGGCCACGGCACCCATCAGCCCGACATGCCCGCCGCCGTACACGACCCCGAGCCCAGCGCCCGCAAGGGTCGCTCCCACGTGCCACGCGGCCTCGATGTAGACCGGATCGTTGCCGGCACTCGAGCCGCAGAACACGGCAACGGTGAACGGGCGGGGCTCATGCGTCATGGTTCGGTCTTTCGGGTTGAGCGTCGGGGCTCCGGATGCTGTACCGGCCGCCTGCCGAGTTTACTTTCCCGCGCTGCCCTTCGCCGGATCGCGGGCTCCGACGACACTTACCCGCTCAACTGAGCAGACGAGCGGTTGTCAGGTCGGTGTGGCAGAGTTGACCACACCGGTGGTGTCGCGGGCGGTGCTGCGCAGAATGAACCGCCCGAGGAGACCATGTGCGCCGCTGACCGTTTCATCGCGTGCCCTGCGCGTCGCGCAACCCTCGGCGACGCACGATCGCGTGCCCGCTCGGCACCGCGCGCCACGACAGGTGGCGCCCATGACACAGCGTGATGCCTTTCTGCAGGCCGTCACCGAGCTGACCGCCGCCGGCACGAACGGAACGAAGCTGTGTCAGCCGTTCGTCGACGGGCTGCCGGTCATCCGCGCCGCCATCTCGACCCTCGGCGACCCGTTCGGCTCTGAGACTGTGTGCGCCAGCGACGACGAGGCGGCGCGACTGGATGAACTGCAGCTCGACCTCGGCGAGGGCCCGTGCTGGCAGGCCCTCGCCACACGGCTCCCGGTGCTCGCGCCCGACGCGCAGAACGCGCCCGACCCGGCGTGGCCGACGCTCTCGCTGAGCATCCGAGACGCCGGACTGCGTGCCGTCTTCGCGTTTCCCCTCATCGTCGGAACGATGAACGTGGGCGCCGTCGACCTCTACTCCGACACCGTGGGCCCGCTCACCCGCAGCCAGATCGACGACGCCGCGTTGCTCGCGGCCATCGCTGCGCGTCACATCGTGGCCGGCGCCCTTGAGCGCCTCTCAGAGCCTGAGCCCGCCTCGGCCTTCTCACGCCGCGAGGTGCACCAGGCCACGGGGATGGTGCTGGCGCAGCTCGGGGTGTCGGCCGCCGATGCCCTGCTGATCATCCGGGCGCACGCTTTCGCCGAAGGCCGCACCGTGCGCGAGGTCGCGGCGGCGATCGTCGACCGCGACCTCGAATTCGGCGACAGCTCTGAAAGGAACGGAACGTAGAATATGCACATGATCGGCGACGCGCGGCAGACCGAGTTGGTGGAGACGTTGGTGACCCTCGCCGACACGCTCGTTGCTGGCTATGACGTCATCGACCTGCTGCAGACTCTCGTCGAGAGGTGCGCCGCGATACTCGACGCCGCCGACGTGGGCATCATCCTCGTCGACTCCGACGGCGACCTCGAGACCGTGGCGTCGACGAACGAACGCAGTCACCTGCTCGACCTGATGCAGCTCGACGCCGGTACGGGGCCGTGCGTCGAGGCATACCTGTCGGGCACGGTCGTCTCGGTGACCGACATCGCCGACGTCGAAGAGCGCTGGCCGGTGTTCGCGGCCGGCGCCCGCCAGCTCGGCTACGCCTCGTCGCACTCGGTGCCCCTGCGGCTGCGAGACTCCACCCTCGGGGCACTCAACGTCTTTCGCGACCGACCGGGCACGCTGAGCGATGACGACATCGTCGCAGCGAAGGCGCTGGCCGACGTCGCCACCATCGGCATACTGCAGGAGCGCGCCATCAGGCGGGCCGACATCGCGCGCGAACAGCTGCAGCACGCGCTCGACAGCCGCGTCATCATCGAGCAGGCGAAGGGCGTGCTCGCCCAGTCGCACAATGTCGACATGGATGCCGCATTCAAGCTGTTGCGTCAGACCTCGCGCAACTCCGGCACTCCCATCGGCGTCACGGCTCACGCCGTCGTCGACGGTTCGCTGGTCATCCCGCTGTAACGCGCAGCAGCTCCGAGCCGTGCACGCGAACCCACAGCTCTGCAGCGCGCCGAGTCTCTGCCTGGTGGCACACTTCGCCGTTCAGCAGTTGCACCGCGAAGGGCCGGTCGCCCCCGGTCAGCCGTACGTTTGCGACGTGGTCGTCGCCGATCCACAGTTCTTCGCCGCGTACGCGAAACATGACAACGTCCTCCCTGTCGAATTGCCTGAGCGCGGGCGTCTTCGGCACGATGACTGCCATCCGCGCACAGACAATTGTTCCGTACCCGAACAGGGCGAAATGGGGGGTTGCCTTCCGGTGCATTTGGGTGCAGCCGCGGCGTACTACCTGGTGCCGTAGAAGCCCGACTCGATGTCGGCGATCAGGCCGGCGTGACTCGGCGTCCAGCCGAGCAGCTGCTGCGTCTTGGCGCTCGAGACCGGGGTGTCGAGGGCGAAGAACATGCCGATCCAGCCGAAGTGGGCCATTGCGTCGTCGGGCGCGATCGAAGCCGTCGGGATGCCTCGAGCCTCCCCGATCGCGGTGGCGATGTCGAACCCCGAAATGCCTTCTTCGCCGACGGCGTGCACGCGCGATCCGGCCGGAGCATCGGCCAGCGCAAGGGCGACCATCTTCGCGGCGTCGGCGCGGTTGACGGCGGGCCACCGGTTCGATCCGTCGCCGACGTAGCCCGAGACGCACTTCTCCGCCGCGACCCCCGAGATGACCTGCACGAACCCGTGGTCGCCCTCACCGTGAACGGTCGGAGCGAAGCGCAGCGCGACCGGGCGGATTCCCCGCTCGACGAACGAGAGCGCGAGCGCCTCAGCGCCCCCACGCGGGGCGTCTGGCCCGCTGAACGGCACCGGGTCGTCTTCGGTCGCGACCGAGCCGGTCTTGAGCCCGGCGACACCCGACGCGAACAAGAACGGTCGATCTGACCCGGCGAGCGCGTCGCCGAACATCTCGATCGTGGCACGCTCGGTGACGGCCGCCCCCGCCATGTCAGAGAAGTCGTGCTTGAACGCGAGGTGAATCACGCCGTCAGAGGCGACGGCGGCCTCACGCATGCTGTCGAGGTCGTCGAGGCTGCCGCGGTGCGGGGTGACGCCGGCAGCCTGCAGTCTGGCGAACGACTCGTCGTTGCGTGCCAGGCCGACGACCTCGTGCCCCGCCGCGAGAACTTCCTGTGACACGGCCGAGCCGATCCAGCCGGATGCTCCAGTGATGAAAATGCGCATGAGTGCTTGCTCCTTCGTGAAGTGGGTGCCAGGCCGTCCGCCGGGCATCCACCATCTATGTCAGTTACTGTCATCAATGTAGCACGCAATGTCAGTCACCGTCATCACTCTGCAGAGAGATTGTAGACTGGGCTCATGGGACGATGGCTACCGGATGCGCACGGCCGCCTCGCGAGCGCCGCGCTCGAGCTGTACTCCGAGCGCGGGTTCGAGCAGACCACTGCGCTCGAGATCGCCGAGCGGGCCGGCGTGACCGAGCGCACGTTCTTCCGGTACTTCGCCGACAAGCGGGAAGTGCTGTTCCAGGGCTCGCAAGAACTGCAGCGCATCATCCTCGAGACCATCGCAGACGCCCCCGACGACATGCGCCCCATCGACATGGTCGTCGCCTCGTTGGAGAAGGTGGGCGCACAGGTGTTCGATCGCACCCATTCGATTCGCCGGGCGGCGATCATCGCGGCGAACCCCGCCCTGCAGGAGCGCGAGCTGCTCAAGTTCTCGACGCTGAGCGCCGCCATCGCCGAGGCGCTGCGCGAACGCGGCGTGCCCGACCCCTCGGCGACCCTCGCCGCCGAGACCGGCGTCACCATCTTCAAGATCGGCTTCGAGTCGTGGATCGCGGGCACGCCCTCAGACGACTGGGTCGAGTGCATCCGCGAGACCGTGGCGCAGCTGCGCCTGGTCACCCCCAGCGCCATCTCCGGCTAGCGCCCCAGCAGGAGAAGGGCGACGCGGCCTCAGGAGAGTTAACATCCGCAAGGCCGCGTCGTGGCACAGCCGGATGGAGAACTGTTCCTAGCAGCTCTGAACCGAGAGATGCGCCCGGCAAGCTTCTGCAACCCGAATTGCACGAAGCTGCCCCCACCACGATCCTAGTAAGTTGTCGCGCATCGTCACAGTTCTACGTGCGGCACACGTCTGTGTACCGCGCACTTCTCCGCATGGCACACTTCTTCGTACGGCACGCTGCCCTGTTCGGGGATGCCCAGTTCTGGGGAATGTGCGGCACACCCTCTCGCACGTATGTTTACTAGTGCAACCCGGATTGCAGGTTGTTCCGTACACCCGAGTTCCTAGCGACGGTGTGACCGGAACTCCCACGTGGGCTGGAAGTGGCGCGACGCCCCCCGGTCGCGCTTTCCAGACGCCCCTGGTGGGCGGGCCACTGCAGTGATCCGCCCACCGCCCGGCATCGTCGGGTGCCACGGCGACCGATGCGAATCGCAGGTCGACCAGCGGTGTCGATCGCGACTCAGGCGGCCGACGCACGTTCGATGAATGCCGTGAGTGTGCGGCTCGTCGCCCCCAGCTGCCGAGCCTTGGCATCCATGTCGTCACGGATGCTCGCCATGCGAGCCACGACGGTCGAGCAGTCGCCCGCGCTCGCGCCGGTCGCCCCGGTCGCCCCGGCCGCGGCGCTGGCCCCGCTCGCATCGCACGACAGCACCTCGCCGATCAACGAGGTCGGGAACCCGAGGTCGAGCAGCATCCGGATGGTGCGCACCGTGCCCACCGTGTCTTCTGAGTACTCGCGGTAGCCGTTGCTGCGCCGCGTCGTGCTGATCAGGCCGATCTGTTCGTAGTAACGCAGTGACCGCGCGCTCGCTCGGGTGCTCTGACTCAGCTCGCCGATTCGCATTCGCGTCGCCCTCCGCTTGACCTTGACACTGATGTCACAGTTTAGCCTGAGCGAGTCGCGGCGATGGGCGCCGCAGAACCAGGAGCGTCATGAAGGTCTTCATCGTCGGTGCAACGGGCTACCTCGGCTCGGTGATCGTGCAGAGACTCGTCGGCGCCGGTCACAGCGTCACCGCCCTCTCGCGGTCAGACGCGAGCGACGCCACACTGCTGGCCGCCATAGCGACTCCGGTGCGCGGCTCACTGGCCGACACCGAAACCCTCACCACCGCCGCATCGCGGGCCGACGCCGTCGTCTACGCCGCCTCCGACTACGCCGCCACCGAGCAGTCGATGCAGGTCGAGCTCGCGGCCGTGGCCGCTCTCGTCGACGGAGCCGGCCGCGCCGCGCGCGGAAAGCCCGTGATCTACACCTCGACCGGCCTGGTGTACGGCCCCGACGCCTCCCCCGCCGACACCGACGAGAGCGCCGCACTGCCCGAGATCAGCGCCCAGCCCGTGAAAGTAGCCGCCGAACGCATCGTTCTCGGCTCGGCTGAGATCACGGGCATCAGCGTGCGGGCCGGCCTGATCTTCGGCCGCGGCGGAACCGTGCTGCTCACCGGCCTCATCGCCGCCGCCCGCGCCCACGGTGTGGCGACCTACATCGACGAGGGCGCGAACACCTGGCTGCCCGTTCACGTGGACGACCTCGCCGACCTGTATCTCCGTGCGCTCGAGCATCCGGTCGGGGGCGCCTTCAACGCGGTCGGCGACGTTCCGTTCTCGTTCAGAGAGCTCGCCGAGGCGATCGGCGAGCTCACGGGCGCGGCCGTCGTCTCCATTCCTCTCTCGGTCGCCGAGCAGAGCATGGGCCCCGCCGCGACGACCCTCACGTCGACCAGTTCCCTCAGCGCTGCGAAGGCGAAGGCGACGTTCGGGTGGGCGCCCGCAGATCGGTCTCTCATCGACGACGTGCGGCACGGCTCGTATGCGGCGCCCGCCGCTCACGCCGACTGAGACAGTGGATGCCCGGGGTCGACGATGGCGTCGAGTTCAGACTCTTGCCAAGCTGGTGTCGTGCATCCGCTGCACCCCGCCAGCGCGACCGTCACCGCAGAGGAGTACCGCCATGCCCCACGACTCCACCCCGCACCTGCCCGTCTTCTCGGCGAACCCCGACTACGACTTCGAGATTCGAACGGTGCTGGGTCACAGCCCCGAGGGGGCATCCGACCCCGGTGAGGTGCTCGCGGCAACCGCCGGCATCGCGAAGGGCGACCACCGGGCGTGGTTCGCAGCGTGGCTGGCCCTGGCCGAGCGCACCCTCGAGACGGCGGATGCCGCGGCCTCCGCCGCGCACCGTGTCAGTGCCGCCGGAGCGTACCTGCGGGCATCCGCGTACTTCGGTGTGGCGGTGAACGCCGTCAGCGCGCTCGACGACACAGCCGTGCTGGCCCCGACGTTCGCGAAGCAGCGCGCGGCGTGGGAGTCGTTCGTCGACCATGCTGCGGTCGACGTCGAGCGGGTCGCAATTCCCTATGAAGGCACGACCCTGCCGGGGTTCTTCTTTCGCCCCACTGCCCCGGCCGACGTCGCCGTGGGCACTCCCCGCGCCGACCCCGCCGTAGGCGCCGCCTCCGCCGGCACCGCCCCTGCCGACCCCGCCGTAGGCATCACCGTGGGCACCACCGTGGGCACCACCACCGGCACCACCGCAGCCACCCCCGGCAAGACCCTCGTCGCCGTCAACGGCAGCGACGGCTCCCTCGCCGCCCTCTGGGCGAGCTGCGTCTCGGCGGCGCTCAAGCGCGGTTACGCCGTGCTGGTCTTCGACGGCCCCGGCCAGCAATCGCAGCTGTTCGACCAGAACGTGCCGTTCCGGCCCGACTGGGAGAACGTGCTGACGCCGGTGTTCGACTTCGTGGCGGCCCTGCCCGCCGTCGACCCCACTCGCATCGCCGTCTACGGCATCAGCCAGGGCGGCTTCTGGGTTGCGCGCGCCCTCACCGCCGAGCACCGGTTCGCGGCCGCCATCGCCGACCCCGGAGTCGTCGACGTGTCCGCCTCGTGGACGGCGCACATTCCAAAGGGCCTGGTGAAGCTCCTCGACGAGAACCAGAACGAGAAGTTCGTCCGAGACATGCGCCTCGGCATGAAATTCTCCCCCGACACCGCACGCACCTGGACCTTTCGCGCCCGCCCCTATGGCACGTCGGGCTACGCCGAGACCCTCGAGGCGGTGCGCCGATACACGCTCACAGACCGCGCCGCGCAGATCACGACACCCCTGCTCATCACCGACCCCGAGAGCGAACAGTTCTGGCCGGGGCAGTCGCAGCGGCTGGCCGACCTCACGCCCGGCATCTCTACGCTCATCCACTTCACCGCCGCCGAGGGCGCGAGCGAGCACTGCCAGCCGCTCGCCCGCACCCTCACGGCCGAGCGCATGTTCGACTGGCTCGACGACAGGCTGGCGGCCCCGACCGAGACACTCGCAGACCCGGCCGAGGCCGGGCTCGCGGGCCACACCGCACCCCACACCGCACCCCAGACCTCGACCGGCACCCCCTGAGCCTCAGCCTCAGATGTCGATGTCGCTGCCCATCGTCACCGTGCGACTGGCCGGCAACCCGAACCGCGCCGCAGGGTTGGCGGCGTTCTGCGCGAGGGCCGCGAACAGGCTCTTGCGCCACGCCACCATTCCGGGCGCCCGCGTCGTGCGAATCGCCCCCCGCGACACGAAGTACGACGCCGTGTCGAGCTGCTTGGGTTTGAGGTCGAGCACGTCGAGCGCGCACGCCTTTCGCAGGGCGCGCGGGATGTTCGGGGTGTCAGAGAAGCCGAAACGCACCTTCACGTGGTCGATGCCGTCGTCGGAGTACCCGAGGTCGTTGTACTCGAACGCCTCCCTCGGGTCGATGTGCGGCACGTTCTCGATCACCACGGTCACGATGATCACCCGCTTGTGAATCACATCGTTGCGGTCGACGTTCGCCCGCAACGCCAGCGGGGTCGAATCGCGGTTCGGGTGCAGGAAGACGGCGATGCCGGGCACCCGCAGCACCTTGCGGTCGCGCACCTCCTTCACGAATGCGGGCAGCGAACCCTCCTTCTTGACCCGGCCCTGGATCACCAGCTCGCGGCCCCGTCGCCAGGTCGTCATGACGACGATCACGGCGAACGCGACGATCAGCGGAACCCAGCCGCCGTGCAGGATCTTCGACAGGTTGGCGCTCAGGAACGTCAGTTCGAGCCCGCCGAAGACCAGGGCGGCAGCCCCGATCTTGAGCGGCCCCCAGCCCCACAGGCGTGGAGCGACGAGCAGCAGCAGCACCGTGTCGACGACGAGGGCACCGGTCACCGAGACCCCGTAGGCGGTGGCCAGGGCCGCGGATGACCGGAACACCAGCATCACCGTCATGACACCGACGAACAGCAGCGCATTCACCGCCGGCAGGTACACCTGGCCGCCCTCGTGCTCTGAGGTGTGCCGCACGGTGAGCGGCGGCAGCAGGCCCAGCTGCACGGCCTGGCGCGTCAGCGAGAAGGCTCCTGAGATCACGGCCTGGCTCGCGATCACCGTCGCCGCCGTCGCGAGGATGACCATCGGCAGCCGTGCCCAGTCGGGGAAGAGCAGGAAGAACGGATTCGCCCGCGACGACGGGTCTTGCAGAATCAGCGCCGCCTGGCCCAAGTAGTTCAGCACCAGGGCGGGAAACACCACGAAGAACCAGGCCCGGCGAATCGGCGGCCGGCCGAAGTGCCCCATGTCGGCGTACAACGCCTCGGCTCCGGTGATGACCAGCACCACGGCTCCCATCGCGACGAACGCGATCACCGGATGCGCGGCGATGAACACCACCGCATACGTCGGCGACAGGCCCACCAGCACACTGGGGTGCTGCACGACCATCACCAGCCCCGCGAGGGCGATCACGACGAACCAGAGCACCATGACGGGCCCGAAGAACCGGCCCACCCGGGCGGTGCCGAAACGCTGGAACGCGAACAGCCCGGTCAGAATCACCGCCGCGATCGGTACGACCAGGTGCGCCAGCCCCGGCACTGCGACCTGCAGGCCTTCGACGGCCGAGAGCACACTGATGGCGGGAGTGATGAGCGAGTCGCCGTAGAACAGCGACACCCCGACGATGCCGATGATCAGCAGCAGCCCGGCCTTGCCGGCGGTCTTGGAGTACAGCCGCTGTGCGAGGGCCGCCAGGGCCATCACGCCGCCCTCGCCACCGTTGTCGGCGCGCATCAGAATCGTGACGTACTTGATCGACACCACGATCGTGATCGCCCAGAACATCAGCGAGATGACACCGAACACGTCGTCGGGCGTGGCCTGCACGGCCCCGTCGTCGATGCTGAACACTGTCTGCAGCGAATAGAGCGGGCTCGTGCCGATGTCGCCGAACACCACGCCCAGCGCGGCGACCGCGAGCCCCGCCGCACCGACCTTCACCGGCCGGGCGCCGACCTTCGCCGTTCGGGTCGCTGACACCATGTGGGCCACCTCTCGCAGTGCTGAAACCCCAACCTTCGCCGCGCGCAGACGTCGCGATCCCCGCCGTGCCGACTACACCTTCATTGGCCGAAGAGATGAACCGATCAAGCAGACCATGAGGATTCTACGTCGCCCCAGATGGCGCCGAGCGCATCCCCGAGATACAGAGCAAACTCTGAACTTCGTGTCGCACCGGGCGTCGCGCACCCCCGCTGGTCAGGAACGCACGAGCGGAGCCAGCGCCTCACCGAGAGCCGTCACGACTCCGGGTACATGACCGTTGACCGGCGCGTTCACGACGACGCCGTCGACACCGGCATCCAGAATCTCGCTCTGCACCCGCTCGGCGATGGTGTCGGCCGTACCGACCAGCGCGCGACCGCGCCGCTCCTCGGGCAGGGCCTGCAGAATCGCGTCGGCCTCGGCCTGCGTCTCGACGATCGCCGCGCTGGCCAGGTAGCTGGTCTTGAGCGTCGCGGGGTCGCGGTCGATCTCTTCGGCGCGCTGCTTCAACACCTCGAGCTTGTGCGGCAGGTCTTCGATGGCGCAGATGATGTTCATGTGGTCGGCGTAGCGGGCCGCGAGCCGGAACGTCTTCTTCTCACCCTGCCCGCCCAGCATGATCGGGATGCTCTCGCGGTAGCGCGGCACATTCATCGCGCCGTGCGCCCGGTACCACGTGCCCGTCACGTCGGGCCGCTCGTCGCGCAGCATGGGGTGGATGATCTGCAGAGCCTCATCGAGCTTCTCGAACCGCTCGGTGAACGTGTCGAAGTCGAACCCGAGCTGGTCGTGCTCCAGTTCGAACCACCCCGCGCCGAGCCCGAGGATGGCGCGGCCGTGGCTGATGACGTCGAGCGTGGTGACCGTCTTGGCGAGCAGTGTCGGATTGCGGTAGGTGTTGCCCGTCACGAGTGCGCTCAGCTGGATCGTGCTGGTCGACGCGGCCAGGGCGGCGAGCGTCGAGTACGCCTCGAGCATCGGCTGGTCGGGGGTGCCGATGCCGGGCAGCTGGTAGAAGTGGTCCATCACGAGAACGGTGTCGAACCCGCTGGCTTCGGCGTCTCGCGCCTGCGCCACCACGGTGTCGAACAGGGTCTCGACGCCCCCCGGGTAGGTGAAGTTGGGAATCTGGTAGCCGAGCGAGATCGTCATGGTGCCTACGCTACTCTCGAGGGCCCGCCCTCGGCGCGACGGCGGCAGAACCGATCAGCGCCGATGCGCGATCAACTCCAGCCAGCGGCGGGGTGCCGCGACCCGGCGCCCGACGTAAGCTTCATATCGTCGGCGTTGACCTACCATGCACCGCCGGCAGACGACACACAGAGAGGTGAGTTGCAACATGACAGATGTAACCGAGGCCGAAACGAGAGCGTCGACCGCTCCTGTGCGAACGGGGCTGTACATCGGCGGTGAGGTACGCGAGACGGCCGAGGTGCTGTCGATCGCAGACCCGGCGAAGCCGGGCACCATCGTCGGCGAAGCAGCCTCTGCGTCGCCCGCCGACGTCGCCGATGCAGTCGCCGCGGCCAAGGCGGCCTTCCCGGCGTGGTCGGCCCTGACCGGGCCCGAGCGGGCCGCGAAGATGGCCGAGGCCATCGCCGGCATCGCCGACGACCGAGACGACGACGCCGCGATCCTCTCGCAGGAGAACGGCAAGGTGCGGTTCGAGGCCTGGGTCGATGCGCTGGTGTTCGACATCCGCTGGCAGCTCGCGCTGATGCACGCCGACGAGGTCGACCAGGGCAAGACCCTTCCGGTGATCCCCGGCGCGATCCCCGTCGAGACGGTCGTGTCGTACCAGGCGCTCGGAGTCGTGACCGTGATCGTGCCGTTCAACTGGCCCATCGCCATTCTCGGTGCGGCGCTCCCCCACGCCCTGCTCGCGGGCAACACGGCGATCGTCAAGCCGCCGCCCTCGGCGCCGCTGGCCACGGCCCGTCTCGTGCAGCGCGTCGCCGAGAAGCTGCCGCCCGGAGTGCTCAACGTCGTGACCGGTAGAGACGAGAACATGGGCGGGCTCATCCAGAACCCCGACATCGCGAAGGTGTGCTTCACCGGCAGCGTCAACGGCGGCAAGCGCATCATGGAGATGGCCTCGAAGACGCTCACCCGCGTCACCCTCGAGCTCGGTGGCAACGACGCGGCGATCTTCCTCGACGACGCGATCATCGACGACACCCACCTCGACCGGCTGTTCGCCGCCGTGTACGACACCACCGGCCAGATCTGCATGAACGCCAAGCGCATCTACGTGCACCGCTCGCGCCAAGACGAGCTGGTGGCGGGCCTCGAGGCACGCCTCAACAAGGTCGTACTCGGCTACGGCCTCGACGAGGGCACCACGATGGGCCCGCTGCACCAGCCGGCCCAGAAGGCGTTCGTCGAAGAGATCATCCAAGAGGCGAAGGATGCCGGAGCAGACGTTCGCGAGTACGGCGACCTGCCGGGTGGTGACCTCGCCGGCGGCAACTTCCTGCGCCCGGCCCTCGTGGTGAACCCCGACCCGTCACTGCGCGTCGTCACGCAGGAGCAGTTCGGGCCGGTCATCCCGGTCATCGCCTTCGACACCGAAGACGAGGCCGTCGCCCTGGCCAACGACACCTGGAGCGGTCTGTGCGGTTCGGTCTGGACGAGCAGCCCCGAGTCGGCGACCCGGGTCGGCTCGCAGCTCGTCTGCGGCTACGTCTGGGTCAACGACCACGGCGCCACCCGTCTCGACCTGCGGGCTCCGTTCGGCGGCATGAAGCAGTCGGGCATCGGCCGGGAGCAGGGCATCGAGGGCGTGCGTTCCTTCCAGGACACGCGATCCATCGCGACCATCGACCCGGAGGCGCTCGCGGCCATGGCGCACTGACACGAGCTGCGGTTGCCCCCGACGTCCGCCTTCTCGTTCGCCGGGGTAGGGCGCCGACCGCATCGCACTGCCCACCTCGGTGTGCCTACAAGACTCGGTGCCGGGCTGGCAGCTGCAGACCGCCACGATCACCAACACCGGCACCAGCGTCGGCGAGGTGCGGCGGCCAGACGACGGTGAACTCCTCGAAGGTCAGTTCGAGCTCTGGCGAGAACGTCTCGCCGCGGGTGGCGAGCACGCGACGGAAGTACCGTTCGTGCTCCCGCAGCCACGACTCGAGGGTGCCGTCGTCTTCGCCCTCAGCATGGGCGAAGGCCTCGTCTGCCGCAGAATACGGCGCCAACCGGATGCGGTGGGTGCGCAGGATGACGCGCGGGCGGCCAGAGCCGTCGCACGAGATGAGGTGCGCTCCCACCCGGGGCAGCGGCTCGCCGTCGACCAGGTACTGCGAGACGAGCTCGGCAGTGGCGCGCTTGCGACCCGACTCGACGAGTTCGACGAGTTCGTCGGCCAGGTCGACGTGGTCGCCGAAGAAGTGCACCACATAGTCGGGGCCCGCGGCGGCCCAGTCAGGATGGGCCGCCGCATAGTCAGCCCAGAGGGCGGCCGCGGCCGCGCGGTCGGGCGGCGGTAGCGGCGTGCGCGCGGTCATGAGTTCTGGAGCGCGTGCACTGGCGCCAGCAGGTGGTTGCGCGAGTCGACGATGAGCTCCTGCGCCTCCGCGACGTCGATGTCGACCAGTCGTCCGTGCCGTTTGCGCAGCTGCCCGGCGACGAACACCGTGTCGACGTTCGAACTCGTGGCGAACGCCGTGACGGTGGCCAGGGCATCCGTCGCCGGAAAGGTGTTCACCTCGTCGGCGCGAATCAGCACGATATCGGCCTGCTTGCCCGGCGTGAGCGAGCCGACCGTATCGGCCAGACCGGCGTTCTTCGCGCCGCCCAAGGTCGCGAATTCGAGCAGCTGCGCGGCAGACAGCTGTTGAGCCTCGGTTTCACCGGCGACCTGGCGCCGGAACACTTCGCTGCGGTGCCGACTGTTCAGATTCTGCATCTCGGCGAACATGCTGAGGCCGTAAGTGATCTCGTTGTCACCGCTCAGGCCCACCGGAATGCTGCGGCAGAGGGCTCGATCGATGGGTGGGATGGTCGTGCCGAGGCCGAACGCCGCATCCGACCGCGGGGCCATGTTGACGGCCGCGCCACTGCCGGCGATCTGATCCCAGACCCGCTCCGACAGGTCGTAGCCGTGATTGAAGGCGTGCCGGCCGGTCAGCAGCCCGCGGGCCTCGAGGTCGTCGAAGATCTCGCCGAGCCCGGGCGTATGCGTGCCGAGTTCGGTAGACACCCATAACCCCTCGTCGTTCGCGAACTGCCAGAGTTCGGCCGACGGGTTCACCTCGTACAGCCGAAGGGTCATCAGCGGCCCCTCGAATTCGTCGCGCAACGCCGGCACGATGCCGGGAATGTGGTCGAACGAAGCGCCGAACGGTGCACCCACGGCGTGCACGCCCCGGATGCCCGCGTCGACGAAGGCCCGAATGGCCGCCCTCGACAGCTCAGGTGAACGCGAGTTGTGCGAGTTGTCGATGACGGTGGTGATTCCGGCATCGAGAGCCACGAGGGCGGTCGCGAGCGTTCCGGCGTAGTTGTCTTCCGGCCGGTAACGCGGCCCGATGCCGAACGCCGTGATGCCGAGGTACGCGCCGAAGTCGGCCTGCGGGTCGATGCCGCGCAACTGGCCCTCCCACGCGTGAACGTGGGAGTCGACGAAACCCGGGATGGCGATCATCCGGTCAGCGTCGATGACGGTGGCGGCCGGCCCGGCCTGATCGGTGAGGTCGCGGTCGACGGCCAGAATGCGGTCACCCTCGATGAGGATGTCGCCGCGAGGCAGGGTGCCGACCACGGGGTCGACAGAGAGGATGCTCGCACCTCGTATCAGGGTGCGAAGCGGGTTGTTCGTGATCATGATGCTCTCCAGAGAGTGAGTGGGTTGTTGAGTGGGGGTTCGGGTGGTGATCAGAGCGCGGCGGCCGCACGCACGGCGCGCGACTCCGGCAGCACCCCGTAAGGGTCATGCGCCCCGGCGAGACGCACGAGACGCGCGAGCGTCGGGGCGTCGTACCGCCTGGCGATACGGGCGGGTGCGAGGCTGGCACCGAAGTTCGCCAGGCATCGTCCCGTGCCCCAGGGCGCCACGGCCGAGGTGATGCGGGTGGCGCTCTCGAGCACCGCCGTCACGGTGGCCGGAATCGCGATACCGATGGTCAGCAGCGAATACGCCGCATCCCGGTGGCTGACCGCGCTGTCGCGCGAGGTGCCTGCGCTGGTCGCGGCATCCGTCGCTGCGATGGCACCGCCGAGCTGGCGGAGTTCCACGATGATCTGCGGGCAGTCGGCGTCCGGCCCGGCCGCGTCGAGCAGGGCGGCGATGGCGTCGTCGGGCAGCGAGTCGATCAGCACACTGGTTTCGTGGATGGGCATCGGGTCGACCGGGTCGCTGTGAATGGCACCCAGGGCGCTGTACGGCACGACGCCGCTTCCGCCCAGGATGACCGGGGCGACGCCGCGCATCGGCTCGAGTACCGCCTCGGCCTCGGCCGCGTCGCCCACGAACGCGTACCGCACCGCGACCGTGCAGCGCCCCGCGATCGGTTCGGGAACCCCGGGCATCTCGGGCAGGCGCATAATGGCGAGCGAGGTCGACGCCTGGTCTGACAGGCCCGCGCCCCAGGTGCGCCAGCGTTCGACCACGGCACGGGCATCCGTCCCGTCGAAGAAGTAGCAGCCGCCGTAGAACTCAGCAAGTTCGATGAGCCGCAGTTCGACAGCGGTGACGATGCCCAGTGCGCCTTTGCCGCCGCGCAGGCCCCAGAAGAGCTCCGGATGCTCGTCGGCGGTCACTCGCAGCATCTCGCCGCGGCCGGTGACCACCTCGAAGGCCGACACGTAGTCAGAGGCGAATCCGAATGTTCGGGCCACCGGGCCGAGGCCGCCACCGGTGAGGTAGCCGACCACGCCGACGAGGGGTGACGAGCCGGCCAGCGGGGCGAGGCCGTGCGGGGCGGCCGCGTCGAGCACCGCCTGCCACCGCACGCCCGCGCCGATTCGGGCGGTGTGGTCAGAGCGGATGTCGAGTTCGTCGAGCCGGCCGGTGTGCACCAGCAGGGTGGGGCGGGTGTGCAGCACCGCGCCGTGGCCGGTGGCCTGAACCGCAACATCGAAGCCGTTGTCTGCCGCGAAGGTCACGACAGTGGCGACGTCGTCGGCGTCGGCCACCTCGATCACGGCGGCGGGCGTCTGTACGACGGCGACGTTGAAGGGGGTCGCCAGCCGGGCGAAGTCGGGGTCGCCGGCGGCCAGCACGCGGCCCGAAATGCCGCGAGCAAGGGTGCTGAGAGAGTCGGTGTCGACGGGGGTGATGGTCATGGTGAGGCTCCTTGTGAGGTGGATGCCCGGCGGGATGCCGGTCGATGCACCTACTCTGAGGCGAGGGCCTTTCCTGGCGCCTCCGCGAACCTTTCACAGACCTTTCACGCTGATTGCACGCTGATTGCGCGCTGATTGCACGCTGATTGCACGCCGTTCGAACGGGATCAGCGCAGGGTGAAGTGCGGCTCCTGCCCGAGCCCGTCTCGCACCCTCCGCACGAGTTGGTCGGCCCGATCCGCGTGCCGCGCCGCAGCTGCTTCGTCGCCACTGGCCCGCGCGAGCCGGGCGAGCAGCGCGTCGTAGGGCCCGAGTACGGCACTGGCGGTTCCGACCATCGCCATGCCGCCCTGCTGGGGCACGAGTCTGTCGTAGAGCGCGCGTGTGGTCGGCAGGTTCAGCAGCAGGGCCGCCTCGGCGGCTTGCGTCCATTCCCAGTCGCTCGCCCAGTGCAGAAACGGACCGTCGACACCGAGTCCCCACCTGGAAATGTGCCGCCGGGCATCCGTCACCTCGCCGACCTCCGCCATCGCCACGACGGCGGGCCAGCGGAAGATGCGGTTCGTGTCGTGCATGGCGCTGTCGACGAGATCGGGCAGAACAGCGTCGAGGCGACCGGTGAGACGACCGATCTGCAGCCGTTGCACGATCGATGTGAACTCGGCTCCCCAGAGCGTTGTTCGACGAAACATCGACAGCTCCTGATCGATGTCCTCCTCTGCCGCCGCCAGGTCTCCGCGCACGATGGCCATGCCGGCCAGCGAGCACGCGAGCTGACCTTCGAGTTCGGGCAAGCCGAGGCGGGGCACGAGCCATCCGGCCCGGTCGAAGTCGGCGACACCGGCGGCCACGTCGCCGCGCTGCACCTGGAGGTAGCCGCGCTGGATCAGCGCCACTGCCTCTGTCGCGGGCGGAATCTGCGCGAGCTGCAGCGTCTCGCGCGCCGCGCTCAGCCGTAACGCCTCGCGCCCCGGAAAGAATGACGCGACCATCAGATTGTTGAGGGTGCGCGACAGCACCGAATCGTCGCCCGTGGTTCGTGCGAGGTCGACCGCCGCCGCGGCGACGTTCACGCACTCGTCGGGGTCGCCCGCGAAGTAGAGTTCGACGGCCAGGGTGCCGAGCAGCAGCGCCCGCTCTGCCTGTGACTCCGGGGCCGCGCTGAGCTGGCGCAGTTCTGCGACGACGTCGCCGTCGACCTCGCCGAAGTGCCGCCAGTTCCACAGCGTCGGGCTGCCGAGCAGCAGCAGCGTGCGCCGCAGCAGGTCGGTCTGGCCGATGCGACGCGCGGTGCTGATCGCCTGCCGAACGCTCTCTGAAGCACCCTCGACATCGCCCGAGAACCGCCGTTCGGCGGCGAGTTTGATGAGCACGTCCCAGCGCGTCTCACGTGAGGAGTCCCCGGCCGGCAGCAGCTGCAGCGCCCGTGAGCGGTGCAACGCGGCCTGATCGAAGGCGAGCCGAGACAGCGCAGAATCCGCGGCCGCCATGCACGCGACGAAGGCTCGCTCAGACGGCGCTCCACCGGCCGCCTCGAAGAGATTGTCGGCGAGTTCTTCGACGTGCGCCGCGAGGTCTTCGCCGTGCACCACCTCGATGGCGCCGGCGAGCGCCGCGTGCATCCGTGCCCGTTGCACCAACGGCACCGATTCGACGATCGCGTCGCGCACCAGGTCGTGGGCGAACGTCAGCGCGCCCGATTCCGTCACCAGCAGCCCGTCGTCGAGGGCCGGCTGCAGTGCCTGGCGCGCCTCGAGCGGCGAGAGCCCCAGACTGCGGCCGACCACGGCAACGTCGATGATGCGCGCCGCGACCGCGGCCGACCGCAGAATGGCGACGGTCGTCTCGGTGAACACCGAGAGCCGCTGCACCAGCAGCTCAGACACCGTCGACGGCACCCGGCCGACACCGGCGAGCAGCAGCTCGCCGAGATAGAACGGATTGCCGCCCGACCGCAGCAACAGCTGCGCCGCCGGCTCGGCGGCACCGGCGCGCTTCGCCACCTCCTGCACCTCGATCAGGGAGAATGGGCGTAAAACAGCCCGCGTCACACCGTCTTCGCGCGCGAGCGCACCCAGAGCGCTGTCGAGCGACGCGGTTCGACTGCTGCCCGTGCGCGCGGTGAGCACCAGAACCAGCGGTCGCCCGCGCACCCGCTGCGCCAACAGCAGCAGAACCTGAAGCGACCCCTCATCGGCCCACTGCACGTCGTCGAGCACCAGCAGCACCGGTTCGTGTTCGCTCGCTGCCAGCACACGACCGGCGATCGATTCGGCGAGCCGGAAGCGCGAGGTGACATCTCCGGCCTCATCGGCCAGTTCCCGGATGATCGCCGAACCTGCGCTCCGCTCGCGGTCGGCCACGGCCGAGAGCTCGCCGAGCGCCTGCTCCCACAGCCACAGCGGGGGCGTGCCGGGCCCGTCGCTCGCTCGGGCCCACACCACGGTCATCCCCCGCGCCCGGGCGAGCTCGGCCGCGAACCTGGCGAGCGCGCTCTTGCCGATACCCGGTTCGCCCTCGAGCACGATCACGCGACCGAGCACGTCGATGGCGTCGAGCAGCGCTGCCCGCTCAGCGCGGCGGCCCACCAGGGTGTCGTTGTCGTCGGATGCCCGTGGAGTCGTCTCGCGGGGCTGCGGGGCCGCGGTGGCGGCCGCGGCGACGGCCCGAGTCGGGTCACCCTGAGGCTCGTGGGCGGTGGGCGAGCTGGGCCGTGGCGAGACGGGCCGTGGCGAGTCGGGCGACGGCGAGTCGGCCCGCAGGATGCCCGTGTGCAACTCGCGCAGAGCGCCACTCGGGTCGAGGCCGAGCTCGTCGCGCATCTGCCGCCGGTACTCGTCGAAAGCGGCCACGGCGTCGGCGACGCGGTTGCGGGCCACGGCCGCCCTCATCACGACCGCGACCGCAGCTTCGTCGAGCGGATCGTCGGCGACGAGATCGCCGGCCAGGTCTGCGGCCTGCGCGACCTGGGCGGGGCCGCCGGAAGTCAGCAGCGCCTCCGCCAGCATGCGCCTGAGCTGGGTGTGTCTACCCCGCAGCCGGTTTCGTGCCCGCTCCAGTGCCGGCGTTTCGGTGGCACCCACGAACGGAGTGCCGCCCCACAACGCCAACGCCTCCCGCGCGACAGAGGCGACAGCATCCACCTCGCCGGCCGCGGCGTGCCGATCGGTCGCTGCTGCCAGCCGTTCGAACGCCGCCACGTCAGACGCCGCATTCGTCATCGTGTACCCGGGCGAGCGCGCATCGATGCTGATGGCTGCCGCCGACACCTGCTTACGCAGCCGAGAGACAGCCACGTGCAGCGCCGAGACCCCCGAGTCGGGCACGTCGTCGTTCCAGAGCTCACTCATGAGCTGCTCGCTCGACACCACCGACCCCCCGGCCAGCGCCAGCAGACAGAACAGGCTCGTAACCCGCCCCGGTTGCAGCGTCACCCCGCCCACAGCGACCGCGCCGAGGAGCTGCACCGGATGTTCAGCCGACACCGTCGCCCCCTCACCGAATCGTCAGGCTCGTCGTGGTGACGCCATAATATCGGCTCGCTTACACCTTGATCGGTGCGCGCCCCCGTGGCGTGTCAGGCTCCGGTCGAAGCGTTCCCGCGCCGCGTCTTGCGGCTGGCGAACCGCACGATCGCAATCACGATCAGCGCGAGCACAGCCACAATGACGAGCCAGGGCAGCGCAACGCCACAAGCGACGAGCGCTCCCGAGAGAGCTGCGACGACGGATGCCCACCCGATGCCGAGCCCGCTCCAGAAGTCTGACGGCGCCACCGTCGCGGCCGCTGGCGTGCCGCTGATGCCGAGTGTCAGCGAGGAATACTGCACCTGGTCGGTGATCGAAGCCTTTTGGGCGACGAGACTGTCGAGGTCTGCCTGGCGCGACGAGAGCGTCGATTCGAGAGCAATGAGGTCTGTCGTGTTGGTCGCCTTCGACATCAGGTCGAGCAGGCGGTTCACCGACGTCTGCAGAGCGGTGATGCGAGCATCCACGTCGTGCACCTGGCTTGTGACGTCGGTCGCCGAGATCGACAGCGACTCGACGGTTGCGAGTTTCTTCAGCGCCTCGATCGTCGAGCTGACGTTGGCGCTCGGCACGCGGAGCACGAGGTCTGCGCGCGCGTCATTCCGTTCACTAGCACTCTGCTGCGTGCGGTTGTCGACGTGTCCGCCGGCGGTCTCGACCAGGGCCACTGCCTGATCGGCGACGGCGGATGGATCATCCGCCGTCAAGGCGATCGATCCCGTCGTCACGACCTGCGTCTCGGGCAACAACGCGTCGGCCGCGGCGGAACCGGCGCCTGCCGCATCAGAGGCGCCACCGTTGGTGACCCCCGCGGGAGCTTGGGCCGACCCCACGGCACCGGAGCCCTCTGAGCTGCTCGATGAGCCTGACGACCCTGCCAAGCATCCGGAGAGCACAAGAACGGCTGCGACACCCACGATGACGAGAATCTTTCGCTTCATGGCTTTACGATAGGCAGCCTTCAGGTTGAGGTTGTGGAGTGTAACGGCGTTGTTATGCCATCTTTACCGCGCCGTTATGCCGCTCTGACGACCGATGAGCGCGGGGCTCCTCCTCCGAGCTGCCGCTCTCGGTGGCGGGGGCGGCGACAGCTCGGCATCGCTCCATCAGAAGTGAGTGGACCCGTACACCGACGCGACCGGCGCAAGCAGAGCGCGAAGGCGAAGCGCCGCGTTCGGAGTGTGTTCCGCGAGCTGCCCCGCCGCGGCGAGCGTCACCGCGTCGACACCGCCCAGGTAGAGCGAGCCGAGCGTCGGCGCCTCGACAGAGACGTCGGGTGCGGCTGAGTCGTCGCGAGTCACCGTCGCCCGACCATCCGCCACGGCGAGCCGGTACGTGCCGGTGGCGTAACCCAGAGCATCCGTCACCTGCAGAACCATCGACCCTGAACCCACATAGGCCCGCGCCTCGAATGCCGCCACGACGTCGAGTACGCGAATCCACAGCCAATCTTCGAGCCCCGTCAGCGCGAGCGAACGCCAGTCGGCAACCGCCCAGCGCAGCGGATCGTCGGCGGGCGCGACCTCCCACTCGATGCGTTCGACGAGGTCGACGGATGCGAGAAACTCCCACAGGCCCAGATACGCGTTGTCGTCTGCCGCCACCAGATCGATCACCTCGAGCGTGTGCGGCGCGGTATCCCATCCCTTGAACAGGTACGACACGTACCCGTCGACCTGCCCGGCCTCGTCGTAGTGCGCAGCCGCGTAGACGCCCGGGTTCGCGTCGTCTTTCTCGGTGGCCCCGCCCATGACACGGTTCCAGGTCGCGGCGTGCCGATCGACCGATCCGGGATGCGCCGCGTGGAAGGCCGCGAACGCCTTCGGGCCCAGGGTGGCGAGGTCGGCGGCCTCGATCAACTCGCACCGCCCGCGGGGTTCGACGAGCATCCGGAACCGCGTGTCAGTGGTGAGGGCGATGTGGCTGACCCAGGTTGCGACGCCGAAGCCGAACCGGCGGTAGATCGTGGCCTCCGACACCGTGAGGGCAGCAATTGCCATGCCCGCGGCGGCGGCCTCACGCAAATGATCGGTCATCATGCGCCGCAGAATGCCGTTGCGGCGGTGGGTGGGCCGCACGGTGACGTTGGAGACGAGGCTGACCGGCAGAAGCGTGTTCGGCCCGACGTTCAGGGTGCTCTCGAAGGCGGCAAACGTCGCCACCAGCTCGTCGCCGCGGTAAGCGCCGGTGAGCTGGCGCCGGTCTGTGACGAGATGGTCGGCCGTACGCGCGAGCTGTTCGTCGGTGGCTCGGCTGTCGTGAAAGCCGCGCCGCTCGGCCTGGATCCAGGTGTTCGTCGCCGGGTCGGCCGCCGCGGCGGGGAAGGTTCGGAAGCTGTAGTCGTCGGTGGAGCCCATAGTTCTAAGGTAGCGGGGCGCCCGCGTCGCGCGCCTCGGTCAATTGCCCTTTCATGGCACTCCTGGCCGCGTAGCATTCTAAATGATTTATCCTCAATCATGGACTAATACGACCTTAGGCCCTCGCCTCACCTCCCGAAAGACGAAACATGCCCTACGTCGCGTACGTCGACGAATCAGAACCCGATCAGTCCGTCGATCCGGGAACCTACATTCTCTGCGCCGCGATCATCGCCGTCGATGAACAAGACGAGCCTCGCAGAGTTATGCGCGGTCTCCGTCGACTGGATCTGCGAAAAGTGCATTGGCATGAGGAGTCCCCGCGCGGTCGCCAAGCGTTGATCGCCTCCGTTGCAGCATTGAAGGCCGAGCACTTGATTGTGGTTCGTTTGGGCGGCGCCGAGACAAGGAGCGAGCGCCGACGCCGACTCTGCCTCGAGCGACTCTGCTGCGAGCTCACTGAACTCGGAGTCGAGAATATCGTTCTCGAATCGCGTGGACCAGCTGACAAACTCGATCGGGCACTGGTCGACAGCCTTCGCGCAAAGAGGGTTCTGAGTTCGTCAGTGCGAATCGATCACGTTGCCGGGCCGGCCGAGCCGCTTCTCTGGATTGCCGACATCATGTGTGGGGCAGTCGCTCAAGACCGCCGCGGTAGGCCGGCCTACCTCGAGCAATTACGTTCAACGGTCACGATCGTGGAGATCTAGAACGCGCAAAACCCCGGGCCCCGCCACGCGAGATCTCCCAGGGTTCACTTTCGATTCCACCTCGATGGATCGACATAGATATTATCTCACACATTTCTGACGCAGCACAGTTTTGCTCCACCCGCGTAACACTCGGGCCCGAACGCAACCCAGTCTCCACGGCGGGCATGAAGAATTTGGCGAGGGGCTCGTGCCCCTTTCGCATGTCGACGGTGCGTAGTTCGCCCGCCCCACCGCAGACATCCTGAAACAAGTGCCGATGAACCGCGCGTAGCTGAACGAAATCGCCGGTGACAGAAATCGGACGCTCAGCCATTTGCGTCCGGCGGAATTCACTTAGATAGGCTTCGGCTGATCTCAGCGCCTCGTCATCCCGAAGGTCGAGCAGGTTTCGAAGTACACGTGAATGTGGATAGAGGTACGGGTCTACAAATTCAGACAAGACCGTAGCGGCCGAGAGTGCGGCGGCCCAGCTCATCGAAATCGATCGTGCCATCGACGTAGGCTGCGGCATCCGCGCGATACTCGGGAGACGAGGCGAGGCCCTCCATAGCCGAACTGTGGGCAGCTTCGCTCACGACCCTGGCGCGCCGACATCGCTCGGCAGCTGACGTGCTGGTCGTAGTAGTCACGGCGCCTCCTCGATCGATCAAGTTTACCATCGAGCCTGATTTCCTCTCTGAAGCGACCTTCGGAGAATTATGACGATACTTCAGAATACTACTTCGGCCGGAGTCTTATTCAAGCGGCAAAGGTTGGAATAAACCGTTTGAGGTACTCCCGCAGCCCCGCATCCTGCACGAACACGTACGTGCCCCGAATCCCCCGCGTCAGCAGCACCGCATACACATTGCGAACGAACCGCAGCAGATCGTCGTCGCTGTACACCACCCCGAGCTGACGGTTGTTCTCCTTACCCTTCGTATCGAAGTACGACCCCCGATCAACGAACAGTCGCCCAGCGACCGGGTCGTACCGCAGATCCCGCCCGATGATCACCCCGGCATAGTTGAGGTCGTACCCCTGCACCGTATGAATCGACCCGACCTCTTCAAGCGACCCCGGCGACGCGATCCAATCGGTCTGGGTGCTGTTCCACCGCAGCTGCGCCTCGTCGATCTCGATGTCGAACGCCGTCTTATCGGCCTTGGTCTTCCATTCCCACGCATAACCGGCGAGAAGACGCGAAAGGCCGACCTCAGCATCCCGAGCCCTGATTGCCGAACGCATGGCATGGGACTGCTGACGGTTTAGTTGACTCCTACCGTGTGAGAATTTTGTTCTCGCTGGAAGGATG
>NZ_JAZHPE010000027.1:0-13151 GCF_036553535.1 Subtercola sp. YIM 133946
CAAGCAGGGCAGTACCCACCAGCTCCGATACGAAATCAATACCTAGATTGTCCACGTTGACCTCTCAGATTTGAACTTGTTCGATCGCGGCTTCACTCTACTCGCGAGCATGTAAATGGGCGTAGGTTTGTGCTCGGGCGGCGGCTGCCGTGTCGTACGTTCTGCGAGCACGAGACGAAGGACTTTCAATGAAGAAGCTCATCAACGATCCGAAGAATGTGGTCGACGAGGCGGTGGCCGGAGTCGCGGCCGCACACGGCGACATCGTCACGATCTCGACCGACCCGCTGTACATCGTGCGCAAGGACGCGCCGGTGTCGGGCAAGGTCGGCATCGTCAGCGGCGGCGGCGGCGGCCATGAGCCCCTGCATGGCGGATTCGTCGGCTTCGGGATGCTGGACGCGGCCGTTCCCGGCCCCATCTTCACCTCGCCCACGCCCGACCCGATCCTGGCCGCGACCAAAGCCGTCGACGGCGGCGCCGGCGTGCTGCACATCGTGAAGAACTACACCGGCGACGTTCTCAACTTCGAGACCGCTGCCGACCTGGCGTCGGCCGACGACATCGAGGTGCGCACCGTGATCGTCGACGACGACGTCGCGGTCAAAGACAGCCTCTACACCGCCGGCCGCCGGGGTGTCGCAGGCACGGTTCTCGTCGAGAAGATCGCCGGAGCCGCCGCCGAGCGCGGCGACGACCTCGACGCCGTCGCCGCTGTCGCCACCAAGGTGAACGGCCAGACCCGCACCCTCGGCATCGCGCTCACGGCACCCACCGTGCCGCATGCCGGTGAGCCCAGCTTCACTCTGGCCGACGACGAGATCGAGATCGGCATCGGCATCCACGGCGAGCCCGGGCGCGAGCGCATCAAGCTCGAGCCGGCCGACCGAATCGTCGACCGCATGCTCGAGCCGATTCTCGAAGACCTGCCGTTCGCGTCGGGCGACGACGTGCTGCTCTTCGTGAACGGCATGGGCGGCACGCCGCTGGTCGAGCTGTACATCCTGTTCCGTCGCGCCGCAGAGGTGCTGGCCGAGAAGGGCATCACCGTCACCCGCACGCTCGTGGGCAACTTCGTCACCTCGCTCGAGATGCAGGGCGCGTCGATCACGGTTCTGAAGCTCGACGACGAACTGACCGAGCTGTGGGACGCCCCCGTGCAGACCGCCGCACTGCGGTGGGGAAGGTAGAGCGCCGTGGGTCTGGGCACCGCCTGGGTGACCGACTGGATCAGGCAGAGCGCCGCCGTCGTCTCTGACCACCGGGTCGAACTGATCACCCTCGACCGCGAGATCGGTGACGGCGACCACGGTGAGAACCTCGACCGGGGCTTCACGGCGGTGCTGGCGAAACTCGACGACCTGCCGGCAGACGCCGTTCCGGGCGATGTGCTCAAGCTGGTCGCGACCACTCTGATCTCGACCGTCGGTGGGGCATCCGGCCCCCTGCTCGGCACGGCCTACCTCAAGGCCGCCGGTGCGGTCGGCAAGGAGCCCGAGCTCGACGGCGCGGCCATCGTCGCACTGCTGACCGCCGCCCGCGACGGCGTCGTGCTGCGCGGCAAGGCCGAGGTGGGCGACAAGACCATGATCGACGCCTGGACCCCGGCGGTCGACGCCGCTGCGGCCGCGCTGGCCGACGGCAAGAACGACGTCGAGATCTTGCAGGCCGCCGCCGATGCGGCAGAGCAGGGCGCAGCATCGACCGAGCCGCTCGTCGCCCGCAAGGGCCGCGCGAGCTATCTCGGCGAGCGGGCCATCGGCCACCGCGACCCCGGTTCGCAGTCGTCTGCCCTGTTGCTGCGCGCGGCGGCCGACACTGCTGCCGCCGACGCGGGCTCCGGTTCGTGACGGTGGCGGGCACAGCGGGCAAGGTCGGCATCGTCTTCGTCTCGCACAGCGAGAAGATCGCCGAAGGGCTGGTCGACCTTGCCAGCCAGATGGCGGCTGACACGTCGCTGGCGGCAGCCGGCGGCACCGACGAGGGCGGCATCGGCACCAGTTTCGACAAGGTGTCGGCCGCGATAGTCGAAGTCGACTCGGGCGAGGGCGTGGTGGTTCTCGCCGACCTCGGCTCGGCCATCCTCACCGCCGAGACGGCGCTCGACTTTCTCGACGACGACGTTCAGGCGCGGGTGCGCATCGTCGACGCCCCGCTGGTCGAGGGCGGGGTGGCCGCCTCGGTGGCCGCAGAGACGGGCGGCACGCTCGACGACGTGGTCGCGGCGGCCGAGTCGGCGCGCGGGTCGGCCGGCGACGTGCCCGGCCCCGACGCCGCCGGTGGTGCAGGCGCCGGCACGACCGTGGGGCAGACGGATGCCCGTGTCGAGGATGCTGCGGCCCCGTTGACCCGCACGGTCACCGTCGTCAACAAAGACGGGCTGCACGCTCGGCCCGCGGCGGAATTCGTTAAGTTGGCGAACACGTTCCCGGCCAAGATCACGATCAACGGCAAAGACTCGAAGAGCCTGCTGGGCATCATGTCGCTCGGGCTCGTACGCGGAACCACCGCGACCCTCACGACAGACGACGAGGCCGGCAGAGACGCGCTGGACGCGCTTGCCGGCCTCATCGAGTCGGGCTTCGGCGAGGCCTGACGCCGCGCGACTCTGGGTGAGGAGAGCACAGCGCGTATCGAAACCATGTGGAGGGGCGGGTTTCGATACGCGGCTGCGCCGCTACTCAACCGGCGGGGCGAGGGGTGGGTTTCGATACGCGGCTGCGCCGCTACTCAACCGGTGGGGCGCGAGGTGGGTTTCGGTACGCGGCTGCGCCGAGCGACGCTGGTTGAGTAGCGCGCAGCGCGTATCGAAACCACGTGGAGGGGTGGGTTTCGATACGCGGCTGCGCCGCTACTCAACCGGCGGGGCGGCGTTCACTTGGCGGTCGGTTTTCGGAACGCGGCTGCGCCGAGCGACGCTGGTTGAGTAGCGCGCAGCGCGTATCGAAACCACGTGGAGGGGTGGGTTTCGATACGCGGCTGCGCCGCTACTCAACCAGCGGGCGCGGGGTGGGTTTCGATACGCGGCTGCGCCGCTACTCAACCGGCGGGCGCGGGGAGGCGACTACTTGGCCGTGGCCTTGCGGTTCTCGGCCGAGACCATCCAAGCGTACTGCTCGAGCGCTTCGATGATGGCGTGCAGCACGTCGGCGCTGGTCGGGTCGGCCTCGTCGACGGTGTCGTGCACCTCGCGCATGGTCGACACGACCGACTCGATGCGAACCGTCACGAGGTCGACCGTCTCGGCGGTGTCGATCTCGCCGTTGGGGTACTCGGGCAGGGTCGTGGTCGCCGCGACGGTGTCGCTGCGGCCATCCGGAACAGCGTGCAGGGCGCGCATGCGCTCGGCCACGGTGTCGCTGAATTCGCGCGCCGAGTCGATGATCTCGTCGAGCTGCAGGTGCAGGTCGCGAAAGTTCTTACCGACGACGTTCCAGTGCGCCTGCTTGCCCTGGATGTGCAGCTCGATCAGGTCGACGAGCACCTGCTGCAGCGCGTCGGTCAGCTCCTTCGGCGCCTTGAAGCCGCGCTCGGCACCCTGGCGACGGGTGCTCTTCGGGCCGCCGTCGGCGGGCACGCGTACGTCTCGTTCGATAGTGGAGGTTGACATGGTGTTGGGCCTTTCAGTCGAGTGCGATTCTTGCGGGAGGAGGGATCAGGGGTTCAGTTCAGGAGAGATGTTCAGGAGCGGACGATCAGGAGCAGACGATCAGATGGTGGCGACCGAGCCCGAGTCGACCCGGTAGTTCGACCCGTTCACGAAGCTCGCCGCCTCAGAGCAGAGGAACGCGATGACGTTGGCGACCTCGTCAGGCTCGCCCCGGCGCTTCAGCTCCATGTAGGGGCGTTCTTCGTCGAGGAAGCTCGTGATGGCCTTGTCGGTGGTGGTGCCCAGCTCGTCGGCGCGCTTGGCCATCATGGCGTCGGTCATGGGGGTGTGGATGAACGCCGGCGAGACGCAGTTCACCAGCAGGCCCTCGAGCGCGTAGCTGCGCGACAGCCCCTTCGCCAAGGCCAGGATGCCCGCCTTCGCCGAGCAGTAGGGCAGTTCGTCGTCGTACGGCTGAACGGCGTCTTCAGAGGCGACGAACACCAGGCGCCCCCAGCCGCCCTTCCGCAGGGAGGGCAGGAAGGCCTTGACCAGCCGCACCGGGCCCAGCAGGTCGACGAGCAGCGTGTTCGTCCAGCCCTCGTCGGTGATGTCGTGAAAGAGGCCTTGCGCGCCGGTGATGCCGGCCGACTGCACCAGAATGTCGATGTCTCCGATGGCGTCGGTGACGCTCTGGGCGAGCGCGGCGATCGAATCGACACTGGTGATGTCGGCCGCGAAGGCGAACAGCTTTCCGTCGTCGGCCTTCAGCTTCTTCGCCGCCTCGTCGAGGCTCTTCTGGTCTTGATCGGTGATGACGACCGTCACCCCCTCGGCGAGCAGCAGCCGGGCGGTGTGCCAGCCGATTCCCGAGTCGGCTCCCGAGACGAGTGCCTTTTTGCCGGTGATTCCGAGATCCATACCTTCGAGGCTACGCTCGGCCCTGTCAACCCTGCGTCATCGATCCGGGTGGTTGACAATGGTTGTGCTGTGATGGTTCGATGAGCGACGTCGTTTCAGCCCCCAGCCTCTTCCGGCACCAGCAGGCCATCCTCGGCGAGAGCCCCTTCTTCGACGCGACAGGATCGCTGTATTGGTGCGACATCACCGCGGGGCTCGTCTACCGCAGTCCGGTCGACGGCGCCGTCGACGGCTCAGACGACGAGGTGTTCGGCCTGCCGGCACCGGTCGCCTCGCTGCACCCGGCCCTGCGGGCAGGCACGCCGGGCTTCGTCGTGTCGCTGGGTGACCGCATCGTACTGACCGACGCGTCGTTCACCACAGTGACCGAGCTGGCGCGGGTGCGCCATGCCCACGCCGGCCTGCGCCTCAACGAGGGCAAGGTCGACCCGGCAGGCCGGTGGGTGACCGGCTCGATGAACGTCACAACAGGTGAGCCCGACGGCGCGATCTATGCTCTGGATGCCCGGGGCACCGCCCCGACGCTGCGAGTGCTGCGCGGCGGGGTGGGCATTGCGAACGGGTTCGAGTGGTCGCTCGACGGCGGCTCGTTCTACTTCGCCGACACGAGCGTGCAGTCGGTGTACCGCGGGCGCTACAGCGCCGACGGCGACGTGACCGACGAGCAGGTCTACGTGCACGGCGGCATGCACGACGGGCTCACTCTCGACGCCGAGGGCAACGCATGGGGTGCCCTGTACGGCGAGGGTGTGGTCGTGAAGTACGACGGCGGAGGTGCGGAGCTGCTGCGGGTCGAGCTGCCGGTGCCGAATGTGACGTCGGTCGCCTTCGGCGGGCGTGACCTGTCGACGCTGTACATCACCACCGCGAGGGAGAACCTGACCGAGCAGCAGCTCGTCGAGCATCCGCTCTCGGGCTCGGTCTTCCAGGTCGAGACCTCGACCCGCGGGCGCCTGCCGAACGTGTTTCTCGTCGGCTGAGCTCGGTCTCAGGAGCGGCCTCGCCTGCCCGACGCCCGGGGCTGGCTGCGAGTGAGTTCTTCGATGGTGATCGCGGCGTTGATCAGCGCGAGGTGGCTGAGGCCCTGGGGCAGGTTGCCGAGAAACGACGAATCGGCGGGGTCGATCATCTCGGAGTAGAGCCCGACGTCGTTCGACAGGGCGACCAGCTCGTTCATGAGCTCGACCGACTCGTCGTGCCGCCCGACGCAGACGAGGGCGGATGCCAGCCAGAACGAGCACGAGACGAAGGCGGCCTCTTCGGCCTCGACGCCCGAGTAACGGTAGATCAGAGGGCCGTCAGAGAGCTCAGCGAGGATGGCATCGATGGTCGACGACATGCGGGGGCCCCGGTCGAAGCCGCTCGGCCCGTGGAGCAGCACGGAGGCGTCGAGCTCGTCGGTGCCCGGATACGCCACGTAGCACTGCTTCTTCTCTGACCAGCAGTGCACTCGCACCCACTCTTCGATGACGCTGCGCTCGGCGCGCCACCGTGTCGAGTCACCGGGAATCTGGCCCAGCTCGCACAGGTCGATGGCGCAGGTCAGGGCCTGCCAGCAGCCCATCTTCGACGAGGTGTAGTGGCGTTCTTCGCCGAGCTCCCAGATGCCGGCGTCAGGGCGGCGCCAGGCGTCGCAGGTGCGGTCGGCGACGCCTGCGAGCATGCGACCGGTGTCGGCGTCGAGCACGTTGCCCGCCGCCACGTAGAGCTTGATCACGTCGAACAGGTCGCCGAACACGCCGAGCTGCAGCTGGGTGCTCGCCGGATTGCCGACGACGACGGGGCCTCGGTCTCTCCAGCCGGAGACCGCGTGCTGCTCGACCGGGCCGGGCAGCTCGCCGTCGAGCGTGTAGAAGACGTGCAGCCCGGGGCCATGGCGGCGAATGGTCTTCAGCAGCCACGACACGGCCGCGTGGGTCTCTTCACGCAGGCCGAACCTGATGAGCGCGTGCAGCATGTACGCGGTGTCGCGCACCCAGGCGTAGCGGTAGTCCCAGTTCTTGCCGCCCGTGGCGTTCTCGGGCAACGACGTCGTGGCGGCCGCCGCGATGGCGCCCGTGGGGCTGTAGATCAGCAGCTTGAGGGCGAGAGCGCTGCGCGACACGGCGTCGGCCCACGGCCCGTCGTACGAGAATTCGCGCGACCAGTTCTGCCAGTTGGCGATGGTGCGTTCGACACTGTCGACGACGACGCTGGGGTCGGGCAGGTGCAGGGGCTCGTTGGCGGTTCCGACGATGCTCAGCAGATGCCGAGACGTGCCGGTTGTGCTGAACCGCCCGACCATGGCGCGATCGCCGCCGCCTCGGGGGCCGTGGTCGAGGCCGCGCACGGCGATCATCACCGAGTCGACCCTGATCACGGCGCCGTGGGTGGTCTTCTGCACCCACGGCGAGGCCGTGGCGAGACAGGTGCCGGGCGCCACCTTCCAGCGGAAGCGCACGGTGCCCGAGACCCCGTCGACGCGCCGCGCGAGCTCGGCCCACGGCAGGCGCCCGGCGATCCCGGTGACGAGTGCGTCGGTCACTGTGGCGACGCCCGTCTCGGTGGTGAAGGTGGTCTCGAGAACGTTCGTGCCCTCGACGTAGCGCCGTTTCGAGGTGAACGGCTGTGTCGGGGTCAGTTCGATCGAACCGCCCTCGGCCTCGTCGAGCAGCCGGGCGAAGACGGGGGTGGTGTCGAGGTTCGGGATGGGAAACCAGTCGACGCTGCCGTCGAGCGCGACCAGCGCGACCGTGCGCCCGTCGCCGATGGCGCCGTACGAGCGCAGGTCGACGTACCCGCGCCGCCGGATCGGCGCCGAGGCGGTGTCGGCATCGGTCGTCACGGGCTGGTGTCCGGGGGAGGCAGCCGCGTTGGCATGCTTTCGCGTCGCAGAAGTCACCCTCTACCGTACGACAATCTCGGGCGGAACCAGCTGGGTGCGCAGGTAGCCCGCGAAGCCTCCGGGGGTGCGCCCGAACAGTCGGCCCGACGTCACCACCTCGATCTCGGCGGTGCTCACCACGCGGTCGGTCAGCTCTCGCAGTCGTGTCACGAGCTCGACGTCTTCATGCTCGTCGAGGGCCCGGAAGCCGCCGCTGCGGCGGTAGACGTCACCGCGCACGCCGAGGTTCGCGCCGTGGATCTCGCCCTGCGCCACACCCCGGCGGTGCAGGTGCAACCACGCCGCGACCTGCTTGGCGGTGAGCTCGGCGAAGGTGGGCCGAACCGTGCCGAGCACGACATCGGCGCCCTCGGCGGCGAGCCGCAGCTGGCCCGCCAGCCAGTGGGGCGGCACCGTCGAATCTGCGTCGGTGCTCGCGATCCACACCTCGGCCGGGTCGAGATCGAGCGCGGCCAGTGCACTGTCGACACCGGTAGCCCTGGCGCGGCCGACGTTGCCGCCGGGCGTGCCCAGCACCGTGACGCCGTGAAAGGTGCCCGCGATGGCGGCGGTGGCGTCAGAGCTGTCGTCGTCGACGACCACGGTCACCACACTGGCCTGCGTGCCCAGGGTCTGCACCGCACGCTCGATCGAACACAGGCAGGCCCCGATGAGCGCCTCTTCGTTGCGGGCCGGCACGACGACCGCGACCGCCCGCACAGACTCGCGCTCGGCCCTCACAACAGCCCCGTCTCGGCTGCGACGGAGCGCGGGTCGCGCGAATACACCTCGAGCACGAAGTCGTCTTCGAGGTGCCGGGCCAGCCGGTTCCATCGTGCGGCTCCGGCGAACGCCGCAATGCGCTCGTGTACTTCGTCGCCGGTCTGCAGGTAGTCGCCCACCTCATGGCGCCAGTGGCAGGCTACGAACTGCCCGTCGGCCGCCAGAGCGGCGTCGATCTTCGCGAGCACGGCGTCGAGCACGGCTGCGTCGAAGTAGTACCCCACCTCAGAGAGCACCACCAGGTCGAAGCTGCCCTCGACGGCCGACTGCGAGACGTCGGCCACCCGCAGGGTGACATTCGTAGCCCGGGCGAGTCGCTGCCGTGCTCGCTCGATCGCAGCCGGGGCGATGTCGACCGCCAGCAGGGTGTCGCAGCGCGCGGCCAGCTGCTCGGTGAGCACGCCGATCGAGCAGCCGATCTCGAAGCCGCTGGCATAGTGCTGGCGCGGCAGGGCAGAGACGGTGACCGCGCGCTTGCGCGACTCGTACCACCGGTTGACGAAGCCCCAGGGGTCGTCGGCCCGCGCGTAGGTGTTCTCGAAGTACTCGGCGGGCAGGGTTCGGGGCCGGGCATCCGGCGCGGTCGTCGACGCAGGATGCCCGGCGGTGCCCTGCTCGGCCGGGGCACCGCCGGCGACGCCATTGCCCGCAGGGGCACTGCGCACGAAGATCTCGTCGTCGCGATCGAAATTCGCCAGGAACGTGGCGTGCAGCAGGGCCTCGTCACCGGGCGCCGCGCTCAGCGCCTCGACCTGCGTGCGATGCGCCGAGATGGCCTGGTCTTTCGAGACGGCGGACCACTCCGACAACGGCAGGCTGACGAAGTCGGCCCAGGGAGTCGCACTGTCGTCTGGTCTCGACCAATGCCAGAGCCAGACGGGGTATTCGAGCAGTTCGAAACCGAACCGGTCGGCGAGCCAGGCGGCGGCATCGCCCACAGCCCGGTGGTCGGGATGCCCGTCGCCGCGCCAGGGGGCGACGAGCAGCGTGCGGCCTGCGCCCTGGGGCGGCGCGGCGGCTGCGGCGTCTGGCCGCACCCCCTCGACCGGGGTGCGCGAGGCCGTCTGCGCGGCCTGGCCGACGGCCTCGGCCAGCCGGCTCTGCAGTTCGGGCGCGATGCTCGCGAGCGTTCCATCGCCGAGACCCAGCTCGACGAGCGGGGTGCCGGGGGCGAGCAGCTCGAGCGCGGAGCGTACCTCGGCCGAGCGCAGGCTCGCCAGCTCTGTCGGGCCGAGGGTGGGCGAACCGGGATGCGACGCGTCGCCGTTCGTGACCACGACGACCGACACCGCGACCCCGCGGGAGAAGGCCTCGGCCATCAGCCCGCCCGCACCGAGCGTCTCATCGTCGGGGTGCGCCGCCAGCACGATCACCCGGGTCACCCCGTCGAGGTCGAGCTGCGGCAGTATGGCCCATCGCTCGTCGCGGGCCCATTCGGCGCGGGTCGTGCCGGGGTCGCGCGAGTCGAAGGTCACCACGGGGCGACCTCCGACGCGACGAGGTCGGCGCCGAGCGCGGCCTCGTCTTTCTCGGCGTGGTGCTGGCGCAGGTACAGCTCGAGGTCTGCCACCCGTTTGGCATGGGCGGCATCACGGGCCAGCGGAGCCGGGCCGAGGGCGTGGGCGACATGCGTGTGCACGGCTTCGGATGCCCGGGCCACGGTGGCTCGCACCCGCTGGGCGAGCAGCGTTCCCTGCTCGCCGGTCGCGGCGCCGGCGTCTACCAGTGCCGCCGCCTCGGCGAGAGCACGGCGCGCGTCGGCCAGCAGGGCATCCACGGCGCCGAGATGCATCAGCAGAATCGGGTCGGTGCGCCTGGTCACGCCGGCATCGAACAGGGCGCGGGCGACGCCCACGGCACCGCCGAACCAGCAGGCGGCGACGCCGATGCCGCCCCACGAGAACCCCGGTCGGCTGAGGTACCAGCCGGGCTCGCCGACCGCCCGGGCAGAAACGTCGACGAACCGCACGGGCCCACTCGGAATCTCGGCCAGGCCGCGCGCGTGCCACCGGCTACCCAGCACCTCGACGCCCGGCTGGCGCAGGTCGACGGCGAAGAGCTGCCTCGAGACGCCGTCGGCGAGCGTGGCCGAGACGAGGGCGGCGTCGAGCCGGTCGGCCAGCGAGCACCACGGCTTCTCGCCGATGAGCAGGTGCGTGGGGGAATGGTCGTCGCCTGCCAGCAGGTGCGTGGGGGAATCGCCGCCGGTGAGTAGGTGAGTGGAAGAGCCGTCGTCGCCTGCCAGCAGGTGCGTGGGGGAGTCACCGGCCCCTGTGGCCGGGGTCGCCCGAAGCGGCGGCACGGCCGGGCCGGCCTCGGCCGCGAACACGCCCCAGGTGCCCGCCGGCAGCGGTTGACCGGCCTCGGCGAGAATGGCCAGCGCGTCGAGGTGCGGCTCGACGGCCCGTGCGGTCCCGAGATCATGCGCAGCGATCGTCGCGAGCAGCTGCCACAGCTCGCCGGTGCGCCCGACACCGGGGCGGATGCCCGTGCCACCGATGATCGCAGCCAGCCCGAGGGCCTCGGCGACGGTGGGGGACTGTTCGTCGACCAGGCGCTGCAGGGCATCCTGAACCGGAGCGTCGAGGGGCGCAGCCTGCGCCGGGCGGAGGGGATCGAACGAGACGATGGCGCGCGATTGCGTCATGGTTCGACCCTCCTCTCGTTGTGCTTCACTGTAAAACGCCGCCGCGGCCCGTGCGGCATGGCGACCGACCCCTTGCGCAGGCCGGGCTTTTGCGACAGGCTCGCGCCCAACACCGAAGTCGGGGCTTTCGTCAAGCCCCTCGCCGCCGAAACGCCGGGCGCCCAGCCGCTCGGCCATGATGGTGCAATGCCCATCGAACACCCTCGCTCCCTTCCGTACCCGCTCGGCGTCACACTGCTCGACGGCGCCATCTCGTTCGCCGTCTACTCAGAGACGGCCGACGCGATCGACTTCTGCGCGTTCGACGACGATGGCACCGAGACTGCAACTCGCCTCACCGAGCGCACCGGCCATGTCTTTCACGGCATCGTCGAGGGCGCGGGCGTGGGCACCCGGTACGGCCTTCGCGTCGATGGCGCGTGGAACCCGGAGAACGGCCTGCGCCACAACAAGCACAAGCTGCTGCTCGACCCGCACGCCACCGCCATCGAGGGCGACTACGACTGGGGCCAGGCCCTGTTCAGTCACGACATGAACGAGCCCACCGAACGAAACGACGACGACTCGGCAGCCGCCATGCCGCGCTGCGTGATCACCGATCCGGCCTTCGACTGGAACGAGGGTGGTGCCGACGTCGCCCCGCGCACCCTGCTGTCAGACACGATCATCTACGAGACCCACGTGAAGGGGTTCACGAAGCTGCACCCCGACGTGCCAGAAGAGATTCGGGGCACCTACGCGGGCCTCGGGCATCCGGCCGCCGTGAAGTACTTCACCGACCTCGGCGTCACCGCCGTCGAACTCATGCCGGTGCACCAGTTCGTTCAAGACAGCCACCTGCTCGAAAAAGACCTGCGCAACTACTGGGGCTACAACAGCATCGGTTTCTTCGCACCGCACGGCGACTACGCTGCTGCCGGTGACGGCGGTGGCCAGGTCGCCGAGTTCAAGGCCATGGTCAAGTCGCTGCATGCGGCCGGCCTCGAGGTCATTCTCGACGTGGTCTACAACCACACCGCCGAAGGCAACCACATGGGCCCGACGCTGTCGTTCAAGGGCATCGACAACGAGGCCTACTACCGCCTGGTTCAGGATGACCGGGGTTCGTACTTCGACACCACCGGCACCGGCAACAGCCTGAACGTCTCGCACCCCACCGCGCTCGGCCTGATCATGGACTCGCTGCGCTACTGGGTCACCGAGATGCACGTCGACGGATTCCGCTTCGACCTGGCCACCACCCTCACCCGGCAGGGCGGCGACGCCGAACTGCACAGTGCCTTCCTGACTCTGATCCAGCAAGACCCGGTGCTGGCACCGGTGAAGATGATCGCCGAGCCCTGGGACACCGCCGGCTACCAGGTGGGCGGCTTTCCGGCCGACTGGTCGGAGTGGAACGGCAAGTTCCGCGATGATGTGCGCGACTTCTGGCTCGGCACCGACGGCATCCTGGGCACCCTCTCGCAGCGCGTGCTCGGCAGCCCCGACGTGTATGAGGCCGACCGCCGCTCGCCGCTGTCGAGCATCAACTTCGTGACGGCCCACGACGGCTTCACCCTGGCCGACCTCACCTCGTACAACCAGAAGCACAACGCGGCCAACGGCGAAGACAACAACGACGGCGAGAGCGACAATAAGTCGTCGAACGGCGGAGCTGAGGGCCCCACCGACGACCAGGCCGTCTGCCAGCGCCGCGACCTCGCGCGGCGAAACTTCCTGGCGACTCTGTTGTTGTCGGCCGGCGTGCCCATGATTCTGGGCGGCGACGAGATCGCGCGCACCCAGGGCGGAAACAACAACGCCTACTGCCAGGACAACGAGATCTCGTGGTTCGACTGGGCCGGCGCCGACACTTCGCTGCTCGAGTTCACGAAGACGTTGATCGCACTGCGCCGTGAGAACGCCGCACTGCACCCGGCGTGGTTTCGGCAGGCGCCCGAGGTGGGCGGCGACGACACCGTTCAGATCGACCGCTCTGACGCCGAGGGCTTCAGCGACGACGACTGGAAGAACCCGGATGCCCGCTCGATCGCCTTCGTGCTCGAACACGAGGGTGCCGACTCCTTCGCGCTGCTGCTCAACGCCGCCGCGAACGGCGTCGAGTTCCAGGTTCCGGCCGCGCCGAACGCCGAGTGGGAGCTCGCGATCTCGAGCGATCCCGGCCAGCAGGTCGAGGGCGAGGTGACCACACTCATCGTGGCCGGCACCTCGTTCACCGTCCTGCGCAGCCGCGCCTGACGCCGGCCACTCACCCGCACGTGACGCCGGTTTCGATACGCGCGGCTTCGCCCCGCTACTCAACCGGCGGGCGCTAGCAGACGCTGGTTGAGTAGCCGCGGAGCGGCGTA
>NZ_JAZHPE010000028.1:0-12546 GCF_036553535.1 Subtercola sp. YIM 133946
ACACGCTGCCCTCCGTTAAAGCCGAAACACGCAGCTAAACTACCGCCACACCGTTCACTTTTCGAACGTCACAACGGCCCAGTTTTAGACCGTCGCCGACATAGCGGCTGCTTCGGGCACGAGAGGGCGCTGACGGGTGTGCGGGCGGAGGTCAACCATCGAACACCGCCGAGAAGTCGTCCGCGTTGTATCCCGGCGTCAACGTGCGAACTGCTGTCGGGGCGGCGAAATGTTCCTGGACCTTTTCGAACACCTCATCGATGCGCGGCCGCAGGTACGGACTCATCGACGACTCCTGGCGGTGCCTCGTGACAGACATCACCTCCGGCAGGGTGAGGTTCGGATCCGACACCATCCGGGCGATGGTCGTGTGGCGCACATCATGCAACGACCAATCCGTGCCCAGCATCGCGTTCGCGCGCTGCAGGATCCGACGTGCAGCATGGTAGTTCAACGGGCGGACCTGGCCGTGCACTGTTCGCCAGATCAGCTCCTCCGGTTGCGGGGTGCCGTGCTCGTGAAAGTACGCCGCGAGATATCGCAGCGCTTCGGGTGACGCCGGGACCGGCTCGAGGATGCGGGAGCCTTTCGAGACAACCCATAGCCGCTGCCTAGCCCAATCGACCTGGCTGCCGTGCACGCCAAGCAGTTCACTCGCCCGCGCCGCAGTGGACAGATACAACGACACGAGAGCCCGGTCGCGGCTTGTTCGCAGAGCCCCGAGCAGTTCATCGACCATGCCGTCAGGGATCGACCTCGGCATCAGTACCGTCTCCTTTTGCCGCAAAACAGCACGCCGATACCCAGGCACCGGCTCCATCGGGCTGCGATGCCCCAGCTTCGCGCGTCGACCGGTGCTTTCTGGTACCGGGTTCACGACGGGGCCGCGGCCGAACTGGGCGTGAAACGAATAGAACGACGAGACCACTGAGAGTGCGTGATTGATCGTGGCCGGTGCGTAACCAGCCGCTAACGGGCGCTTACCCGTCCTCAGGTTGCCTGACCGGGTGTAATCGGCGCGGCGTTGCGGGTTCGCCGCGGAACGCATCCAACCGACCATCACCTCGACCTCAGCCCGGCCGGCGACATCCCACGGGGTGCCGAGCATTTGCAATAGCCGCCACCAGCGCAGTAGGTCATTGCTATACGAGCGAATGGTCAGAGCACTCATGTCCGTCAAGACCAGGTCGGTCAGGTACAGCGAGAACTCTGGAATTTCGTGTTCCGCCGCGTCGACGACCACGAACGGTAAAACGCCGGTCGATCGCTTCTGAACACCGCCAAGACCGAAAAGCCCGATCCGGCCCTCAAATAATTGCTGTCGTACATCGTCCATGTTAGCCACCCGTCCCGAGCACCACAGAGCGGCACCTGTGAAGTTCAGTCAACAGGGTGGTGTCCCACGCCTTGTTATTCGCGATCAGCGTTCGACGTTCCACACGCTTCGCTTCCGCCTGGGCGTCGGCTTCTTCCTCCGACAGCTCAATCGGCGCTGTCACCTGCTGGCGGTAGCCGCGATAGATGGGCTGGTGCAGGTCCGGCTTGGTGCAAAGCGGCACCGTTTCGGTGTCGTCCTCGCCGAGCCCGTTCACCGTCACGAACACGGCATGACCCTCACACCCCGTGTGCGCCTCCGCATCCAACGAAGGCCGTTCGGTGTCGTCGTCAGCGGCGTCCGTGAGGCGGGACAGGTGCGCCATGGTCGAGTAATCCCACTTCGTAACAACGGTCAGCCCGTCTGCCTCGAGAGCGGTCACGACCTCTATCTGTCGGGCTTGGCGGGCGGTTTCATCGCGGCATTCCTGCGCAACGAAGTTGAGGTCTTCGTCGTCGCAGTCGGTGATGGCGGCGATGGCGTCCTCGTCGCCGTCGAACTCCGCGATCAGCAGCAACCGGTCAAACGACACCGTGCCATAACCGGCGTACTGCGTGGCCGCCGTGCTCTGACCGATGCTGAGGGCCCCGGTGACGGTGGCTTTGTCGGTTCCAGCAGATTTCGCGATCTTCTCCACGCTGATCCCGTTAAGGGCCAGTTGCTCATATGCGGCGATCCGGTCGGTGAGGGTGAGTTCTGCGCGGGCGAAGGTGCGCAGCTGATCAAGGATCCGACCTGATTCGGTGCCGGTGGTGTCGGCGATACCGAACACGGCAAGCATCGACGTGAGGCCTGCTTGACGGGCGGCGAGCAGTCGGCGCTGTCCGTCGTAGACGTAGGTGATGCCGTCCTCACCGCGACGGGCGAGGACCGGTTCGCGGACCCCTTCGGCGCGGATCGAGTCCACGAACTCGTGAGGCAGGACGGGGTTGGTGCGGATGTTGGGGTCAAGCTCGACCAGCTGCGGGCCGACAGCTTCGATGGTGACGGTGCCCGCTGCGAGGCTCGCGGCGAGGTCCGGCGCAACGGTGCTGTCGGCTGCGGCGCTGTCGGCATTCGTGGCGTCGGCGGGGGTGGTGGTGTTCTTGGTCACGATATTTTCCTTCTTGGTAGTGTGGTTGGTGTCGGTTGGGAACCGAGATATTTGCGTTATCTCGGTTCCCGACCTTTGTTGTGGGGTGGGGTGTTACTGGACGGGGACGATGGCGATCGCGAACTGCCACCACTCGATGACCGTCGCGGTCTGCTCCGGGGTGAGACCTTGGGTGTCGCCGTCCTCGTTCGACCTGAGGAACAGGCCGGGACCTGACAGGTGCGTCTGGAACGGGCGGGTGAGCCAAAGCATCAAAGTCAGTGTCGGGTTCGGGTTCTGCGTGTACAGGCCCTCGTCGTCCACCCACACATCGATCCCGCCGTCCAGCCCGATCACGTCGACGGTGGTGCAGCCGATGTGCTGGTACATGCCCAGCAGGCGGGTGTGGGTGTTGGTGGCATAGATGCTGACAGTGGACAGCACCCCGTCGTTATCGATCCGGATCCCGGTGAGTTGATCAGTCATTTTCTTTCTCCCTTTCGTTGTTTTGCCGTGAAGGCGGTTTACCGCCGCTAGGGACAGGCCGTGCAGTGCAACCCGAAGGGGCGGCGGGGGAGAGAATTCCGGCACGAAATGAGGAAGCGCAGCGACCGCGTGCCGGAAATCTCGGCGGAACCGGCAGCCGACGGCTGCTTGCGCGGAACGGACAGGCCCGTACGCTTCCGAAGGATTCACGGCACAACAACAAGCCCCGGCCAGGGGCGAAACCAGCGCCGCGAAGCGGCTCCACTCAGCCAAGACAGTCGGCGGCGAAGCCGTTGGGCCACTAATCGCACTCCGCGGCGCCTGGGAAAGCTTCGTTGTTGCAGTCATGATCGGAACTATGACGACGCCCGCCCGGTGTTCCGGGCGGGCGTGCTGATTTCCGGCCTCGCGTCTTCAAGTGGAGACGATGATCTGTACGTCGTCGGCGTCGCCTTCCCAGAACAGGTCGAGAATTGCGGCACGGATCTTCTCGGCGTTCACGCCGATCGCCCGGTCGGGGAACGAGACCGTGATGGTGTGTACGGGGGCGGCGTTGTCGGTGTCTCCGCCGGTCTGGTCACAGCCGGCGTATTGGTAGGTCCAGGCGATCGCGACGGCACCGTCGGGGCCGTCGCCGTCCCTTTCGTACGCGGCAGGGTGTTCGTCCCGCCCGGGGTGTGGTGCGCGGGTGCAGCGCCACTGGATCCCATCGGTGTCGATGGTTTCGGCTCCGCACTCGGAGCCGTCGACACTCAGGGCGGCGTCCGGGGCGTCGGGGTCGAGAGCGTAGCCGAGCGTGTCGGGGCGCTGATAGGTGATGATCATGATCGTGTTTCCCTTCCGGGTTCGGGCGGGGGCAGCGATCCTGCCGCCCCTGCGGTGGTGAGGTCAGGCGGCGCGAGAGGTTTCGTCGTCGGGGTCGTCTGTGGCTTCGTCTTCTGGGGTGAGGATTCCGGCGATCTGGTGCGCGGTGCGGAGCACCCGGGCGGCGGTCGATTTGATGAGGTCGGTGTCGGCGTTCGCCCATCCGGCGATATAGCCCACCGAGTACGCCGACGTATCAAACCCGACCATTCCCGCGACGACGTAGGCGACGCTCTCGGCCTCGGTCTCCATCAGGCCCCGGTGCTGGGCGTACTCGGCCAAGTCGTCAATGTGACCCAACAGGATGTGCGCGCACTCGTGGATCATCGTCTTCGCCGCCGCCTCCGGCGACAGACCAGAGTCGACAACCACCGTCATCTCCTGAGGCCGGGTGACACCGTTTATGCTGCCTGGCAGGGACCGACGCTCGACGGTCCAGCCTTCACCGATCAGGTAGGAGCTGAGGGCGTCGACGATGCCGTGATCATCGGCGCCCGTGAGGAGCGTGGTGAGGGTGCTGGGGTCGCCCTGGTCGGGGTCGATGAGGTCTGTTTGGCTGACATCGAATACCGACAGGATCGGGAACCGGGAGATCTTTTTCTCTACCTCGTCGCCGTTGGCGTCTTTCTCGGTCACTTTCTTGGTCGAGTACCCGAAAATGCGGATGCCCCTCTCGCCTTTCCGGACCTGACGGTTCAGGGTCTGCCACTTCCGGAAACCTGCCACCTGAGATGCCTCGGGCATCTGCGACAGGATCAGCAGGACGTTGTTCAGGGAGTACGCGTGGAACGCCTGCGCGAAGTCGAGAAATGCCTCCCACCGGCCGGAATCATGCAACGTCTCGACCTGATCGGTGATCGACTGGTGCAGCGCCTCCGCTTGGGCTTTCTTCTCCTCAGCCGTCTTGGCGGGGGTGCGGGTCTTGCTGGTGCGGGTGGCGATTTCGGTGGTCATGGTCTGTTCTCCTTCTCCCCTCCACGTTGTTTTGCCGTGAAGGCGGTTCACCGCCGCTAGGGACAGGCCGTGCAGCGCCACCCGAAGGGCGGCGGGGGAGAGAATTCCGGCACGAAATAAGAGAGCCCGAAGGATGAACGCGTGCCGGAAATCTCGGCGGAGCCGGCAGCGCAGCTGCTTGCACGGAACGGACAGGCCCGTACGCTTCCGAAGGATTCACGGCCAAATCAACAAGCTCCGATCAGGGGCGGCTACAGCGCCGCGAAGCGGCTCAGATCAGAGAAAGAGGGCAGCGGCGGAGCCGTTGGGCCGCTGCTTCGGCCGCTGGCTTTGGGGGAGAGCGTCTTAGATTTCGACCCAGGGCGTGTTCTCGACCGCCGGCAGCCAGACCCACGCCTCCTGCCGGGTCTGTTCGCCATTCACCCATCGGACCCGGATCGCGTTGGCCGTCCAAGCCAAGACGTACACGTTGACCTTCATCGGCCGGCCGGCGTACCTCACCCAGGCGCGGGCCTTCTTCGGTTTCGGATCGTACGTGACGAGCTCGTTATCGAGATCCAGCTCGAACACCGAGAGCGTTTCCGGTTCGCCGACCATGTCGCGGAGATTCATCTTCGCAAGCGACCGCCGGTCGATCGAGTCGGCGTACCGTTTCGACGTCCCCAACGGTCACGCTCCACCAGGTGAGAGCCGACCCGGTATCCGTGGACAACTCGCAGCCCGCAGTGAGATCGTGGGCTCATGCGAAAATCCGGGAGCCTCGCAAAGACCGCGCTGGCGGCGAACGTCATGGTCTGGGGCGGGGCGGCCCTGTTCCTGTTCGCTCTCGCCGGCGAGAACACATACGCCGCGTTTCACGGGCAGTGGTACAACATTCTCGGCTGGGCACTGATCGTAGCAATAGCACTCGCCATCACGGTCGTGGGCGTCGTCGAAGTAAGGCGCCTGCACTCCCGCCTGCACCGCAGCTCAGATTGACCCACAACCAAAGACTAGAACATATGTACCGGGTATCTGCTTAGGTAAAGTACTCCTGAGCCAACTCAGCTTCCGGAACTTTTCGACGATGGCGCCTGTCGCCATGGCTGTCTGACTCAGGCGGCGTTAGTCAACTCTCCTCGCTCCCGGCCCTGGTCGACCGTCTCGCAGTCGTGTGCGATCAGGCCTCTCTGTTCAGGTTGGTGCATTCTCGTGGAGAAGATTGCCCGAACCCTATCCAAAGGGAGCGAGCCGTGACAAAGATGAACACCGCAAAAAGGCTTTGACTAATCACCCCGAAGGACGAGAGTCCGCCGACCGTAGCGAAGACGGTCCAGTTCACGGCGATGTCGGCGATGATCACGGCGATGCCGAGCACGATGCCGGAGCGCCGTCGAAAGATGATAAGCGCAGCGGTGGCCGGATCCAGGATCGTTAGAGTCACCCAGAACAGCCGGACGCCGAGAGGAAAGGCGCTGTAGGCGTTTAATCCGCCGACGATCAGATCCGCCGTGTGCGTGGTTGTTCCAACGAGAAAGCCGATTACCCATATGACTTGGAACACTCTGAGCGCTCGTGCTGATGCGGGAAGAGCGATCATTCGCTCATGATACCGAGACGGCAAGGGCAGTCGAGCAGGAGCCGATTTGAGTACATCTTGCTATTTGCTTAGGTGAAGTCAGCGTGATCGTCACCCTTGGCGGCGATGAGTGTAGGCAGGGGCGCAGGGTCGGTGCGCATGGCATGTTCGAGGAGGCGGTAAAACAGTAGGCCTCGGCTGCGGGATGTTCGACGGTTGAATCGGAAGGTGAATTCGTCGAGGTAGTAGCCCAGGTGGTCGTTGCTGATTCCCTGGTGCAGGGTGCCTTCGAGCCAGCGTTTGAGTAGCGAGGCAACGGTATGCACGCCGTAGAGGGATACGTGGGCGGGGACGCTAGAGCCGGTTTCCACATGGCGCTCGTGCTCGTATCCGAGCTTCGCGAGGCGTTTGAGCTCTTGCGCTCCGTCCGTACGGATCAAGGCGCCAGGGGTGATGACTCGCTGCGCGAAGCTGATCAGCTGCAAGCTATCGCCGGGGCTTGGCTCCAGCCGTATTCGGCCCAGCCGCTTCACGCCGAGCATCTCGGCAGCGACCATTACCCCCACCTTTGTGCTGCTGCGGCCCGCATTTCCGCGACTGATACCGCCCACATAGGTCTCGTCAAGCTCGACCACACCCTGCAGCAGCCCCCGGCCAGGCACGACCATCGCCCGACGGAACTTGTGCATCCACACCCACGCCGTCTCATATGACCGCAGCCCAAGCACCCGCTGCAGGCCCTGCGCGGAGACCCCAGTTTTTTGCGAGGTGATGTACCACGCGGCGTGAAACCACATCCGAAGCGGAGATCTGGTCCGATCGAAGATCGTGCCCGCTGTCACGCTTGTCTGTCGTCCGCAGGCCCGACACATCCATAAGCCGCCCGCGATCTTCCACGCCTGCCCGCTCACGCCACACCTCGGGCAGACGAAGCCATCCGGCCATCGCAGACCCGTTAAGAACTTCATGCACGCGTCATCCGTCGCGAACCAATCCTGAAACTCCAGAATCGTGTGCGGATAATCCACCCCACCGACCAAACGCTCGACCATATCCGTGAAGATACCGGAAAACTTGACCTAAGCAGATACCCGGTACATATGTTCGAATCAACCTGAGCTATTATCTGAGCTAGTCTCGGGTCATGGAAGTCACGCAGTGTCTGATTAGTGACTGCGCGGTGGAAGCCGCGTCCGAGTTCACCGTCAACGACAATGGCCTCTTTACGGTGTACGCGGTCTGCAGGCTGCACCTTGAAGTGATCCGAAACGGTGCGATGTTCCCCGAACCAGCCGAGCCGACGCGCGGACTCATGGGCATACGCCAGCCATAACACCGCCCACAGCCTTAACGGGCGGCACGGTCCGCCTCCGCAGTGGCACGATGATCGTCCGGCTACGCTAAATCTATGAGTCGTGACGCGGTAGAGCTGCCAGATCGGTACCTGGGGTTGCTGGCTGAACTCGGTGACCGAGTACGGGTCGCACAAGCGCGGGCAGTCCGTACGGTAAACCGTGAGTTGATCGCGCTTTATTGGGAAATCGGGCACGCCATCGTCGTAGAACAGCAGTACCAGCCCTGGGGTTCCGGGGTGATCGGACAGCTCGCCGATGACCTTCGGTTGGCCTTCCCGACGATGACTGGCCTGTCCAGAAGCAACTTGCAATACATGCGGGCATTCGCGACCCAGTGGCCTGACAGCTCAAATGTCCCACAGGCTGTGGGACATTTGCCGTGGGGCCATATTCGTGTTCTCTTCGACAAACTCGACGACCGCGCGGACCGTGAGCTCTATGCCGCTAAAGCGGCAGAGCATGGCTGGTCACGAGACGTACTGCTCAATCACATCAAGAACAGAACGCTTGAACGCACCGGTGCAGCCCCATCCAATTTCGACGTCCGACTTCCGCTAACTGATTCGGCACTCGCCCGCGACCTGGCAAAAGACCCATACGTTTTCGACTTCCTCGACATAGCCGAAGGAGCGGCTGAGCGTGAGTTCGAGCAAGCCCTGATGGACCGTATATCTCAGACCCTCGCGGAGCTCGGCGCCGGCTTCGCGTTCGTCGGCAGGCAAGTACATTTCGAAGTCGACGGCGATGACTTCTACGTCGACTTACTGTTCTTTCACGTCGAGCAGCTGCGATACGTGGTCGTTGAACTGAAAAAAGGACGCTTCGAACCAGCCTTCGCCGGCCAGCTCGGCTTCTACGTCGCGATCGTCGACGACAAACTTCGTCGCGCCAACCACGCACCCACCGTCGGGATCCTCATTTGCGGGGACAAAAGCGCACAGACGGTACGGTACGCACTCGGCCAAACCACGTCACCGATGGCAGTGAGCACCTACACGTACGACAGCCTCCCAGCTGATGAGAAACTGTCGATGCCCTCCGCCGCTCAGCTCATCGCCGCTCTCGACGAGAACTAGCAAATGTCCCACAGACCGTGGGACATTTGCTCGATCAACAACCGAGAACAGCACTAGTGAGAAAACGCCAACTATCCCGGGCGGGAACCTAGGGGAGCAGCCACAATCAGGCGCACGTTTCTCGCACCAGAACCCGTATCGTTTTGGACGTGGCAATTGTCGAAGAGTGCCACTTGACGAGCAGCTACGCTGGCTAGCGGGCGCCTCACGTCAGGTGGTCTGCGGGGCCGGTGATGCAGGGTGATAATCCTTAGATCCGCCTGTTTCCGGGCCTCTTCTGGCGATTACTTGACGTAATATCGCGTATCAGCCTCAATATAAGCCTTCTTGAGGCCTCAATTAAGGCTTATAATGTTAGCATGCAAACTTTGCCGATTTCTAAAGTCAAGGATAAACTCAACGAATTTGTCGACGCCGTGTCGCTCACTCATGAGCAGGTGACGATCACGAAGAACGGGTCGCCGGCAGCGGTACTTATCGGTGCCGACGAGTGGGAGTCGCTACAGGAAACGTTGTTCTGGCTCTCTCGGTCTGGGACCGTCAACGACGTCGCGGAAGCGCGCCGGGAGCTGGCTGAGGGGCGAACGATCAGCGAGGATGAGATCCGGGCTGAGTTCAACGTTCCCCGTCGCACCGCAAAGTGAGCTCAACTGACGACGCGCAGTATGAGGTCGAATTTGCCGGAACGGCCCGCCGGGACCTGCGCACTGTTCCGCCTCGGGTAGTGCCGGCGATTATCGAATTTGTCTATGGCGACCTCGCCCGCTACCCGCGGCGGGTAGGGAAGCCTTTGCAGCGCGAACTCGAAGGGTTATGGGGTGCCCGTCGAGGGCCGTATCGGATTATCTACGAGATCGTAGAAGAACGACTGGTAGTCCTCATTGTGCACGTGGACCACCGTGCTGACATCTATCGTTCCAGATAAGCCCCGCTGAAAATGAGACTTCCCGCACAATAGAGCCTTTTCTCGGTCAAGACCGGGTCTAGCCCGTGATTGCTGAAAAGTGCTCGATTATGCCGCGGGAAGCGGGTGGGGGAGGGGGCGTCGCCGGACCGTTACAGCACTTAGGTTGGTTGGGCAAAGGGGTGCCGCGCCACCGATCGTCCAGTGTTCTGCGGGATACGACTGAGCGTTCGGGGTATATGAGGTACCAATTTGAACATGAAAAGCGCGCACTTGAATATCACGGGCGGAATTCAAATTCCGCATGTTTCCGAGTCTCCCCCATCGATTACTTGTCATAAGGTCCATTATCAGCGCGATAGGGCGACCGTAGCATCATCGCTGTGATGAACCGCGAGTGCTACTCGGCGATCACGAGTAGCGGAGACGACCCGGCTTGATCGTTACCGAGTTGCGTCTTAGTCGGCGGGCACCGCAGTTCGTACTCCGCACAATTACCCGACGCTCAACGGAGCAGGTCAGCCGGATCAGCAGCCGCGTAGTCCGGCTGGAGCCGGGCCAAGTTCTGACGAAACCAGGTGATCGAGCCCGGCCAGCCCAACGGACTGAGCCGATTGGTAAAAAGATTCAAGTCAAGTCTCCTTGACTAATGTTTGGCCAAAAACCGTCGCATTAGCTCAGTCACTGCCGCGCCTTGAAGCTCGTTAGTTGAATTGCCTTCGCGCGCGTGGAATTTGCCATCCCATGAAACGGGTGCAGCGCCGGCCCTCGGTCGAAGAGACCAAATCGTGTATCCCTTGTATTCGAACACGCTTAGGGAACCGGCGAGATGCGACGCGAAAACGGAATCGAGTTTTGACTCGCGAATTCTTTGCGTCAGCCACTGCATATGCTTATCTCGGTTACGGCCAAGAGCGGTTAACTCGTGTTCCGTTCCCGTCACCAAAAATTCACCAACTCCGAGTGGGGCAATGTTGTAGAGCTCTGCTATACGCGCGGCGTGTTCAGGACGGTCCGCGATGCCGAAAAAAATGAAGCCCTCAGCATTGGTACCGTGATTGGCCATCGCCGAGGCCGTTCGAAGAACTGATTCGAACGCAATGTCGTCAAACGCCCTCGACTCATCGAGACGAGTAAATCCCTGCTTGAGCTCGAACAGGGAATGCTCCGTTAGTGCCATCTGCATCTGAATCTCAAACTCGGTAGCGGTCTGTTGAGCGCGTAAAGCGGCGGGATCGTTACTCCGCTTGAAGAATGGTCTGAGAATTGCCTTGATCGAATCGAAAAGAGGGCGCTTTCGATTCGTCCCCCAATTGCCGCCGCCAGCCGGAATCGTCAGGTCTTTGTCCCAAAAATGGTCGAGCACTTTGGTGAGACCGTCGAGGTTACTCAGTTCGTTTCCCTCCATCAGAAGTTCATGAATCGAGACGAAGATCGCGTGGAAATATCGGGGAATGCCGCGAGGGTTTTGCTGCGTGATGACCCAGCTCGCCCAGGGCTTACCGGCCTGGTCAATCGTCTGCTTGATGATGTCTAGTGCAGTGACATAGTTGCGTTCGATGTTCTCGACGCCGAGGGAGTTAATCCGAGTAGCAACGGTGCTCTCAGATGCCGCGGCGTTATCGTCGCGGCCGTAGGCGGAGTTCCGATAGGCGCTCCCGCTAACGGCAATCGGATCAAGTATGACGTCGAGAAGCATGTCAAGGACAAGTTCCTCATCGCGCGATTCCCGAACGGCGTCTTTATCAAGGATGCCGTTTTTCACCCAAAACACCTCGTCGCTTGGGATGCCGTACGGGAGATCGCGGTTAGTGATGCTGATCTTGGGCATCTCCGACAGTGGAAGCGTTTCCGATAGCGATGCGTCTCCACGGATGCTGGCGCTAATGCGACGAACGAGGGTGGCAAGGTCAGAGGTGACGCCAGCTTGGCGAATCTCTTGCAGGCTTAGTTTTCGACCGGATGAATTGATGCGACGGAACACCTCGTCCACGGATTCCTCAGTCGCAGAACGATAGGTCGAAATGGGTAACTGATAGTTGACGATCGCCACACACGTTTTTCGTTCGAGAATCGGTTCTCGCTGCACCAGCCTGCCCTCATCGCGCCGGAGCTTCGTGTCAGCCAGGGTCTCTAGGTCGAAGTAGGCACCTTCGTAGGGGAATTCGTCTTCAATGAACGAAAAAATAGCATTTAGCCGCTGTAACCCATCTATGATCTCAAGCTGCTGCTGACTTGACGCGGAACTCTCCGCGAGCAGCACCAGGGGAATCGGAAGGCTGTTCCGCACCGAGTCGATAAGTGCTTGCTTCTCTTCGACAGCCCACACCAGTTTGCGCTGATAGCGGCGGTTTACAACGAACGCCCCGCCCGAGTACTGCGTGTAGAGATTTTGTAAGCTTTGCCCAAGAACGGTCAGTTCGGTAGCGGCAGCGTTGGTTGGTGTCAATTGAGCGGTCCCCTCACCTCGCGGGAAATCTTATCGAAGGCGGCTGACCTCGGGGCCCAATCCGCAGTACACACTTCGAGTGACGGCTCCTAATCGCTTCCAGGCGGTGAGGATCGAAATGACCCGAAGGGTCTTCGTCCGAATGACTGAGCAGGTGGGCCCTTACCTAATCCGATTGAGCCCCAGAGTCACCGGCACCTCCGGACGGCCCACTGGTTGGAGGCTTGACGGCTTGTGCTGGTTTGCTGCCTGCCTTGGGCTTCGCGCCTTCCTCAATCCAACGCGGGGAACTCCCGTGTGTTAAGTGGTCTGACGGCTCTTTATCGTTTGCCATGAACTCTCCTATCCATTGTGTCGGCGACGGTCTAAAACTGGGCCGTTGTGACGTTGGAAAAGTGAACGGTGTGGCGGTAGTTTAGCTGCGTGTTTCGGCTTTAACGGAGGGCAGCGTGT
>NZ_JAZHPE010000029.1:0-2335 GCF_036553535.1 Subtercola sp. YIM 133946
GAGTTCTCAAAGATCGGACGCACCTGAACTGGCTTCTAGACTTGCTAGGCCCGGCTCGGGGCAACTTTACTATCTTATCACTGACCGCGACCTTGTCAAATCGGCGCTTCCTGGGCCATTCACTCGAAAGTGACGTCGCCAAGAGGTACTGACATGAGCTCGGCACACCTGGGCTGAAGCCCGGGCGGTGCGGGAGTGGTTTTACATCCTACGCTTCGAGACAGAGTCCTACGAGAGAATCTTTGCTTCTCAGCTGGGGATGGCCCCCGCTTGAGGCCCGGTAGCACTTCGGCTTTCCGGCACCTTTGGGGTGACGAGTAGTTACTCTATGGGGAATTCGGCGGCTGTGCAAATCGGCTCGCAACGGGCCCGTCGAACGCCGAATCCGGGTTCAGCTTCCTCGGTAGGTGGAGTACGCGAACGGGCTAAGAAGCAGGGGGATGTGGTAGTGCTCCGACTCCTCGGCGAGCGTGAAGACGATCGAGACCTCGGGGTAGAACGACGGCGTACCGGTCGTGCTGAAGTAGGCGGCGGTGTCGAACGTCACCCGGTAGATGCCGGCCGGTAGAGCAACCGGCCCGAGTTCTGACGCCCGACCGTCGGCGTCTGTCGTGGCGGTGCCTACGGGCATCCATTCGCCGTCGACCAGGGAATCGAGCGCGAGGGGCACCCCCTCCGCCGGGCGCCCGATCGTGGAGTCGAGCACGTGGGAGGTGACGTGGCTTCTGGTCATGAGGCGCTCTTCTCGTAGACGGTCTCAAGGCGGAGCAGGGCGATGGCGATCAACTCAGAACCGGCGACGGCGAGTTCGGTGTCGTCATCGAGACTGAGTCGCCGGCGCAGCTCGGCCAAAATCTCGGGGCGGGTGCGACCTTTGGCACGGATGAGGAACACCCGGCCGAACCGTTCTTCGTAGGCGACATTGCCCGCGGCGATGGCGGCGTCGACCTGTTCGTCGTTCTGCCCCAGCGAGGCCTGCTCGGTGCGGGAGAAGTCGCTTGAGGCGCCGGCTCCGGCGTGCTTCTCGCCGATGCGGGGATGATCTGCGAGCGCCTGGTCGATCTCGGCCGGGCTGAGCGGAGCGGCGGCCCGGGCCGCGGCCTGCAGGGCCTCGAGCGAGACGAAGGGTGCTTGCGCCGCGACGTCGTCGACCCACCGGTCGACGTTCAGGCACGATCGCAGCAGTACGCGCAGCTCGTCGGGTGGCGGGTTCAGCATGCGTCAAGCCTAGAGCGTGGGCCGGACCTAGGGTGCGGGCCGGGCGGTGACCTCGAGTGGCGTCCGCTTACGATGGGCAGATGACGGAGACCGGCGGGGTGGTGCGGCCGGGGGGCACGCCGAAGGCGGGTGCCGGGTCGGGGGCGGGTGCCGCGCCGGAGGCCGGTGCCGGGTCGAAAAAGGGTGCCGGGTCGGAGGCGGGTGCCGGGTCGGAAGAGGGTGCCGGGTCGGAGGCGGGTGCCGGGTCGGGGGCGGGTGCTGCGCCTGAGGCGGGTGCCGTCGCTGGGCTGCTGTTGGCGGCGGGCGGCGGGCGGCGCATGGGAATGCCCAAAGCACTCGTCGTCGGTGACGACGAAGTTCCGTGGGTGGTGCGCGGAGCCCGGGTTCTCATCGAGGCCGGATGCGCGCCGGTGTATGTGGTGCTCGGGGCTGGGTCCGATGCGGCGGTGGAGCTGCTGCAGCCGCTTCTTTCGGGGCCGGATGCTGTGACCGTCGTGATCGCCGCCGAGTGGGCGTCGGGCATGGGGGCGTCGCTGGGGGCCGGCCTCCGAGCCGCCGCTCGCAGCGAGGCGGCGGCCAAGCCCGGCGAGACGGAGGGCAAGCCCCGTGAGATGGTGCGCGAGCCCGGCGAGGGGGCGGGCAAGGCTCGTGAGATGGCTTCGGTGAGCTCGGCAGTTCGAGCGGGCGGGGTCGAGGGGGTCGTGATCACGCTGGTGGACCTGCCCGACCTGGGGGTCGAAGCGGTGCGGCGCGTGGTGGGGGTGGCCCGCGCGGGCGAGGCGGCGACGGATGCCCTGGTGCAGGCCACGTATGGAGGGCGGCCCGGGCATCCGGTGTTCATCGGTCGCGGGCACTGGGCAGCAATCGGATCGACGCTCGAAGGCGACGCCGGCGCCCGCGCCTACCTGGTGTCGAACGGCGTCGTCGAGGTCGACTGCGGCGACGTGGGCTCGGGCGACGATGTAGACGTGCTGCCAGCGAGCTGATCGGCGCGGGGGTGGGTGGCGGCGCCGGTCACGCGTTGCCGCGTGGCGGATCGGCTGCTCGAGCTCGAGGCGCGGCCGGTGACGACTCGACTCCTGGAAGTCGCGGCAGAGGCGGACGGTGATCGAGGTGA
>NZ_JAZHPE010000003.1:0-38860 GCF_036553535.1 Subtercola sp. YIM 133946
GCGACGGTTTCGATACGGCCCTCCGGGCCTACTCAACCAGCGAGGGCAGCTAGCGGCGCAGGAACTTCTGCAGCGACTCGAGCTCCTGCTCTGACGGGGCGCCGTCTGGAAGCCCGCCGCGGCCGCCGAGCCCGAAACCCGACCCCGCGGCCGGGGCGGCCGTGCCCGACGGCACCTTCTCGCCCGACGCCAGCGCCGCGTTCTCGACCGCGCGCTTGGCCGGGTTGCCCGACTTCGAGCCCTTCTTCTTGGGCTGCGCCGCCTTGCCGCGGCCGCCGCCGAAGCCGGCACCGGGGATGGGCCCCATGCCCGGGATGTTCGGCACACCGCCGCGCGCGACGGTCTTCATCATCTTGGCGGCCTGCTCGAACCGCTGCACGAGCTGGTTCACGTCGGTCACGGTCATGCCCGAACCGCGGGCGATGCGCACGCGGCGCGAGCCGTTCAGCAGCTTCGGGTTCTGGCGCTCCGCCTTGGTCATCGACTGGATGATCGCCTCTGTGCGCACGATCTCGCGCTCGTCGAAGTTGTTCAGCTGCTCTTTCATGGCGCCGGCACCCGGCAGCATGCCGATCATCTTCTTCAGCGACCCGGCCCCGCGCAGCTGCTGCATCTGGCCGAGGAAGTCTTCGAGGGTGAACGTGTCGGTGCGGAACTTCTCCGCGACCTTCTTCGCCTCCTCCTCGTCGAACGCGCCCTGCGCCTGCTCGATGAGCGTCAGGATGTCACCCAGGTCGAGGATGCGCGAAGCCATGCGGTCGGGGTAGAACGGCTCGAAGTCGTCGAGCGACTCACCCGTGGAGGCGAAGATGATCGGGCGCCCGGTGACCGACGCGACCGACAGCGCGGCACCACCGCGGGCGTCGCCGTCGAGCTTCGTCAGCACGACACCGGTGAAGTCGACACCCTTCTGGAAGGCGGTCGCCGTCGCCACGGCGTCTTGGCCGATCATCGCGTCGATGACGAACAGCACCTCGTCGGGCTCGACGGCCTTACGGATGTCTGCGGCCTGCTTCATCATGTCGGCGTCGACGCCGAGACGACCGGCGGTGTCGACGATGACCACGTCGTACTGCTTGTCGATGGCCCACTTGATGGAGTCTTTCGCGACCTTCACCGGGTTGCCGACGCCGTTGCCGGGCTCGGGCGCGTACACCGCGACACCCGCCTGGCCCCCGACGACCTGCAGCTGCTGCACGGCGTTGGGGCGCTGGAGGTCGGCCGCCACGAGCAGCGGTGTGTGGTTGTCTTTGGCGAGCCACTTCGCGAGCTTTCCGGCGAGCGTGGTCTTACCGGCACCCTGTAGACCCGCGAGCATGATGATGGTCGGCGGCCGCTTGGCGAAGTTGATGCGGCGGGCCTCGCCGCCGAGAATCGCGATCAGCTCGTCGTTGACGATCTGTACGACCTGCTGGGCGGGGTTCAGCGCCTTGTTGACCTCGTCGCTGAGGGCGCGCTCACGCACCTTGCCGGTGAAGTCTTTGACGACGTCGAGCGCAACGTCGGCGTCGAGCAGCGCACGGCGGATCTCGCGAACGGTACCGTCGACGTCTGCCGGGCTGAGCTTGCCCTTGGTGCGCAGGTTTCTGAAGGTATCGGCGAGGCGGTCAGAGAGGTTTCCAAAAGTGGCCATGGTGCAACAATCTTAACCGCTCACGCCGGGCGCGTGCTGCGTGTGGCGGCGGGTCAGCGCACGCCGCTGGCGAACGGATGCCGCCGACGAACGCACGCCGCCGGTTGAGTAGCGCGACAGCGCGTATCGAAACCCCCACGCACGTCTCCCGGTTTCGAAACGGCCCCATGGGCCTACTCAACCGGCGGCGGCGGGTCAGCGCAGAATCTCCACGAGCAGCACCCACGCGTTCACCACGGCGCTGATGAAGACGAACAGGATTCCGGCGGCGATCCACGCCAGCCCGGCATCCACGCCACCGCCGAAGGCGAGCACTGCGCCGCCGACGACGAATGGTGCCACCGAAAGGAGGCCGGCGGCCCCGTTGGCGATGAGATTGCCGAGCGAGCGTCGGTGCTCCCCGGCGTCGCTGCTTCGACCCTGCTGAATCAGGCGCACCGTCGAGTCGACGGCGAACGCCAGGGCGAACAGACCGAACACGAGCGACTCGAGGCCGAGCATCCACGACGCCTGCACGGGGATGAGCGCGGCGATCGAAACAACGACGATGAGCACGAGCGCTGCAATCGACGAGCCGGCGCGGGCCGGCATCGACCTGATGGCGATGATCTCTTTGATGTTGACCGACATCGCCACGATGATCAGACCGGCGAGCGCCGCCGCCGCACCGGCCGAAGCGACGAAGAGGTCGTGCCAGGCCTCCACCTCGACCGTCGCCCCCATTGCTCCCACGCCCCGGCCCGCCGCGAGCTCAGCCGATGAGGTTCTGCACGAACACGTGCGGGGTGAAACCGGTGAGGTCGTTGATGCCCTCGCCCTGACCGATGAGTTTGATCGGGATGCCCGTCTTCTCCTGCACGGCGAGCACGAACCCGGCCTTCGCCGACCCGTCGAGCTTGGTGAGTACGAGCCCGGTCACGCCCGCGTGCTCGATGAACGCCTCCGCCTGGGCGAGACCGTTCTGGCCGGTCGTGGCGTCGAGCACCAGCAGCACCTCGGCGACCGGGGCCTGCTTCTCGATGACGCGGCGGATCTTGGTGAGCTCATCCATCAGCCCGCCCTTCGTCTGCAGCCGCCCGGCGGTATCGATGATGACGATCTCGACGGCGTTGCGTCTGGCGTACTCGATGGTCTGGAAGGCGACGGATGCCGGGTCCTGACCCTCCTGCTGCGGGCGCACGATGTGCGCCCCGGCCCGCTCGGCCCACGTCGCGACCTGCTCGACGGCGGCCGCACGAAACGTGTCGGCTGCGCCGATGACCACACTGCGGTCGTAGTTGCGGAGAAACTTCGCGAACTTTCCGATCGTGGTGGTCTTGCCGACGCCGTTGACGCCCACCACGAGCACGACGGCGGGGCGCTCGCTCAGCTTGAGCGTGGGGTCGAGCTTCGAGAACCGCTCCTCGAGCGTCTCGCGCAGCATGCGCTGCAGGTCTTTGGGGTCGGTCGTGTTGTAGCGGGCGACCTTGGCGCGCAGGTCGTCGACGATCTGGTCGGTGACGTCGATGCCGAAGTCGCCCGTGATCAGGGCGGTCTCGAGGTCGTCCCAGGTGTCTTGATCGATGAGCCGCTTCGCGAACATGCCCCGAAGGGCACCGGAAAGCGACCAGGGGGTGCGTTCAGCCATGCGTCCCAGCCTACTGTCGGTGATTCAGAACGCTGGTCGAGTAGCCGCGAAGCGGCGTATCGAGACCCGGGGTGTACGTGAGGTTTCGACACGCGCTTCGCACTGATCAATCAGGGGCGTAGGTGGGGTTTCGATACGCGCTTCGCACTACTTGACCGGCGGGGGGCAAGGGTCAGACCGCCTGGGCGAAGCCCAGCTGGGCATTGGCGAGCTGCGCCTCGGCGAGCGCCTCGAGGCCGTCGGGGATGGCCCAGCCCTTGCGGTGCATCGACTGGGCCCACAGGCGTCCGGCGCGGTACGAGGAACGCACGAGCGGGCCGGCGAGCACTCCCAGGAAGCCGATCTCTTCGGCCTCCTCCTTGATCTCGACGAACTCCTGCGGCTTCACCCAGCGGTCGACGGGCAGGTGCCGGGGCGACGGGCGCAGGTACTGCGTCACCGTGATGATGTCGGTGCCGGCGTCGTGCAGATCCTGCAGCGCCTGGCTGATCTCCTCGCGGGTCTCGCCCATACCGAGAATCAGGTTCGACTTCGTGACCAGCTGCGCCGCGCGGGCCTGCGTGATCACGTCGAGCGAGCGCTCGTACCGGAAGGCGGGGCGGATGCGCTTGAAGATGCGCGGCACCGTCTCGACGTTGTGCGCGAACACCTCGGGGCGTGACGAGAACACCTCGGCCAGCAGGTCGGGGTTGCCCGAGAAGTCGGTCGCGAGGATTTCGACGCCCGTGCCCGGGTTCTGCCGGTGGATCTGGCGAACGGTCTCGGCGTGCAGCCACGCTCCCTCGTCGGGCAGGTCGTCGCGCGCGACGCCCGTGACCGTGGCGTAGCGCAGGCGCATCTGCGTGACCGACTCGGCGACCCGGCGGGGCTCGTCGCGGTCGTAGTCGGCGGGCTTTCCCGTGTCGATCTGGCAGAAGTCACACCGGCGGGTGCACTGCGAGCCACCGATCAAAAAGGTGGCCTCACGGTCTTCCCAACACTCGAAGATGTTCGGGCAGCCGGCCTCCTGGCACACCGTGTGCAGGTCTTCACTCTTCACGAGCTCCTGCAGCTGGCGGTACTCGGGGCCGAACTTCGCCTTGGTCTTGATCCACTCGGGCTTCTTCTCGATGGGCGTCTCGGCGTTGCGCACCTCGAGGCGCAGCAGCTTGCGGCCTTCAACGGGAGCGCTCACGCGGTGACCCCGACCCGGGTGTCGGCGGCCGAGACCCCGGCACGGGCATCCTGAACCGCGGGCAACGGATGCCCGGGGCTCGCCCCCTGGCGAACCGGAGAGCCCTCGGCCTCGAACGCCTCGGCCAGGTGACGTTCGACCGAGGCGACCACGTCGGCGGGGTCGACCTGGCGGCCCAGCACATCGGTGATGGTGGTGACGCCGGCGTCGCGGATGCCGCACGCCACGATGTGCGCGTACGGTTCGAGGCTGTTGCTGCAGTTGAGGGCGAAGCCGTGCGAGGTGACTCCGTCGGCGACGCGGATGCCGATGGCCGCGATCTTGGCGTCTTTCGCGAACGGCCCGTCGCCGATCTTCACCCAGACGCCCGAGCGGCCGTCGACACGGTAGCCCGTGACGCCGGTGTCGGCGAGGGTGGCGATGAGAACGGATTCGAGCATGCGAACGTAGGCGACGACATCCATGGGCTCGCGCAGCCCAACGATCGGGTAGCCGACCAGCTGGCCGGGGCCGTGCCAGGTGAGCTTGCCGCCGCGGTCGACGTCGATCACGGTCGAGCCGTCGGTGGGACGCTCGGAGTCGTCGGTGCGCCGGCCCGCCGTGTACACGGCCTCGTGTTCGAGCAGGATGACGATGTTCTCGGCACCCTCGCACACGGCCTTGCGGCGTGAGCGCTGCATCACGAGGCCCTCTTCGTAGGGCACTGCGCGGCTTCCGACATCTGCGACGAAGAATTCGACCATGAGGCCACTATACATTTATTGAACTGAGTCCATAAATGCGTGGTCGACCCGCGAGGGATCAGTCGTCGACGAGGGTGCCCTCGACCACCGAGCGCAGGCCCTTCAGGGCGAGCATCCAGTTCTCCTCAGAGTGGGCGGCCGCCTCGATGGTCGGGTTCTTGTCTTGGGTGAGGGCGACGCGGGTGCCCTCGGCGACCTTCTCGAGCGAGTACGACACGGTGTGGTAGTTCTCGGGAACGTCGGGCTGGCCGGTCAGAGGGCTGAAGTGGGTCATGCTGAGGGCGTGCGGCTCGTCGACGACCAGAACCGTGCCCCGGTCTTCGTAGTCGGTGCCCTTCCAGCTGCCCTTCCAGAGAATCGGATGCCCGACCTCCCAATCGGTGACGATCTCGGCCCCGAACATGATCTCCGGGTTCGAACCCGTGGCGGTCAGGGCCTGCCACACCTCTTCGGGAGCCTTGCGAATGAGGATTTCGGCACGGGACACGTAGTCGGGCATGAAGACTCCTTCGTCGCTGATGAGGATGGTGACAATTCTGCAACGCTCGGGCAGGCCGGTCTACACTCTGGCCGGAAACGGGGCGAGAGGGCTATTCTGCGCGGCGCGGGTGGCGGTGATGGCGCGCGGCGGCGTGGGTGGTGCGTGGCGGCGCGGCGGCGGGGGTGGCGGTGGCGCGCGGCGGCGCGGGTGGTGCGTGGCGGCCCCCGGGGGGTGCGCAGCCAACCTGGTCACCCGGGCTGGCGCAGGTCAGGGGCGCTCGAACGTTCCCCAGGTGCGGCCGCGGGCCAGGATGAGCCCGTAGGTGGCGGCGGCCACCGCGTCGTGCTTCGCCGTGGCCGGCAGCGGCAGCGACTGCGACAGGGCGAACAGTTGGAAGACGTAGCGGTGCGGGCCGTGCGCCTCGATCGGGCGCGGGCCCGCGTAGCCGACCCGGCTGAACGAACCGGGGTGCAGCACGATGCCCGTGTTCTGTGCCTCGCGGTTCAGCTCACCCCTGGCCACCGAGCTGCGGCTCGGGTCGAGGCGGGCGAGCAGGTGGATGACCGGCCGGGGCAACGGCACATCGGGATCTTCGACGATCAGCAGCAGCTGCCGCGTGCCCGCGGGCAGGCCCGTCCAGGCCAGGGCGGGTGAGACGTTGTCGCCGACGCCGTCGCCGGCGTGCACGGCGGGAATGGCCCCGCCCTCGGCGAAGTCGGGGCTCGTGACGACGATGCTCGTCGGCGCCTCGGGGGCGAGGGTGCCCCAGGCCAGCATGTGCGGGCCGGTGCGCACGCGCCTGATCAGGCGGCCGGGCTTCGGCAGCTTCACCGCGGCGCCCTGCGCCCGACGGTGCCGCGCCTCACGACGCGGTGGCCGACGAACCCTCGACTCACGACGCGGCGGCCTCTGCCCCGCGGTCGCGCGGCGTCGACCCCCGCCGAGCGACACCTCACGACGCGGCCTCGATGCGCTGCCCGATCACCGCGCTGACGCCGTCTTGCCGCATCGAGACGCCGTAGAGCGCATCCGCGATCTCCATGGTGCGCTTCTGGTGCGTGATGACGATGAGCTGCGATGTCTCACGCAGGTCGCGGAAGATGGTCAGCAGGCGCCCGAGGTTCGCGTCGTCGAGGGCGGCCTCGACCTCGTCCATGATGTAGAACGGGCTGGGGCGCGCCTTGAAGATGGCGATGAGCAGGGCGACTGCGGCCAGCGACCGTTCCCCGCCCGAGAGCAGCGAGAGCCGCTCGATCTTCTTGCCGGCGGGCTTCACGCTGACTTCGACGCCCGTGGTGAGCAGATCATCCGGATTCGTCAGCGAGATGCTTCCGGTTCCGCCTGGGAACAGCACCGGGAACACCTCGGCGAAGGCGTCGCGGGTGTCGTTGAAGGCGCTCTCGAAGATGAACTTCATCTTGTCGTCGATCTCGTCGATGATCGTGAGCAGGTCTTTGCGGGTGTTGGTCAGGTCGGTGAGCTGCTCGGTGAGGAACTTGTGCCGCTGCTCGAGCGCGTCGAACTCTTCGAGGGCAAGGGGGTTCACCCGACCGAGTTCGGCGAGCATCCGTTCGGCCTTCGCCAGCCGCCGCTTCTGCTCGTCACGGTCGAAGGGCACCGTGTCGTCGTCGCCCTCGGCACCCGCGCGCTGGGCGCTCTCAGCCCTCCCAGCACCGTCGGCGCCTCCGCTCTGCGCCGTGCCGGTGCTCTCGTCGACCCCGTCGCCCCGCACGCTTCGGGCACCGGATGCCCGACCGCCGTCTCTCGGAATGGGCTGGTCGGGGCCGTACTCGGCCACCAGGTCGTCTTCGACGAGGCCGAGCTCTGAGCCGACGCGTTCGAGCACGCTCGACAGGTGCAGCTTCTTCTCGTAGATCTGCAGCTCGAGGCCGTGCACGTTCTCGGTGATGCCCTGCAGCCGTTCGCGCAGGCCGCCCTCTTCTCGGCGCAGCTCGGCCAGCTCGGCGTTCTGCTCGGCTCGCTCGGCCTCGCGCGTGGCCAGCTCGACGCGGGCCTGCGCGACCGAGGCATCGACAGAGCGGAGCACCTCGGGCAGGGCGTCGACGACCGACGTCGCGGCGTCGACCTGCCGGCGCCGGATCACCTCACGCCGGGCCGCCTCTTCGGCCGCCGCGCGTTCGGCGACCAGCTGTCGTTCGAGGTCGACGACGCGGGCCTGCTCGGCCCGCACCCGTTCGCGGGCGGTCTCGAGCTGCAGCCGGGTCTCGAGCTCGCCCTCGCGGGCCGCTTCGAGGGTGGCGTACAGGTCGTCGCGCGAGCTGACGTCGAGAATCGGTCGCGGCCGTGAGCGCGCCGCCTCCAGCTCGGCGCGGGCCTTGTCGGCTGCCGCGAGTGCGGCGGAGACGGTCTCGCCGGCGTTCGCGCGGCTACGCTCCAGACGCTCGTATTCGCCCTGGCTCGCGTCGACCTGGGCCCGCAATCGCGAGAGCCGTTCGGTCTGGGCGGCCAGCCTGGAGTCGAACTCCCGCAGCGCGGCGAGCGCGGTGGCCGACTGCTGCTTGGCGTTCTGCAGGATGCCACGCTGCTCGGCGAGCGCGAACTTCGCGCGTTCGATGTCGGCCGTCACGACCTCGAGGCGGTCGGCCGCGGCGTCGCGCTCGGCGACGAGTTCGAGCCGGGAGCGTTTGGCGCCCGAGCCGCCGCGCAGCACGTACTCGGTCAGCACGTCGCCGCCGCGCGTGATGACCGTGAGCACGCCGCCGCCGCCAGAGCGTGTGGCGGCACCGTGGATGCTCGGCCAGGCCGCCCGCGCAGCATCGAGGTCGTCGGCGATCAGTGTGGCGGCGAGAAGTGCCTTCACGCCCTCGGGTGCCGTGACGACGTCGATCGCGCGCACGAGCCCCTCGCCGGCCGCCGAGTCGCCCGCGACTGGGCCGGCCACTGCTGCGTCATCGTGCGTGGCGTCGGCAGAGCCACCTGCACCGTCGTGCCTGGCGTCGGCAGAGGTGGCCGCCGCCCCGTCGTGCGTGGCGTCGGCGGGGTCACCCGCGACAGAACCACTCGCAGCACTGTCGCCCGCAGCCGAGTGGGCGCCCCCGGCGCCCGGGTTCGCCACCACGACCTCGACGCGGCCCATGTCGCCGTCGCGGGCGGCGGCGAGCGCTGCGAAGGCCGCGTCGGCGGTGTCTGCCAGAACGCCGTCGGCCAGCGAGCCGAGGGCGGCGGCGATGGCGGCCTCGAAGCCCGGCGAGACCTGCACATGGTCGGCGAGCAGCCCGCGCACGCCCGGCACGCCGGCCTTGGCGAGCTCGCTCGATCCATCTTTCTGGCCGAGCGCCATCGACAGCGCGCTGGTCTTGCCCGCCAGGGCGTCACGTTCGCGCTCGTGGCTGTGCAGGGCATCCCGAAGCTGCTCGATCTCGGCCTCGGCCTCGAACACCGCCGCCTGGGCGAACTCGTAGGCCTCGTCGAGATCGGTCTCGCCGGCGTCGGTGATGGCCGCCTCAGCCTCGAGCGCCACGAACTCGGCCTGCAGACGTTCGCGCCTATCGGCCGCGGCGTCGAGGGCGTTCTGCTGGCGCAGGTCTTCGCCGCGCACGGCGGCGAGCCGCGAGTTGGCCGACTCGAGCTGCCCGCCGAGCTTCGAGAGCTCGAGGTCGTGCTTCGACACGAGGGCGCTCTGCACGGCGATCTGCTCGTCGACAGCGTCGAGCGAGGCCCGGGCGGCCAGCGTACGACCCTGGCCGTCATGCCATGCCTGTTCGGCGGCGGCCACGGCGGCGACGAGGCGTTCGGCCTCGGCGCGGGCATCCGCCACCATCGACGGCGACACGCTGGGCGACTGGTCGTGACCACTCTGCTGCGAACCGAGCAGCGCGAGCCGCTGGTTGGCGAGGGTGAAGAGGCCACGCAGTCGTTCCTGCACCGACTCGAGGCCGAACGCAGTGCGGCGAGCGAGATCGACGGCGTCGCCCACCTGCTCCTGCTCGATGCGGGTGATGCGCAGCTGATTCTGTTCGAGGCGTTCCTGCAGCACGATGCGCTCGGTGCGGCGTTCGTTCTCGCTTCGGCTGTGCGCGTCGAGGGCGGTTCGCAGGGTGACCACTTCGTCGGCGAGCAGGCGGGCGCGGGCATCCCGAACGATCGCGGCGATGCCCTGGGCTTCTTTGGCCACTTCGGCCTGGCGCCCGAGAGGTTTCAGCTGCCGGCGAATCTCGCCCGCCAGGTCACTGAGGCGTGTGAGGTTCGCCTGCATCGCCTCAAGCTTGCGCTGCGTCTTCTCTTTGCGCCGGCGATGCTTCAGGATGCCCGCCGCCTCTTCGATGAACCCGCGCCGCCCCTCGGGGCTGGCGTGCAGCACGGCGTCGAGCTGGCCCTGCCCCACGATCACGTGCATCTCGCGCCCGAGGCCGGAGTCGCTCAGCAGCTCCTGCACGTCGAGCAGCCGGCACGCCTCGCCGTTGATGGCGTACTCGCTGCCGCCGTTGCGGAAGAGCGTGCGGCTGATCGTCACTTCGGAGTAGTCGATCGGCAGGGCGCCGTCGGCATTGTCGATCGTCAGGATGACCTCGGCGCGGCCGAGCGGCCCGCGGGTGGAGGTGCCGGCAAAGATGACGTCTTCCATCTTGCCGCCGCGCAGCGTCTTGACGCCCTGCTCGCCCATGACCCAGGCGAGGGCATCGACGACGTTGCTCTTGCCAGAGCCGTTGGGGCCGATGACGCAGGTCACTCCGGTCTCGAACGCGAACGTCGTGGGCTGGGCGAACGACTTGAACCCCTTGAGGGTCAGGCTCTTCAAGTGCACCTGTCGACCCTTTCTGCTCGGGATGCTCGTGATGCTCGGGATGCTCGTGATACTCGGGATGCTCGTGCTCGCCGCCGCGCGCCGCGGCCTGCAGGCGCGGAGCCTGGCTCTACGGTACCCAACAACCCGCACTCCCCAGCGCCGTGGCGCGCCGCCCGCGCCGCCGCGCGGCCGCGCCCATGCCGCGATCGATTGACGGGTTCGGAACACTGCGAACCTTCAACACTGTTCCGAACCCGTCAATCGTTCCGGCGTGGCGGGTGCGAGCAGGCCGGCGGGTGCGGGCCGGTGGGGGCGGGCCGGGTGGGAGGTGGGCCAGGCGCGCGTAGGGTTGGGGTATGGCACGTAGACCGCTCGTCGCGCTGGGGCGCGAACTCGACGCGGCCGAGGTCGAACGATACTCGCGGCAGATCCGCCTGCCGCAGATCGGGCCCGAGGGCCAGCGCCGGCTCGCGAACGCTCGCGTCGTCGTGCTCGGTGCCGGGGGGCTCGGCTCGCCCGTGCTGACCTACCTCGCCGCGGCCGGCGTCGGAACGATCGGCATCGTCGACGACGACATTGTCGATGTGTCGAATCTGCAGCGCCAGACCATCCATACGACAGAGCGAGTGGGGGCTTCGAAGGCCCAGTCGGCGGCCGCGAGCATCCGGAGCCTGAACCCGCACGTCACTGTCGAGACGCACGAGACGCGGCTGAACGGGCGCAATGCGGCGCGCATCCTCTCGGCCTACGACCTGGTGATCGACGGAACCGACAACTTCGAGACCCGCTACCTGGCGAACGACACCGCGGCCCTGCTCGGCCTGCCGTACGTGTGGGGGTCGGTGCTGCGGTTCGATGGGCAGGTCTCGACGTTCTGGAGCGCCGCCGGCGAGCACGGTGAGTTCGGTCCCGACCTGCGCGATGTCTTTCCGGCCGCGCCCGCTGACGGTGAGGCCGAGTCGTGCGCCATCGCCGGCGTGCTCGGGCCGCTCTGCGCGACCGTCGGCTCGGTGATGGCGGCCGAGGCGCTGAAGCTCATCGTGGGGTTCGGCGAGCTGCTGCTCGGCCGCATCCTGGTGGTGGATGCTCTTGACGGCACCTTCACGACCGTCGAGTTTCAGCGGGCCGCCCCCGACGACCGAAACCGTGACTCCTCGAACGAAAGGCACACCATGTCAGACGACCACACCGCCGAGCCCGCCACCCCCGCTGGGTCGGCGACTGCTGCATCAGCGACCGCTGGATCGGGAACCGGCGCAGCGCCCGCCGGGTCGGTGACCGGTGAATCCGCGCCCACTGCTGCCGCGCCCGCGTCGATCTCGGCGACCGCACTCGCCGCGCGCCTCGCCGCCCGGGAGGAGGGCACAGACGACTTCGTGCTCGTCGACGTGCGCGAGCCGTGGGAGCGCGAACTGGTCGCGATCGAGGGTTCGGCACTGGTTCCGCTGTCGTCGATTCTCTCGGAGGCCGCGCAGGAGGTCATGCCGCGCGACGAGACCGTCATCGTGCACTGCCACCACGACGGACGCTCGCGGCACGCCCGCGAGGTGCTGCTGCAGTCGGGCTACACCAACGTGACCTTCGTGGAGGGTGGCATCGACGCCTGGGCCACCGAGGTCGACCCCTCACTCCCCCGGTACTGAGCCCGCCCCTCTGAGCGCTTCCCTCTGAGCGCGCCCTGCCGCCCGCCCTCCCGAATGGCCCACCCGTTGTGCGCAACGGCACAAAATAGCCCGTCTTGGCGTGCATATGCGCAAAGCCGACGGCGCGGGAAGCGCGGCAGGGCTCGGGTGGGGCGTGCAGGTTCTGGGCGCGGAGGTCAGCCGCCGGCGAAGGGCGCGGACGTCAGCCGTCGGCGAAGAGCGGGGCGGCGTCGGCGAAGGGCGGGTCAGCCGCCGGCGAAGGGCGGGGCGGCGGCGGCGAAGGGCGGGTCAGCCGCCGGCGAAGGGCGGGAGCACGTCGAGCTCGTCTCCGTCGCGCAGGGGGTGGGTGCGGTCGGTCGTGGTGACGCCGTTCAGCAGAAAGGTGCTGCGCCCGAAGACGGGTATCGCGCCGAATCCGGCGTCGTCGAGGAGCTGGTCGATCGTGCATCCTTCGGCCACGTCACGCACCTCTGTTCCGACGCCGGCCGCCGCCTTCGCCGCCGCGAAGTAGCGCACCCGCACCCGCGCCCGTACGTCGCCGTCACTCGCCGCCGCGCCGCTCGCCCCCGGAACGCCAATCCCCGCCGCGCCACCCGCGGCCGGCACCGCCGCCTCAGCCACCGATCGCGCTCATGGGGCGGTCGGGCTGCTGGAAGCCGGCGGCGCTCATCTGGTGGCCGGAGGGCTTGGCCCACATCGCGGCGCGCCACAGGTCGGCGACGGTGTCGTCGTCGGCGCCGGCGCGCATCGGGCCGAGCAGGTCGGTCTCGGTGTGTGAGAACAGGCAGCTGCGCACGGCTCCCTCTGCGGTGAGCCGGGTGCGGCGGCAGTCGTCGCAGAACGCCTCGGTGACCGACGCGATGATGCCGACCGTGCCGAGCGAGGGGCTGTCGGGCGCGGCACCACGCAGGCGAACCTGGTAGAGCTCGGCCGGGGCGCCATCGCGCGGCGCCTCGTCGGGCGTGAGGTCGAAGCGTTCAGACAGTCGACGGCGCATTTCGGCGGCCGTGATCATCACGTCACGATCCCAGATGTGGTCGGCATCGAGCGGCATCTGTTCGATGAAACGCAGCTGGTGGCCCCCGGCGAGCGCCCATTCGAGCAGGTCGGGCCCCTCGAAGTCGTTCACGCCCGGAATCAGCACGGCGTTGATCTTGGTGTGCCCGATGCCGGCCTCGCCGAGCGAGTCGATTCCCTTCAGCACCCGGTCGAGAAACGGCCGGCGCGTGATCAGGGCGAACGTCTCGGGGCAGATGGAGTCGAGCGAGACGTTCACCCGGTCGAGCCCGGCGTCGGCGAGCGCGGCAGCGCGACCGGAGAGCCCGATGGCATTGGTGGTCAGCGAGATCTCGGGGCGGGCATCCAGAGCAGCGACGTCACGGATGATCTCAACCAGGTCTTTGCGCAGCAGCGGCTCGCCGCCGGTGAACCGCACCTGGCGCACCCCGAGCCGCTCGGTCGCGAGCCGGGCGAGCCGCACGATCTCGTCGCGCTGCATGAGCTTGTCGGCCGGCTGGAACGGCAGCCCCTCGGCTGGCATGCAGTAGGTGCAGCGCAGGTTGCACTTGTCGGTCAGCGAGATGCGCAGGTCGGTGGCGACGCGCCCGAACGTGTCGAGCAGGCCGGGCTGCGAGCCGCTCGTGGGCCGCCCGGCAAGGGATGCCGCACCGCCGGCCACGCCGGAGAGCGGGTTCGCACCGATGCGAACCTGCGGAACCCCGAGCATCACGGTCATCTCTCCAGCCTACGAGGGCTGACGGGCGGTTGTGCCACGCCCGGCCAAATCAGCGGTGTTTTCCACAAGCTCAGCACCGCACCGGGCGACGCAGCGGCGGCGTGGGGCAGTATTGACCTGTGACCAGGCGCAGCGTGAACGACCACCGAGAGGCAGTGGATGCCCTGCTCGCGCCGCTCGCCCTGAACAGGGTGAGCGAACCGCTGCCGGTGTCTGCCGACGCACTGGCCGCGCGGCCCGACGACTACCGCGGGCGCATCCTCGTCGCCGAGCTGCTCGCCCCGGCCGATCTGCCCACCTTCGACAACTCGCAGATGGACGGCTACGCCGTCTCGTGGTTCGATCTCGTGACGGCCTCGGGCGCCGACCCGGTGCGGCTCGCGATCGCGCCGCAGATCGCGGCCGGCGACTCGGCCGCGCCCCTGCTGCCCGGCACCGCCGCGCCGATCATGACGGGCGCGCCCGTTCCGCCGGGCGCCGACGCGATCGTGCCGATCGAGCAGGCGGTGCCGCCGCGCTTCCAGGCTCCGGGTGCCGCGCCCGACGCCGACGCCGACGCCCCCACGGTCTCGTTCGTCGAACCCGTCACGCCCGGCTCGTTCATCCGCCGCGCCGGCAGCGACGTCACCGCCGGCGACGTTCTGCTGCCCGCGGGCTCGATTCTCGGCCCCGCCCAGCTCGGCGTCATCGCGGGCACCGGCCTGACCGAGGTGCAGGTGCTGCGGCGCATCCGGGTGCTGCTCGTCTCGACGGGCCACGAGATCCGCGACGCCGGAACCACCCTCGCCCCCGGCCAGATCTACGATTCGAACAGCGTCTCGCTGAGCCTCGCGCTGCAGGGTGCGGGCTGCGTGGTGACGGCGGTGGCCTGCCGTTCTGACGACGCAGACGTGCTGCTCGGCATCCTCGCCGACCACGCCGCGACGGCCGAACTCATCGTCACGGTCGGCGGTGTCTCGGCCGGCGCCCGCGAGGTGGTTCGCGACGCGCTCGGCCCCCTCGGCGTGCAGTTCGGAAAGGTGGCGATGCAGCCCGGCGGCCCCCAGGGCTTCGGGCTGGCGACGATTCCGGTGGGCGACACCGTCGAGGCGAGCGCTCCGGATGCCCCCGCCGCAGCCCCCGCGACCGTCGCCGTGCCCGTGCTCAGCCTGCCCGGCAACCCCGTCAGCGCCCTCGTCTCGTTCGAGATGTTCGTGCGCCCGGCCCTGCGCCGGCTGTCGCACGACGAACCCGCGGAACGCGTGCGCGAGGTCGCCATGATCGCCGACGCCGTCGACTCCCCCGCCGGCGTGCACCAGGTGCGGCGGGGCTTCGTCTCGGAAGACGGCGCCGTCACCCTGGTGGGCGGCCCGAGTTCGCACCTGCTGCATTCGTACGCCAGCTCGAACGCCCTGGTGCACATCCCGGCCGACGTCGAGCACCTCGACGCCGGCGACCCCGTCATGGTGTGGAGAATCGATGACTGACCAGCAGAGCGCACCCCCGACCGAACCGGGCGAGCCGGCCGCCCTCACCCATCAGCGCCCCGACGGCGCCGTTCTCATGGTCGACGTCACCGACAAGCCGGTCACGAAACGCACCGCGCACGCGACCGCCACCGTCATCACCCGCGCCGACGTCATCGACCTGCTCGTCGCGGGCGACCTGCCGAAGGGCGAGGCCCTCGCCACCGCTCGCATCGCGGGCATCATGGGCGCCAAGCAGACCTCGGCCCTCATTCCGCTCTGCCACCCCCTGCCCCTCTCGGGCGCCACGGTCGACTTCGAGACACTGGCCGACCGCGTGATCATCACGACCCGCGTCAAGACCACCGGTGTGACCGGAGTGGAGATGGAGGCGCTCACCGCCGCCTCCGTCGCCGCGCTCACCCTCTACGACATGGTCAAAGCGGTCGACAAGCACGCCCAGATCACCGACATCCGCGTGCTCTCGAAGTCGGGCGGCAAGAGCGGCGACTGGGTGGCGCCGTGAGTGACGCCGCCGCGGTGCCAGACCCCGTCAGCGCCGCCCCAAGCGGCGACACCAGCGCGCCAGACGCCGCCGCTCACGCCGCGGGCGACCGCACCGCCGCCGTGCTCATCGTCTCCACCCGCGCCGCCACCGGCGTGTACGACGACCTGACCGGGCCGCTCATCCGTGACTGGCTGCGGGACCACGGATGGTCGGTGCCCGCCCCGCACGTCGTCGCCGACGGCCCCGGGGTGACCACGGCACTGCGCGGCCTCGTCGCCGGGCAGCCCCGGCTCATCGTCACGAGCGGCGGAACGGGCATCCACCCCGCCGACCGCACGCCCGACCAGACGCGGGCCCTGCTCGACTACGAGATTCCCGGGTTCGCCGAGGAGCTCAGGCGTCGCGGCTCGCTGAAGATCGCGAGCGCGTTGCTCTCCCGCGGAGTCGCGGGCGTCGCCGGAGACACGATCGTCGTCAACCTGCCGGGCTCGACCGGCGGCGTGAAAGACGGCCTCGGCCTGCTCGACGAGGTACTCGACCATATGATCGACCAGCTGAAGGGCGGCGACCATGCCCGCTGACACCCCCGACGACCGCCACGCCGACGATCCGGCCGCACCCGACACAACGCAGCCCTCGGCTGCAGACACCCCCGACGACCGCAACCCCGACGGCACCCCCTACCGCACCATCGACGGCGTCGAGGGCCACTTCGACTCCGATGACGCCAGCGCTCCCGCCCAGGTCGCCTTCGCGATCGTGAGCGAACAGCCCATCACGGTCGAATGGTGCGTCGACAACGTCGAGTCCGACGAGTCGGGCGCGGTGGTGACGTTCAGCGGCGTCGTGCGCAACCACGACCACGGCAAGGGCGTGCTGCGTCTGGGCTACACCGGGCATCCGACCGCCGGCGAGGTGATGCGCCAGGTCGCCGACGACATCGCGGCTGCGCACCCCGGCACCCGCATCGCGGTCGCGCACCGCGTCGGCGAGCTCGAGGTCGGCGACATCGCCCTCGCCGCGGCGGTCGCCTCTGCCCACCGCGCCCAGGCCTTCGCCGCGTGCGCCGAGCTGGTCGACGCGGTCAAGGCCCGCGTTCCCATCTGGAAGGAGCAGTGGTTCACCGACGGAACCACCGAGTGGGTCGGCGCCGGCTGACGAGCGCGGCGTTACACAATCGTCACGTGCGTGGTGTTCACTGGCACCGTGGATCTCAATACCGTCACCGACGTCACGCTGGCCCGCGATCGCAGCGACCTGCAGAAGCTCGGCTCGACCGTCGTTCCGTTCGCCGGCGGCAGCGCCCTGTTCGGCGAACCGCAGGTGCACCTCACCGGCCTGGTCGATCTGATGACGTTCGGCTGGGCCCCGCTGACGGTTACCGCCGAAGGCCTCGAGATCGCCGCCACCTGTCTGCTCGTCGATCTCTCACGGTTTCCCGCCCAGCCCGGCTGGGCCGCGCACCACGTGCTCTATGAGTGCTGCACCTACCTGCTCGGCTCGTTCAAGGTGTGGAACATGGGCACCGTCGGCGGCAACATCTGCGCCTCGCTGCCCGCCGGCCCGATGACGAGCCTCACCGCCGGCCTCGACGCCACGGCCCTCATCTGGCGTGCCGACGGCACCGACGAACGGATGCCCGTGGCCGAGTTCGTGACCGGCAACAAGACGAACCGGCTGAACCCCGGCGATGTGCTGCGTTCCGTGACCATCCCGCTGGCCTCCCTGCAGTCGCGGGTGGCCTCGCGCAAGATCGCTCTCTCGCCACTCGGACGGTCGGGGCTCGTGCTGCTCGGCCGCCGCGGCGCCGACGACACCTTCGTACTGACGGTCAGCGCCGGAACGGTACGGCCCGTGCAGCTGCGCTACCCCGGCCCGCCCGACGCGCAGACGCTGCACGACGACGTTCTCGCGATCGACCAGTGGTTCACCGACCCGCACGGCGCGGCCGACTGGCGGCGCACCGTCAGTACCGTTCTCGCCGCCGAAATCCTCGAGGAGCTCGCATGACCTTCACCGTGAACGGCTCTTCGCTCGAGGCCACCCCGCGCGCCGGCCAGGTGCTGCGCACCTTTCTACGCGACCACGAGCACTTCGAGGTCAAGAAGGGTTGCGACACCGGCGACTGCGGCGCCTGCTCGGTGCTGGTCGACGGTACCGCGGTGCACTCCTGCGTGTACCCGGCCTACCGAGCCGACGGGCACGAGGTGACCACCGTCGCGGGGCTCGGCACCCCCGAGAACCTCAGCCCGGTGCAGCAGCACTTCGTCGACGCGGCCGGGTTCCAGTGCGGATTCTGCACCGCTGGCATGGTCGTCACGGCGTCTGCTCTCGAAGCGGATGCCGACGCCGGTCTTCCCTCCGGAGCCACCGGGGGCGAGGTGCGCGACCTGCCGCGCATGCTCAAGGGAAACCTCTGCCGGTGCACCGGGTACCGCGCGATCGGCGACGCCATCGCCGGCATCGCCAACGTCGTCTCGGCGACGCTTCCCACCGACGGCACCGACGACACCGACGGCGGCGCTCCGCACACGCACGGGCACGGGCACGGCGGAACCCGCGGCCCGCAGGGCGGAACCGGCGGCCCGCACGGCGGCACCGCGATCCTCGAGCGTCCCCTGCCGACCACCACGGGCATCCGTTCGGTCGGCCGCTCGCAGAAGGCCCCGGCCGGCTCGCGCATCGTCAGCGGGCAGGAGCCGTACACGCTCGACATCGCGGTGCCCGGCATGCTGCACCTCGCGGTGCTGCGCAGCCCGCACTCGCACGCCCGCATCGTCTCGATCGACACGGCCGCAGCCCGGGCCCTGCCCGGGGTGGTCGCCGTGCTCACCCACGCCGACGTGCCCGACACCCTCTTCTCGAGTGCCCGCCACGAGAACCGCACCGACGACCCCGACGACACCCTCATCCTCGACACCGTCGTGCGTTTCGCCGGGCAGCGTGTGGCGTTCGTCGTAGCCGAGTCGATCGGCATCGCCGAGGCCGCCTGCCGCCTGCTCGACGTGCAGTACGACGTGCTGCCGGCCAACTTCGACCCGGCGCGGGCGCGCACGCCGGGCATCCCGGTGCTGCACGCCGACAAAGATGCGGCCGCCTCGCGCATCGCCGACCCCGCGACGAACCTCGTCGCCGAGATGCGCGGCGAGTACGGCAGCATTGCCGACGGCCTGGCGAACGCCAACGTCACGGTCACCGGAACCTGGCAGACGCAACGCATCTCGGCGAGTGCGCTCGAGACGCACGGCACCATCGGCTGGATCGACGACGACGGCCGCCTCGTGCTGCGCACCAGTTCGCAGGTGCCCTTTCTCGTGCAGAAGGAGCTCTCGCGCATCCTGGAGTTGCCGATCGACCGCATCAGGGTCTACACCGCACGCGTCGGCGGCGGCTTCGGCGGCAAACAGGAGATCCAGACCGAAGACCTCGTGGCGCTCGCCGTGCTGAAGACGGGCCGGCCGGTGCAGTACGAGATGACCCGCACCGACGAGCTCACGGTCGTGCCGTGTCGCCACCCCATGACCACCACGGTCACCCTGGGCGCCACCGCCGAGGGCCGCCTCACCGCGATCGACCTCACTGTGCTCAGCGACACCGGCGCCTACGGCAACCACGGCCCGGGCGTCATGTACCATGCGTGCGGCGAGTCGATCAGCATCTACAACGCGCCGAACAAGCGCGTCAACGCCGAGTGCGTCTACACGAACAACATTCCATCAGGTGCGTTTCGGGGCTACGGCCTCGGCCAGGTGATCTTCGCGGTCGAATCGGCGATGGATGAGCTGGCCCACCGCCTCGGCATGAACCCGTTCGACCTGCGCCGCCTCAACGCCGTGACGCCCGCCGACCCCCTCGTAGTCACCCACGTCGAGGGCGACGACCTGTCGTTCGCCGGCAGCTACGGGTTCGACCAGTGCCTCGATCTGGCCCAGGGCGCCCTCGAGCGGGGCAACGGCGTCGCCGCTCCCACCGGTCCAGAGTGGTCGGTCGGTGAGGGCGTCGCGGCCGCGATGATCGCGACCATCCCGCCGCGCGGACACTTCGCCGAAGCCTCCATCACCCTGGGGCTCGACGGCGTCTACGCCCTCAACTTCGGCACCGCCGAGTTCGGCAACGGCACCACCACGGTGCACTCGCAGATCGCCGCCGAGGCGCTCGGCACGGTGCCCGAGCTGTTGCGCATCCGCCAGTCCGACACCGATGCGGTGCCCTACGATACGGGGGCCTTCGGGTCGGCCGGCACGGTCGTGGCCGGGCGCGCGGTGCTGGCGGCCGCGACGGCGCTCGCCCTGAAGTTGAGGGGGGCGGCTGAGTCGCTCACGGGCATCCTGTCGGCCGAGTGGATGCTCGAGCCGGCCGGACTGCGGGCAGGTGACCGTTTCATCCCTCTCACCGAGATCGCAGCGGCCGGCTCGGCGGCAGCCGGCTCGGCGGCAGCCGGCTCAGCGGCAGCCGGCTCAGCAGCGGCCGGCTCGGCAGCAGCCGACTCGGCCGTGGCCGACGCCGATACGGCGGCAGGCGACGGAATCGGCGCACCCACCCTCGTCACCATCACCGAAGGCGTCGCCGCGGCGGCACCCGTGGCCGGCGGCATCACCGCCGTCGGAACCCACGCCGGCGACCACCGATCGATCGCCTTCAACGTGCACGCCTTCCGCGTGGCGGTCAACAGCGCCACCGGCGAGGTGCGCATCCTGCAGTCGGTGCAGTCCGCCGACGCCGGCTACGTCATGAACCCCGAGCAGTGCCGCGGCCAGATCGAGGGCGGTGTCGCCCAGGGCATCGGAACCTCGATGTACGAAGAGACCATCGTCGAGAACGGCATCGTGACCACCGGAGTGCTGCGCAGCTACCACCTGCCGCAGATGGCAGACGTTCCGCCGACCGAGATCTTCTTCGCCGAGACGGCCGACGAACTCGGCCCCTACGGCGCCAAGTCGATGAGCGAGTCGCCGTTCAACCCGGTCGCCCCCGCCCTCGCGAACGCAATCCGCGACGCGGTCGGTGTTCGCCCCTACGAGCTGCCGCTGTCTCGCGACCGCGTCTGGCGCCTGCTGCAGGGCGCAGACCTCGAGCCGCTCGACGCCCCGGCACTGCCCGCCGACTGAGTCGCTCTATATGCCTTCGTCGGCATGAACGGCCGCCGCCCGGTGTATGGGGCCGCTCGTGTGGCGCAGAAGACCGCCGGATGCCGCGTTGCGCACCGCTAGCACTTCGGCCAGTATCGACACCGCGGTCTCTTCGGGGGTGCTCGCGCCGAGGTCGAGGCCGATGGGTGAGTGCAGGCGCTCGAGCACCCCGGCATCGACTGCCTCGCGCAGCGCCTCGAGCCGTCGTTCATGGGTGCGGCGCGACCCCATCGCCCCTACGTAGGCGATCGGCAGGCCGAGTGCCACCTCGAGCAGCGGAATGTCGAACTTGTCGTCGTGGGTGAGTACGCACACCACCGTTCGGGCGTCGACCTCGGTACGCGCGAGGTAGGCAGACGGCCACTCGACCACCACCTCGTCTGCTGACGGAAAGCGGTCGGCGGTTGCGAACACCGGCCGGGCGTCGCAGATCGTCACGCGGTAACCGAGCAGCACCGACGCGTCGGCCAGCGCCGCCGAGAAGTCGACCGCGCCGAAGATGATCATGCGCGGGGCCGACGCGGCCACCACGAACAGTGCTTCGACGAACCCTGTCTCGCAGTCGACGACGGCAAGGCCGCCGCGGCCGGCCGAGATGCGCGTCGCGAGTTCTGCCTGCAGCCGCCGCTCGTCGCGCGCACCGAGGGGGCTCGAGGGCCTCGGCTGCTCGACGTAACCGGCCACCAGGATGCTGCCGAACGCCGAACCGCCGACCACCAGCGCCAGACCGGCGGGCTGCCTGCTTGCGGCTGCGACGAACTCGGCGCGCAGTGCGCTGCCTGACCACCCCGCACCGGGCTCGATGCGCTGCACGACCACCTCGATGCGCCCACCGCAGGCGAGCCCCACCGCGAACGCGTCGTCGTCGGAGTAGCCGAACTCGTGCAGCGCGGCCTCGCCGGTCTGCAGCACCTCGCGGCACGCCTCGTAGACAGCACCCTCGACGCAGCCGCCCGAGATGCTGCCGATCACCGCGCCGGTGTCGGCGAGCGCCATTGCGGTGCCGAGGGTGCGCGGGGCGCTGCCGTTGATGCGCGTGACCGTCGCGACGGCGAGGGTGTGCCCGGCGTCGAGCAGCGGCAGAACGGCACCAGCCAGTTCGAGCATCCGGTTCTCCTCCCCGCTCGGCGCACCCGTTCGAGCCGCCCATCTGACACGAGCCTGACACAAAACAGTGTTAGAACTCTTTCATGCTGACCATCCGCAACGCCGTCACCACGTTCATCGATGAAACCACAGAAACCTCCGCAGAGCTTTTTCTCGACGACGGCGTGGTGGTCGAGCCGGATGCCCGCACCGACTCCGCCGCCCGCATCGAGGTGCTCGACGCCACCGGGTGCGTGGTCACCCCGGGTCTCGTCAACGCCCACCACCACCTGCTGCAGACCGCGTTCCGCACCCTTCCCGGCACCCGTGGCGTCGCGATGGCGACCTGGCTGCCCACCATGGCGGCGGAGTATGCCCGCATCGGCATAGACGCAGAACTCGAGTACGCCGCTGCCCGCGCCGGCCTGGCCGAGGCGCTGCTGAGCGGTGTCACGACCGTCGCCGACCACCACCTGAACTGGCCGACCGGCTACGGCACAGCCGAGACGGTCGACATCGCCACGGCTACCGCGACGGCGGCCGCCGATCTCGGCGCCCGGCTCGTCGTGGTGCGCGGCTCGGCGCGCGATGACGCCCAGGCCGCGGCGGCCTCGGCCGAGGCGATCGTGTCCGCCCTGGTGCCTGCGGCGGCACACGGCATCCGCGCCGACGGAATGCTCCAGGTCGCCGTGGGCCCCGCCGGCGTGCACAGCGACAGCCCCGAGACATTCGCGCTGCTGGGCGACGTGGCCGAGCGGCACGGCCTGCGCCGACGCACACAGGCGAACGAGCAGGTCGACGTGGTCATCGCTCTCGAGAAGTACGGCCGCCGGCCCATCGATCTGCTCGACGACTGGGGCTGGCTGGGCCCCGACGTCACCCTTGCGCACCTCTGCGACCTGACACCCGACGAGATCACGCGGCTCGCCGCGACCGCCGTCACCGCCACCCACGCCCCCGGCTGCGACCTGCCCATGGGCTGGGGCATGGCTCCCGTGGCCGCGCTGCGCTCCGCCGGAGTCGTCGTCGGTCTCGGCACGAGCGGCGGCGGCAGCAACGATGCCGGTCACCTGCTGGCGGATGCTCGGCTGGCCATGCAGGTGGCCCCGCTGGTCGGGCCACCCCTCGCGGCGCGGGAGGTGCTCGGAATAGCCACGAAGGGCTCGGCCCTCGGCCTCGGCCGGCCCGAGCTGGGCTCCCTCACCCTCGGCGACGCGGCCGATGTCTGCGTGTGGGACGTGTCGGGCGTCGCCGACGCCGGCGTCGCCGACCCCGTGGCCGGCCTGCTCTGGGCCGCGCCGGGCCGCCGCCCGCGACACGTCGTCGTGGCCGGCCGCGTGGTCGTGCGCGACTACCACCTCGTCGGCGCAGACGAACGCACCGTCGCCACCGACCTCGACGACCTGCTCGCCGCCCGCCGCCGTCGCCGGCTCTGACCGACCCGGCCCGCACGAGCGGAGCCGGTCAGACCGGCAGCGCCGGCCGGCAGGCCGACCCTCAGACCGGCCCGCAGACCCGCCCGCACGGCGACCCACCCACTCTGCAGCGCTGCGGCGTCAGAGTTCGAGCACGAGCCGCGGCCCGGCCGCGCGCGACACGCAGATCATCATCGTGTCGCCGGCCTCCTGCTCACCCGGCGTCAGCACCGAGTCGCGGTGGTCGATGGCCCCCTCGATCACCGGCGTCTCGCACGTGCCGCAGGTGCCCTCACGGCACGAGAACGCCACGAGCGCCCCCGCCTCGTCGGCCACCTCGAGAATCGAACGCTCGGGAGGCACCGTGACCGTCACCCCGGTGAGCATCAGCTCTACCTCGAAGGCGTCGGCGAACACCGGCTCGCCGCTGGCCTTCGCCTCGAAGCGCTCGACGTGCAGCGCGCCGAACGGCAGCGCGGCCGTGAGCCCGAGTGCGGCATCCAGCAGCCGGCCCGGCCCGCAGCAGTACACCTGCGTCGCCTGTGTCCCCGGGGCAGACGTCGCGGTCACCTCGGCGAAGAGTTCGTCGAGCGCGAACCGCTCGCCGGCCTCGCTCGCGAACAGCGTCACGCGGCCGGGGTAGCGCTGCACCAACTCTGCCGCAAAGGCCATCGACCCGTGTGACCGCCCGGCATACACCAGCGACCACTCGGCCTCCGCTGCCTCGGCTGCCGAGATCATCGGCAGCAGCGGAGTGATACCGATGCCGCCCGCCACGAAGAGATACGCGGGCGCGCTCTGGAATGCGAAGTGGTTCAGGGGGCCCCGCACCGTCAGCTCCGACCCCACCGCGACCGAGGTGTGCACGAACTCCGACCCGCCGCGGCCGCCCGGTTCGCGCAGCACGGCGACGCACCATGACGATCGGTCGGCCGGGTCGGAGCACAGCGAGTACTGCCGTTCGAGCCCGGGCTGCAGCACCAGGTCGATGTGCGCCCCGGGCTGCCACACCGGCAGGTCGGCGCCATCGGGCCGGGCAAGCGTGAGCACCACGATGTCGTCGGCGACGGGCGTGACGTCGGTCACCACCGTTTCGAACTGGGGCAGTGGATGCGCGCTCACGACGCTCTCGTCTCTGTCAGGCCGACACCCCGCGGTGCGGCGGCCGCCGCGGCGGCAACCACCTCGAACGCCGGGGCCGGGGCGAAGGTCGCGGCGGTGGCCGCCTTGCTCCACAGCGTGACGCGGGCCGGCTGGCCGTTTTCTGCGGCGACGAACCGCTGCTTCACGATCAGCAGCCGGTACGGCTCGCCGAACGCCGAGCGCCAGCGGTGCGGCGTTCCGCCGACGAAGTACAGCGAGTCGCCGCGGGTCAGCGCGTTGAGGCCGGCGGCCTCGAGGTCGACCACGATCTCGCCCTCGACGACGGTGATGAACTCGTCTTCGGCGTGCCGGTAGAAGTCGCCGAACTCGAGGTTCGCCCCGCAGAACTCCATCGGCTGAAACCTGGCGCGCCCGTCGACGAGAACGCGCCCCTCGCCCTCGGCGTACGGCCCGCGGATGCCCTCCGAGCGCCGCACGAGCGTCGCAGCCCCCGTCGCCATCGTCGTCGGCGTCGCAGCCCCGGGCGCCATCGTCGTCGGCGTCGCACCCCCGGGCCTGGCGTCGGCCGAGGCGCCGGCAGCGGTAGCGGCAGCGGCAGACGCAGACGCAGCAGCTGCCGCGACGCCATCCTCGAGCACCAGCGCATCGTCGTTCGCCCACGACCCCGCCACCGGTTGCTCGGCCGCCCCGGCGAGCAGCTCGAGCTGGCTGGTCTCGAGTGCCCGCGCGATGCGCTCGAGCGACGCCATGCTCGGCCGGGCGTGCCCGCGTTCGAGCTGCGAGAGAAACGGGTGCGACAGGTTCGACAGCCGGGCGAGTTCCACCAGCGTCAACGACTTCGAGAGCCGGGCGGCCCGAATGGCTGCGCCGAGCTGCAGCGTCTGCGGGTCGAGCGCCTGCGTCGTGGTGCCGGGCATCTGCCCCCCTCTCGGTGCTGGTCGGTTCGGTGCTGGTCGGTTCGGTGCTGGTCGGTTCGGTGCTGGTCGGATTCAGCGCCCACGTCAGACAGTAATCGCCAAACCTACACAGGCTGCAATCGCCGAACCTGAGGGTTAACACGACGAAATCTTCGTGTTACACGACCGAAACGCACCGAACGTAGATTTTCACATGTTGAGCACATCAACATTTCAGCACGGTCTCCCAACGTCGAGATGATCGCCGACCGATCATGTCTAACCTGCGCAGGAGGTGCGAGCACGATGAGTCACCTCCCCCTGCCGCTCGGCCTGCTGCAGAACGCGACGCTGCCCGACGGCAGCACCTGCGATGTTCTCCTCGACGGCGGCATCGTCGCCGCCGTGGCACCCGCCGGCACCCTCGCGTTCGGCTCGGGCGCCACCCTCGACCTCACCGGCTACGTGCTGCTGACCGCCCCGGCCGAGCCGCATGCCCACCTCGACAAGGCGCTCTCGTTCGACGTCATCGAGCCTCCGATGGGCGACCTCGTCTCGGCCATCCTCGCCTGGCGCGAGTACGCGCAGACCATGACAACCGAGAGCATCGCCGAGCGCGCCCGCGCCGCCGCCCTGCTGATGCTGCGGCAGGGCACGACCGCCGTGCGCAGCCACGTCGACATCCTGCTCGGCGACGAACCGCTTCGCGGGGTGCGAGCCCTGCTCCAGGTTCGGGATGAACTGCGGGGCCTCCTCGACATCGAACTGGTCGCACTCGCCAGCTCCGACGCTCCCGACGCCGACATCGAGGCGGCCATCGACCTCGGCGTCGATCTCGTCGGCGGCGCCCCGCACCTCTCCCCCGACCCGAGCGCCGACCTGCAGCGGCTGCTGCGCATCGCCGAGCGCCGGGGCGTCGGAGTCGACATCCACACCGACGAGGGCCTCGGCGGCCCGCTGACCCTCGGCGAACTCGCGCTCTCGGTGCGCGACTGGCCCGCCGACCGCAACCGCAGCGCGGGCCACTGCGTGCGGCTCGGAACCCTCGAGGCAGACGAGCTCGCCGAGGTTCTCGATGAGGTGAAGCTGGCAGACGTGGGCATCATCAGCCTGCCCATCACCAATCTGTACCTGCAGGGGTGGGAGCATCCGGTCTCCACTCCTCGCGGACTGACCGCTGTGCGCGCCGTACTCGACGCGAACATCCGCTTCGCCGCCGGAGCCGACAATGTGCGCGACCCCTTCAACCCGGTGGGCCGCAGCGACGCCCTCGAGACAGCCTCACTGCTGGTCACCGCCGGTCACCTCACCCTCGACGAGGCCTACACCGCGGTGAGCGACGGCGCCCGCGAGGTGCTCGCCCTGCCCCGGGCGGGCGTCGCCGTCGGGGCGGTCGCAGAACTGCTCGCGGTGCGTGGCTCTTCGCTCTCCGACGTGATCGCCAATGCCTCGGCCGACCGGTACGTCATCCACGCCGGCGCCCTGGTCGCCCAGAGCACGGTGACGTACGACGTCGCCGACCCCACACCCCTGCACCAACCGTCTCATCATGAAAACGAGGTGATGCTGTCATGACTGTCACAGCACCCGCACCATCAGCACCGCAGGCCACATCGACCGACACACTTCTCGACTTCACCAACGTCGAGATGACCTTTCCCGATGGCACGATCGCGCTGCAGGGTGTCGACCTCGTCGTGAAGCGCGGCGAGTTCGTCACCGTCGTCGGCCCCTCGGGCTGCGGCAAGAGCACCCTGCTGCGCATCGCGTCGGGGCTCGAGACGGCGTCGAACGGCACCACGAAGCTCGGCACCGACCGCATCGGCTACGTGTTCCAGGATGCGACGCTGCTGCCGTGGCGCAACGTCACGGCGAACGTCGAGCTGCTGGCCGAACTGCACGGCGAGACCAAGAGAGACAGGGCCGCCAAGGCCAAAGAGGCGATCGACCTCGTCGGGCTCGGCGGGTTCGAGAAGCACCTGCCCAAGGCCCTGTCGGGCGGCATGAAGATGCGGGCATCCCTCGCCCGGTCGCTGACCCTCGACCCCGAACTGTTCCTGTTCGACGAGCCGTTCGGGGCGCTCGACGAGATCACCCGCGAGCGTCTCAACGACGAACTGATCAGGCTGTTCAACGCCAAGCAGTTCGCCGGCCTGTTCATCACGCACTCGGTCTCCGAGGCGGTGTACATGTCGACCAAGGTGGTCGTGATGTCAGGTCGACCGGGAAAGATCGTCGAGACCTTCGACGTTCCCTTCCCCCAGCCGCGTGACCCCGACATCAGGTTCACGCCCGAATACGCCGCGCTCGTCGGCGAAGTCTCGCACGCCCTGCGGAAGGGACACGGCCAGTCATGACCACCATCTCGAACGAAACCACCGTGGGCGACGGCGTCGACAACGTCGAGGCGCACCCCACCCCCGAGCTGCCGGCCACGCTCACCACGACCGCCACGGCGAAGAAGAAGAGCCGTGTCTCGACCTGGGTGCCGCCGCTGCTCGTCTTCCTCGGCATCGTGGGCGTCTGGTACCTGATCAGCTACCTCGTGCTCGACCCGCACCTGCGCTTCCTGCTGCCGCCGCCCCAAGACATTCTGATCAAGGGTTTTCTCGACCCGCTGTCGTTCAACGCCCTCTGGGTGGCGCTCTACCAGACCATCATCGTGTCGATGCTCGGCCTCGTGATCGCGATCGTCATCGGCGTGATCTGGGCCATCGCCATGTCACAGGCGAAGTGGGTGGAGCGCTCGCTCTTCCCCTACGCGGTGATTCTGCAGTGCATCCCGATTCTCGCCCTGGTGCCGCTGATCGGCTTCTGGTTCGGCTACGAATTCCAGTCGCGGGTGCTGGTCTGCGTCATGATCGCCCTGTTCCCGATGGTGAACAACACACTGTTCGGCCTGCAGTCGGTCGACAAGGGGCACAAAGAACTGTTCAAGCTGCAGGGCGCCAGCCGCTGGACCACCCTCGGCAAGCTCTCGCTTCCCGCTGCCCTGCCCGCCATCTTCGCCGGCATGCGCATCTCGGCGGGGCTGGCCGTCGTCGGTGCGATCGTCGGCGACCAGTTCTTCCGGCGCGGCACGCCCGGCCTCGGCATCCTGATCAGCAACTACAGCTCGCGCCTGCAGGGTGAGCAGCTGTTCGCCACGATCATCACTGCCGCGCTGTTCGGTGTCGTCGTGTTCTGGCTGTTCGGCCTGCTCGGTCGCCGCGTCGTCGGCAAGTGGTACGACTTCACCTAGACCGGCAGCGCACTCGGCACACCCACCTACCCGCTCACCGCCCGGCGCGCGCGCACCACGCCGGCCCACAGTTGTTCCACCCCGCACCACGGCACCACGGCACCACGGCACCAACAGCACCTCAGCACCTCAGCACCTCAGCACCTGCTCACATCCCGAATGGAGAAGTAATGCACAAACGTTCACGAAGGGTCGCGTTCGCCAGCGGCCTCGCGGCCATCAGCATGGTGGCCCTCGCCGCCTGCAGCTCAGGCTCATCGACCAGTACCCCCGCGGCCTCCGCGGGCGCCGGCGGAATCGACCTCGCCGCCGCCGGCTGCCCGGCCACCGTCGTCATCCAGACCGACTGGAACCCCGAAGCCGAACACGGCCACCTGTACCAGATGCTCGGCCCGAACCCCACGGTCGACGCGAACAAGAAGTCGGTCTCGGGCGCGCTCTACGCCGACGGCCAGCCCACCGGCGTCAACCTCGAGATCCGCTCGGGCGGCCCGGCCATCGGCTTCCAGACCGTGACCAGCCAGATGTACGCCGACACCAGCATCACGCTCGGCTACGTGACCACCGACGAGGCCGTGCAGCTCTCGGCCGACCAGCCGACCACCGCCGTCTTCGCGCCGCTCGACAAGACGCCGCTGATGATCATGTGGGATCCGGCGACCTACCCCGATGTCAAGACCATCGCCGACCTCGGCAAGGCCCTCCAGCCCGGCAAGGTCGTTCGCTACTTCGGCGGTTCGGCCTACATGGACTACCTGACGAGCTCGGGCATCCTCAGCACCAGCCAGGTCGACGGCAGCTACGACGGCACCCCCGCCAACTTCGTCGCCGACCAGGGCGCCTCGGGCCAGCAGGGCTTCGCGAGCGCCGAGCCGTACCAGTACCAGTACGAGGTGCCGGCGTGGGGCAAGGCCGTGAACTACCAGACGCTGGGCGACGCCGGCTACCCGGTCTACGCCTCGGCCGTGTCGGTTCGCACCGCTGACGTCTCGACGCTGTCGGGCTGCCTCTCGAAGCTGGTTCCGATCATGCAGCAGGCCGAAGTCGACTACTTCGCCAACCCGGCGCCGGTCAACACGATGATCCTCGACCTGGTGACCCAGTTCAACACCGGCTGGGTCTACTCGCAGGGCATGGCCGACTACTCGGTCAAGACCATGACCGACAAGGCCCTCGTCGGCAACGGCGACAACACCACGCTGGGCGACATGGACACGGCGCGGGTGCAGAAGATCATCGATATCGACACACCGATCTACGCAGCCGGTGGCAAGGCGGTGAAGTCGGGCCTGACAGCGGCCGACATCTTCACCAACCAGTTCATCGACACGTCAATCGGCATGAAGTAGGGCACCCGCACCAATGAACACGAACCTGCCGGTGACGAGCGAGCGTCTCGCCTCGAAACGCATCATCGTCACCGGCGGGGCTCGTGGCATCGGCGCCTCCATCGCCGCCCGCGCGGCGGCCGAGGGCGCCGGCGTCGTCATTCTCGACCTGCTCGACGATGTCGGGCGAGCGACCGCCGACGCCATCGGCGCCGGGTTCCAGCACGTCGATCTCTCTGACGAGCACGACACGCGTCAGGCGGTGGGCGCCGCCATCGACACGCTCGGCGGGGTCGATGTGCTCGTGAACAATGCGGGCATCCTGCGCTTCGCCCCGCTGCTCGACATCACCGTGGCCGACTGGGATGCGATGTTCACCGTGAACACGCGCTCGATGCTCGTCACCACACAGGTGGCGGCGAGGTGGATGATCGGGGCCGACCGCCCCGGCAAGATCATCAACATGGCGAGCATGGGTGGCAAGACCGGCGGAGCGGGCCAGGGCCACTACGCCGCCTCGAAGGCCGCCGTCATCGCCCTGACCCGGGTCACCGCCCTCGAACTCGGCGCCAGGGCGATCACCGCCAACTGCATCTGCCCGGGCTACGTGCTCACCGAGATGGGCGCCGGCACCCGCACCGACGCCGACGTCGCCGAGTGGAGCAGCTACTCACCGCTCGGCCGGCTCGCCCAACCCGAAGACGTGGCGGGTGTGGCGATGTTTCTCGCCTCCGACGACGCCGACTACCTCACCGGGCAGGCCATCAACGTCACCGGCGGCATGATCATGCACTGACCGGCGCCGCGTCCCTCCCACTCACCCCGATGCTAGGAACCACCACATGTCTCGCAAGCTCGTCGAACTCTCCAGCCTCGCCGCTGTCGAAGCCCTGCGCCACGACTCGGTCGTCGTGCTGCCGACCGGCGCGATCGAGCATCACGGCCCGCACCTTCCGCTGTCGACCGACTTTCTCATCGCCGAGGAGTCGGCCGCGGCCGCCGTCGACCTGGCCGCCGCTGCGGGCGTGAACGCCTGGCTGCTGCCGGGCCTCGCGTACACGAAATCCGACGAACACCACTGGGCTCCCGGCACGGTCTGGCTCAGCTGGGAGACGCTGATGCAGACGATCGTCGAGATCGGCGAATCGATCGCCCAGACGCCGTGCACCCGGTTGGTGTTCTACAACGGTCACGGCGGCAACGTCGCCCTGCTGCAGGTGGCCTGCCGCGAACTGCGTCGCCGGTTCGGCCTGCAGACCTTTCTGATCGGCGGCGGCATGCCCGCCAACGGCGGCGCGAAGTCGAGCGAGAACGAGTTCGGCCTGGGCATCCACGGCGGCCACATCGAGACGAGCGTGGTGCTGCACCTGCAGCCCGAGCTCGTCGACATGAGCCTCGCGGTGCGCAGCGTGCCCGAGCACCTCCTCGACTACCAGTACGTCGGGTTCGGCAAGCCGGTCAGCTTCGGCTGGGTGAGCAACGACTTCGCCGCCAGCGGGGTGATCGGCGATCCCACCGAGGCGACCGCCGAGTTCGGCAAGGCGCACTTCGAGGCGAACGTCGCCCAGGCCGCCGCTGCACTGGGCGAGATCGCCGTGTTCTCGCCGGCGCCGGTGCAGAAGCGCGTCGGCTTCAGCGTGAGCTGACCCACCCAGACCTCTTTCTCATCTCGTATCCCGCCTCATCTCGAAGGACCACCGCATGACCGACCACACGACCGACATCGACGGCCTCATCGCCGAACTCCGTGACCTGCTCGGCGACAGGGCGGTCACCATCGAGCAGCGCGCCCGCGAGAAGGCGTCACTCGACGGCGCCTACCTCTCACCCATCCTCTCTGAGCAGCTGCCGCTCGGCCTCGCCGACCTCGTCGCCTTTCCCACCAGCGCCGAGCAGATCGCCGCGACCATCGGCGCCGCCGTGCGCCACCACGTGCCGATCACGCCACGCGGCAAGGGCACGGGCAACTACGGCCAGGGCATCCCGATGCGGGGTGGGCTTGTGCTCGACATGTCGAAGTCACGGGGAATCGTCGAGGTCGGCGACGGCTTCATCACGGTCGAAGCCGGCACGCCCATGGTCATGATCGAGCAGGCGGCGAACGCCGCGGGCCAGCAGATCCTGATGTACCCCTCCACTGCGCAGTCGACCATCGGCGGCTTCCTCTCCGGCGGCTCGGGCGGAACCGGCTCGATCAAGCACGGTTCGAATCACACCGGGTTCGTGCTGGCGCTCGACGTGGTGCACGCGGTTCCGGATGCCCAGCTCATCCACGTCGAAGGCGACGCCGCAGCACCCTACGTGCACACCTACGGCACCCTCGGCATCATCGCCCGGGCCACCCTCATGCTCGAACCGTTGCAGAGCTGGCGTGGACTGTACGCCAGCTTCGACACCTTCGACGCCGCCCTCAGCGTCATCCGCGAGATCGGCGCGCTCGAACCCACCCCGCGCCTCGTCTCGGCCGACCTGCCGGTGCTCGCCAATGCGCTGCCCGACGACCCGGCCATCCCGAAAGACCGCGCCAGTCTGCGCGCGATTCTCGACGACGCGACCGTCGAGGCGGCGAGCGCCCTGATCTTCGCGGCCGGCGGGCGCATCGAAGACGTGCGCGAGGGCCCGCAGGCCTCGATGAAGATCAGCATGCTCTCGTACAACCACCCCATCGAGTGGCTGCAGAAGAGCGACCCGGGCAAGTACTTCCACGTCGAGGTCGCCGGCGACGCCCTGGTCGAGCGCATCGACGAGGTGCACGCGGTGTACAACGGCGGCATGCTGCACATCGAGGCCCAGCACGGCCGCCCGATCGGAATGCTCGCGGGCATCTACGAGAGCAGAGAGCAGGTCTACGCCGGCTTCGACGCCCTCGCCGCGCTGGGCGTCGGATCGCACAACCCGCACCACTGGGAGGTCGATCACGAGGTCGAGCGCACCCGCAGTCTGGCCGTCGACACCGACCCCGAGGGGCTGCTCAACCCGGGCAAGCTGCCCGCCGCCGGCACGGCCCCGGTTGCGGGCGCCGGAAAGGTCACGTGATGCCGGGCCCTCGCCCCGCCGCCCGCATCGGCGTCGTCCGATGACAACCCCGCCCTGGTTCGACGAGGTGCGCAGCTGGCTGCCCGCCGACGGCGACCCGGCGCGCCCCCTGATCGCTCTCTCCACGGTCGCCCCCGACGGGTATCCCGACACGCGCCATGTTCTGCTGAGCGATTTCGATGAGCAGGGCTTCTTCTTCCACACGGATGCCCGCTCCCGCAAGCTCACCGAACTGCGCGCCGCGCCCCGGGCCTCGTTCGCGATCGCGTGGCCCGAGCTCCGTCGCCAGCTCGTCGTGGTGGGCGACACCGAATCAGCGAGCGCCGAGGAGGCGACCACGGCGTACCAGCGCCGCTCGTACTACCTCCAGGTGCTGGCGTGGCTGAACGATGCCGAGTTCGCCCGACTCGACCCCGCAGAGGGCGCTCGTCGGTGGGCCGAGTTCGAGGCCGCGCATCCCTACGGCACGCTCACACCGCCCGCCACCTGGGCGGGCATCCGCATCGCGCCCACCCGCGTGACGCTCTGGCACGGGCATCCCGACACCGCCAGCAGACGCACCGAATACACCCTCGTCGACGGCGACTGGCACACGTCGACGCTGCCGGGATGAGCGACCCGATGGGCAACCTGACGGGCGACCGGATGCCCGACCCCGCCGCCACGCGCCGCTCCCGCGTGGCGATCAACCCCCTGCCCTGGCTGCTCGACCAGCACACGGGCTTCCACTTCACCCGTGGCGCCCTCGACACCGCCCTGCGCGCCCTCGGCCCGCTCGGCTACCGGGCGGTCAGCGTCGCACCGCTCGAAGACGCCTCCACCGCCGAGTATCTGCAGCTGCTCGCCGCGCGCGACTTCGCTCCGGCGCCCGGCTACTTCGGCGCCGACTTCACCGCGAACGCCGACACCGCCGCGGTCATCGAGGCCGCCCGGCAGCTCGCCGAGTTCCACGTCACGCTCGGCCTCGACACCATCTTCATCGCTGCCGACCTCACCGACCCGCGGTTGGCGCACCCGGCGGTCGGGTTCGACGCCGATGCCGATCGGCTCGACCGCATCGCCGCCGGCCTCGTGCTCGCCGCCGAGATCTTCTCTGCCGCCGGCGTCACCGCCGCCCTGCATCCACACGTGAGCTCGTTCATCGAGACCGAGGCCGAGATCCGCCACGTGCTCGACGCCACGGCGGGCAGCACCCTCGCGTTCGGCCCCGATCTCGGGCACCTGCTCTGGGCGGGCGCCGACGTCGCGTCGCTCGTCGGCGACTACGCCGGGCGGGTGGCCGCCCTGCACCTGAAGGATGCCCGCCTCGCCGGTGCCGCCTCAGCACGCGCGGCGGCCGCCGACTACGCCGACTCCACCACCCAGCACCGCGTCTGGACCGAGCCCGGCCGCGGCGACCTCGACGTCACGGCCGTCTTCGCCGCCCTCGGCGACTCGTTCGACGGCTGGTCGATCATCGAGGTCGACGTGCCCGACCTGCCCACCCCCGAACAGAGCTCGGCCGCCGCCCTCGACTTCGTGCTCGCCCAGCCCTACTTCGGCGGCACCCGATGATCGGCACCGAAGCGGCGCAGGCTCACCCGCGACGCCACGCGCGCGGTGGCCTCGGCGAACGCGGCCTCGCCGCCGGCCGCCGGGCCACCCGACAGATTCACACCGACCACTCCGCCCTGCGCCAGCAGCTCGTCGCTCAGCTCCACCGCCGCAGCGACACCCTCGGCGTAGACGTCGCGCGCACCGAGAATACGCTCGAGGTACCCGGGCGGCAGCACCAGTGTCGTGAACGAAGCCAGCAGCTCTGCGCTGCCCCGATCGACCACCATGGGAACGCAGGCGATGAAGCCGAGCCCGCCGAGCGCCTCCTGCTGCTCGAGCCGGCGAACCTCGGCGATGAACCGCGCCACCGGGTGAGCACCGCCGCAGTGATTGACGAAGGCGATGCGGGCTCCGGCGCGCTGCTTCTCCACCAGGCGCTCAGCCCTGCGCTCGACTGGAGGAGTCGCCGGCGCCTCGCCGACCGAGACCAGCAGCCCCGCGGCGGCAGCACGCGCCGCCACACGAGTCGAGTCGAGGTCGAACACCGGCAGGGCATCCGGTCGCTGCCCGGTGAGCGTGTGGTCGCCGGTGACGCAGTGCACCGCGGATGCTCCGACCGCCGCCAGGCCCGCGAGTTCACCCTCGATGGCCACCCGGTTGCGGTCGCGGCAGTTCAGTCCGATGAACGCTGCCAGTCCGGCATCCTGAATCAGCTCGGCGCGAAAGGTGGGTGCGAACTGCACCCGCGCGGCCCCGGAGTCGCCCGACAACGCGGCGTCGACCGAGCCGCGCATGATGCCCGCGCACTCTTCAGCCGACGCGACGTCGACCGCCCGCGCGGCGAAGTCGCCCACCACGATCTGCCGTTCGCGCATCGTCTGCGCCAGCCGCTCGGCGACTCCGCCCTGAGCCTCCGGAGCCAGCCGCTCGGCGACTCCGCCGTGCGCCCCCTGCGGCAGCCTGCCATCCACCTCGCCACGCCACTGCCGCTCGGCCCCGCCGGGTGCCCCACCCCACCGCACCGTGGCGGAGTCGACGAACACGCACCGCTCCTCTGCCACCTCGCACGTGCCGTCGAACTTCACCCCGCCGCACGGCCCGAACGTCATGTGCTTCGGGCACGAGAACGCCTGATCGATCACCTGGTGCACCGCCATTCTCCGCCGTCAGCTTCGGCTGGCCCACACCCTACCGCCGCCGTGTGTCGGCGACGTTTCACGACCGCCGGCTGCCGCCGAACCGACGAAGTTAGGCTGAACACGCCCCGCCGCTTCGCAGACACACCCCCCGGAGGAACGAGTGACTGACCCCTACGACCTCGTCGTTCGCAGTTCGAGCGCCTACATCGACGGTGCCTTCCGCCCGGCCGCCCTGGCCGTCACCAGCGGCCTCATCGTCGCCGTCGGCGAGGTGGATGCCCCCTTCAGCGCCGCGCGCGACATCACCCTCCCACCCACCCAGGTGCTCATCCCCGGCATCGTCGACACGCACGTCCACGTCAACGAACCGGGCCGCACCGACTGGGAGGGTTTCGCCAGCGCCACCCTCGCGGCCGCCGCGGGAGGCGTGACCACCATCATCGATATGCCGCTGAACAGCATCCCGCCCACCACCACACCCGAGGCACTCGCCCTGAAACGCCAGGCCGCCGCCCGCCAGGCCAGCGTCGATGTCGGGTTCTGGGGCGGTGCCATCCCGGCCAGCCTCGGTCACCTCGAACCGGTGCACGAGGCGGGTGTCTTCGGCTTCAAGTCGTTCCTCTCCCCGTCCGGCGTCGACGAGTTCCCCCATCTCAGCACCGAGCAGCTGCACGAGGCCCTCGCCGAAGTAGCCCGGTTCGATGGCCTGCTCATCGTGCACGCCGAAGACCCCACCGTTCTCGCCGCGCACGAGAACGCGGGTGGTGTCGGTTACGAAGACTTCGTCGCCAGCCGCCCCGGCTCGGCCGAGAAGTCGGCCATCGAGCACGTCATCGACGGGCTGCGCGTCACCGGCGCCCGGGCGCACATCCTGCACCTCTCCTCCGCGGCCGCCCTGCCGATCATCCGCGCCGCCAGGGCAGAGGGGCTGCGCCTCACCGTCGAGACCTGCCCGCACTACCTCAGCTTCGCCGCCGAAGGCATCCCCGACGGCGCGACTCAGTACAAGTGCTGCCCGCCCATCCGCGACGAGGCCAACCGCGAGCTGCTGTGGCAGGCCCTGCTCTACGGCGACATCGACCTCATCGCCTCAGACCACTCGCCCAGTACCCGTGAGCTCAAACTCGGCCACGGCGGCGACTTCGGCCTCGCCTGGGGCGGAATCTCCGGCCTCCAGGTCAGCCTCCCGGCCGTCTGGTCGGCGGCACGCGCACTCGGCATCGGTCTCGACCGCGTGGTCGAATGGATGTCCGGCTCCACCTCGCGCCTCGTGAACCTGCCCGCCAAGGGCTCGCTCACTGCGGGCACCGACGCCGACTTCGTCGCCTTCGCACCCGACGAGACCTTCACGGTGATCGCCTCTGAGCTGCAGCACAAGAACAAGCTCACCGCCTTCGAAGGATCAGACCTGCACGGCGTCGTGCACACTACCTGGCTGCGCGGCACCCCGGTGTTCTCCGTCGACGACACCGACCACGTCGTTCCGCTGCACGGCGAGCTGCTGAGCCGATCGACGCCCTAGCCGCGCGACCCGGCGGCCCCGGGCGACACGCCCGCTCGTCACCCGAACCGCCGCCACCGCCCGAGACACCTCCACCCCGACCATCCACATCCACCCGACAGGAGAACCCATGGCCATCGTTCTAGGCTCGAACCGCTACGGCAAGGCGGAGAACCGCGTCGTGCGCATCTACCGCGACACCAGCCGCCACGAGATCAGAGACATCAACGTCTCGAGCGCGCTGCGCGGCGACTTCGCGGCAGCATACCTCGAGGGTGACCAGTCGAAGATCCTGCCGACCGACACCCAGAAGCAGACGGCCTACTCCTTCTCGAAGGAGAAAGGCCTCACCTCCATCGAGACCTACGCCCTCGAGCTGGGTGCGCACTTCGTCGACTCCGTCGAGTACGTCGAAAGCGCCCGCATCGAGGTCGAAGAGTTCGAGTGGCAGCGCGTGCTGGTCGACGGCACCGAACACGACCACACCTGGGTGCGCAAAGGGCAAGAGGTGCGCACCGCCGCCGTCACGGTCACAGGGTCGGGCGACGAGCGCACGAACGTCGTCATCGGCGGATTCAAAGACCTGATCATCCTGAAGTCCACCGGCTCAGAGTTCACCGGCTTCTACGAAGACCCCTACACGCTGCTCGAGCCCACCCGCGACCGGGTCATGGCGACCTCGCTCATTGCCAAGTGGCGTTTCACCTCCACCGACGTCGACTGGGAGGCGACGTACCTCGGCATCAAGAAGATCATCATCGAGACCTTCGCCACGCTGCACTCGCTCGCCCTGCAGCAGACGCTCTACGAAATGGGCAAGGCGGTGCTCGAGGCATACGACTTCATCGCCGAGATCCGCTTTCAGGCGCCCAACAAACACCACTTCCTGTTCAACCTGGCGCCCTTCGGCGTCGAGAACAACAACGAGGTCTTCAACGCCGATGATCGCCCCTACGGTCTCATCGAGGCCACGGTCATCCGCGACGACGTGCCCCCCGCCCCCGCCGCCTGGGATCCGTACACCGGCCTCGTCTGATCGCTAGTACTGCGCCGGCCACACAAAGGGTGCCGGTGGTGATGCCGGTGTTCCCGCCGGGGTGAACACCAGGTCGATGTCCATCTTGTTCGTCAGCACGATGTCGGCCGGGTCACCCGTGTACGGCTTCTGGTCGACGAACACCGTGAACGTCTCGGTCGGCGATGAGGTCACCCCGCCCACACCGGTCAACGTGAGCGGCAGGCCCCACTCGTCGAAGAACTGGCCGAGCTCGAAGTCGCGCGTCACCGCCGACTCGACATGCAGGATGCCCGTGGTGTCGTGCGTGTGCAGCGGCTGGGTGACGCCGGTCACGGCGTCGATGCCGGTGTTGGCGGGCACGGTCTGCTCGGCGCCGTTGATGCTGATCGTCAGGTGCGCGTGCAGATGTTCCGGCACCGGAGCCACCCCGGCCGCCAGCGCGACCACACCCGTACACAGCACGGCCGTCGCGGTCAGCACGGCCCACACCGGCAGCTCGAACACCTTCGTCATGTCGCAACCGTAGGCGGCGTTGCCGCGAGAGTGCTGGCAACCACCGCACACGCTCACGAGGAGGCGCAACCGCGACATCACGGAGAGCTCGGGTTAAAGCGAAGAAGCCCAGCTCCCGAAGAGGCTGGGCTTCTTGAAGGTGGGTCCGGCGGTGTCCTACTCTCCCACAAGGTCTCCCTTGC
>NZ_JAZHPE010000030.1:0-9055 GCF_036553535.1 Subtercola sp. YIM 133946
ATCATCGGCGGCGTCATCGCCGGCCTCGTCGCCGTACCACTCCTCCCCATCCTGACCTGACGCCGACGTCAGCAACGGTTTCCAGCAGAACAACGCACGAACAAAGGAGTTACACCCCATGAGCGAGCAATACGTCATCGCGATCGACCAGGGAACCACGTCTTCCCGCGCGATCATCTTCACCCACGAGGGAACGATCGTCAGCACCGGCCAGAAGGAGCACGAGCAGATCTTCCCCCGTGCCGGCTGGGTCGAGCACAACCCCATCGAGATCTGGGACAACGTTCGCGAGGTCATCGGCCAGGCCCTCTCGAAGGCCAACCTGACCCGTCACGACATCGCTGCCATCGGCATCACCAACCAGCGCGAGACCGCAGTGGTGTGGAACAAGAAGACCGGCCAGCCCGTCTACAACGCCATCGTCTGGCAAGACACCCGCACGCAGCCCATCGTCGACCGCCTCGCGGCCGACGGCGGCGTCGAGCGGTTCAAGCAGATCGTCGGCCTCCCGCTGGCGACCTACTTCTCGGGCACGAAGATCGTCTGGATCCTCGAGAACGTCGACGGCGCACGCGAGGCCGCCGACGCCGGCGACCTGCTCTTCGGCACCACCGACTCATGGGTTCTCTGGAACCTCACCGGAGGCGTCGACGGCGGCGTTCACATGACCGACGTCACCAACGCTTCGCGCACCCTCTTCATGGACCTCGAGACGCTGCAGTGGCGCGACGACATCCTCGAAGCGTTCAACGTGCCGAAGTCGATGCTGCCCGAGATCAAGTCGTCGTCTGAGGTCTATGGCGTGGCCAGCGACAACAGCCTGCTGCGCGAGGTGCCCATCGCGGGCATCCTCGGCGACCAGCAGGCGGCCACCTTCGGCCAGGCGGCGTTCGACGCGGGCGAGTCGAAGAACACCTACGGCACCGGCAACTTCCTGATCTTCAACACCGACACCGAGATCGTGCACTCCAAGAACGGTCTGCTCACGACGCTGGGCTACAAGCTGGGCGACCAGCCGGCCCACTACGCACTCGAGGGTTCGATCGCCGTGACCGGTTCGCTCATCCAGTGGCTGCGCGACAACCTCGGCATCATCTCGTCGGCCCCCGAGGTCGAAGACCTCGCCAAGACGGTCGACGACAACGGTGGCGCGTACTTCGTGCCGGCCTTCTCGGGTCTGTTCGCGCCGTACTGGCGGTCGGATGCCCGTGGAGCCCTCGTGGGCCTCACCCGCTACGTCAACAAGGGCCACATCGCCCGCGCCGCCCTCGAAGCGACCGCCTTCCAGACCCGCGAGGTTCTGGATGCGGTCAACGCCGACTCCGGCGTCGACCTGACCGAGCTCAAGGTCGACGGCGGCATGATCGCCAACAACCTGCTCATGCAGTTCCAGGCCGACATCGTGGGCGTGCCCGTCGTGCGCCCCGTCGTCGCCGAGACCACTGCGCTAGGTGCCGCCTACGCGGCCGGCCTCGCCACGGGCTTCTGGGCGAACCTCGACGACCTGCGCGCCAACTGGCAGGAAGACAGCCGCTGGACTCCGAACATGGACGCCGACGAACGCGACCGCCAGATCCGCAACTGGAAGAAGGCCGTCACGAAGACCCTCGACTGGGTCGACGCCGACACCCAGGAGTAAATTCCTCGACGAAGGGCGGTCATCCATCTGGATGGCCGCCCGTTCGTGGTTAACGCACCCAGTTCCACGTCACGGTTCCCCCCTCGATCGAGTAGGTCCAGGTCTGCTGCGACCCATCGACGGAATAGGTCATCGTGGTTGCGGGCTCGAGTGCGCCGGGCGACCCGAGCAGGCTCGCCCCCGAAGCCGACATGCCATCGATGTTCAACTGGATGCCCGTGGAACCAGGGTCGGTCGCCCACTGCATCGTCGACGCCGCCGAGTCGAACGTGACATGCGCATCGGTGTGGCCCGTGCCGACGACATTCGCCGTCGAGCTGATGGCACCCGAGATGGTGGCTGCGAATGTCGAGTTCATGTCGATGGCGGCAGAGCCGTCGCCGTCGACCGTCAGCGTTGTAGCGCCACCAGTCGGCGCGTAAGCCACGGTGGCTCCGTCTGCCGAAGCCAAAGAAAGACCAGAGAGCTTCCACACCCCGCTCGTCTGCGGGTGCGCGCAGTCTGTGTCAGGGTTGAATGCCAGACCAGTGACAACAGCCTTACCTGCATCGACTCCTCCAGTGACGGCGAGACGCACCAGACCTGGGGGCAGCGGGCTCATTGCGCCGAGGTTACTCACCATCCCGGCTGGGCAAGCGCATGCGTCGGCGCGGGAGCAATACGACGTTGACGCGGCAGGGTTCACGATCTCGGAGCCGTCGGCGAATCTCAGACGGCCAACTCCGTCGAAAGCGACTGTCATGATGTCGGCCGTGGGGTTGAGCAGCGCGACATCTACCGCTGCTGGCTGGGCCGCGAACGTTTGTGAGCCACCGTTAGCGAGATCCATCTGATCTGTCGCTGCGGGAGCTCGGTCTGCAGGAAGACCGACACCGTACATCTCCCAAGCGGCTCCGAGAGTCGGGTCGTGAAAGAATCCACTCGGCCAGTCCGTGAGCGACGTCTTATCGCCGGTGAGTGCAAGAAATGCCGCACTGTTCTCGCTCGGAAGCGTCGCCCACTCATGCCACAGATCGACCCCGCGGTTGTCGAGATAGTGGAAGAACCCGTAGGCGTCGTATGTTCTCGCGAAAAGTGTGCGCTGAGGAACCCGGAGATACGACCACCAGAAGTTGGGCGCGTTCAACGAGAAGTAGTACCAATCCGGTGGCGGCCCGTTCGGGCCGATGGGAGCCTTGCTCGATGCCCACAGGGCCATTCCCTCTCGAAACCAGGCACCCGGCACGCGGGTGCCGTGGATCGCGAGGCCCTCGACACAATGAAAGGTCTCGTGCAGCAGTACGAAATGCTGAATGCTCAAGGGCTTCTGGGGGAACTCGGCGCGATTCAGGTCGATTAGGCAGCCTGATGCGTTCGGGAATGCTTCGGCCGTGACGTGATCCTCTGGCGCAGGTGCGTAGGAGACCGTCGGCCGCCACCCCGGATCGGTCAGCGCGGACTGAGCCAAGAAATACTCGAAGGCAGCGCCCACCTCGCGCTCAGTGCCGGTGAGATCGGCGTCGGAGCCGTCGGTGAGTGCTGCCGAGAGGCGTGCCGTCGGCGTCGTCGATACCGACGCGGGCGATCCGGATTCGACCTCTTGCGTTGTCGCAAGGTCTGGGGCCGCCGCGAGAGCCGCCTGGCGTTGGTCCTCGGTGAGATCTTGCCAGTGCTGCCGAATCCAGAGGAGCGCGAGCGTGCCGGACTCGATATCGGTCTGTGCCCCCGGCGGCGTCTGAGCTCCAGGCAACGGCGAAAAGGCGACTCCGAACGCTTCGAGCGCGGTTTCGGTTGTGACTGAACCGTCATCGGCGACCTGCGAGAGAACCGACTGCCACCGTGTGTCGTCGGAGGGCAACGCCGATTCTGGAGAACTCTGCCCCGCGCCGGTGCAGCCAGCCATCGCGACCGAGACCACCAGCACGAGGGCGGCGCAGCATGCTCGTGTTGTGAGGGGAATGCGCCGACTGTGCGAAATTGAGTTGCTGACCATCATCTGATGATACTGAGAATTCTTCGCTATTGTAGGACTCGTGAATGGATCTTCACCCGAGCGCTTTCGGGCCGTAGCTCAGGTTGATCACAACGCTGTGCTGCGCCTGACCGCGACCCAACGCGGTGCCTACGTGCTCGACCTGCGCAGCGGAAAGCTCTGGTATGTCGACGGTGCAGCGGGAGAATTGAGGGAGGTGACGACGCTTGACAGGGGGTCGGTCATCCGGTGCCAGCCGGGGGTGACGCTCGGCGACGATCTGGTGCTGCCGATTGCACCGTCGAGACCCCGTCAGGGTACGGCCGTGGTCCTCTATTCGCGCGCGGGGAAGGCACAGCAGCTGGCCCAGCTCGATGCCGGAACACAGCGCGTCAGCCTCGCCGTCTCTGGAGGAAAACTATTCGGAACAGCCAGGAACAGCGTGTACGCGCTGACGGACGACGGCGTGAACGAGGTGGCCCGGCTCCGGCCCCACTCGTATCCGACCCTGGCGGCGTCGGGTACGCAGTGGCTCTTCGCCGCCAACCCCGGTCGAGACACTGTCACGCGAATCGGGCTCGCCGCAGCCGGGGCACGAGAGATCGAGCACGAGTACGCCGAGCTTCCGCACGCCAGCAACCCGATGCACCTCGCTGTCGACGGCAACGGCGTCGTCTTCACTGCCAATGCATTCTCCGGCACCGTGTCGGCTATTCGCCCCGACCGTTCGATCCAAACCTTCTCCCTGCCGCCCGCAGTCAGCGCATTCAGCTCTGGACCGGCCCCCTCCACACCGACCAAGATCGTCATCGGTGCCGACAACACGGTCTACGCCTTAGCGGGCTGGGTCTACGAGCTGGCCGAGCGGGACACACTGGTGCGTCGAGTTTCAGCTGATTCGGGCCTTCGGTTCGTCGACATAGCGGCGTCCCCGAGCGGCCCGGTGTTCGCAACCGATGATGAAGGTCGCGTCTTGCGCCTCGGGCGCTGAGTGACGACATCGGCTGCAGTGACGACACCATCGGAGCACACGCGACATCGCGCGGAGTGCTGGCTTCGCCAGAACGGCCTTCCGTTTTTCGTAACGCAGCGACGGCGACGCGTGTTACTCCTCGCGCGAACCGCTCCGTTTCTCGTCTCGCTGCTGACTCTCCACGTCTCGGCCTGGCAGTTCTCGCGTGCCGACCTCTCGATCGATGACGACGTGGCGGCCGTTATCGTCGTCGCATCGACCGCTTCAGCCGTGCTCGCCATGATCGGGGTGATCATCGTCGTCTTCGCGGTCAGCAGACGAACACTCGTGGAGCATCCCCGCGCGATGCGCATCGTCGGCAGTCTCACCGCCACCTACTACCTTGCTGTCGATCCGTGGCTCTATGAGATGCCCTCCGGTGACCGAGGATTGCAGGTGCCCGTCATGGGTACCCTCGTCGATGCCCTGGTCGTCGGTGCGGCGGTGTGCGCAACCTGGTGCGGCGTAGGTTCTGTCGCCGCATGGGCGGCGCGCACATCGATGGGCCGGCTGCGATCGCTCGGCGAGATGAGCACGCGCGCGCTCCCGCTGCTCATGCTCGTGGTGTTCTTCTCCTTCTTCTCCCCCGCCATCTGGGCGGTCACGGCTTCGATGACCATTCTGCGCCTGCTGGGGGTCGTAGCCGTTTTCGCCTTTCTCGCGCTGCTCTTTATGCTGCCCGTGACCCGATCGGAATTGACCGGTGTCGACGACCAGATCGGTGTGGACGAGCGAGCCGAACTGATCGCGGGCACCGAGTTGCCCGATCTGCTCGAGGCAGCTCTAGTGCCCGGATCACCCCTCACCCGGGCCGAGCGCGTCAACTTGCACACGGTGCTCATGCTCGCTCAAGGCGCCCAGGTCGGCATCTTCGCGGGGCTCGTGGCCGTCTTCCTGGTCGCGCTCGGCGAAGTGGCGCTCGCGCCCACGGTTCTCGCGACGTGGCTGGGCCCGCAGCCATCCCAGGTCGAGCTGTTCGGGCTCGCCACCGGCGTCGACACCGCGCTCGTGAAGACCGCCGTCTTTCTCAGCTGCGTGTCGTCGCTCAACTTTCTGGTGTCGGCGACGAACAACGCGGCGTACAAGGCTGCGTTCTACGACCCACTGTTCACCGAGGCCCGCGTGGCCCTCGCCGTGCGCTCTGCCTACCGGGCGATCGGGCAGCGCTGAACGGCCGCTGGGAGCGCCCATCAACTCGATTTGATCCGGAAATATTCCGGTGTAGTGTCGTCACACGTGACTAACGAACCCAGGTCTGCGAAACGCTGGATTATCGGCGACCCGCTGCCCAGCCACAAGATGGAGGGGCAGCTACTTCCCAAGCGCCTCGCACTGCCCATCTTCGCCAGCGACCCGCTGTCGAGCGTGGCGTACGCGCCCCAAGAACTGCTGATGATCCTGCTCATCGGCGGGCTCGCATTCCTCTCGTTCGCTCCCATCGTCGCCGGTGCGGTCATCGTGTTGCTGATCGCCGTCGTCGCCTCGTACCGCCAGCTCGTGAAGGCCTACCCCTCCGGCGGCGGCGACTACGAGGTCGCCCACAAGAACCTCGGCGAGAAGGCCGGCCTGGTGGTCGCCTCGGCGCTGCTCGTCGACTACGTTCTGACCGTCGCGGTGTCTGTCGCCTCCGGCGTCGACAACATCATCTCGGCGCTGCCGTTCCTGAACGGGTTCCGCGTCGAGATGGCCATCGGATTCGTCGTGCTGCTCGCCGCCGTGAACCTGCGCGGTGTGGCCGAGTCGAGCAAGGCCTTCGCCTTTCCCACCTACATCTTCGTGGGCAGTGTTCTGCTGATGATCGTGGTCGGCCTGACCTCGACCGCTCTCGGGCATCCGCCGGTCGCCGAGTCGGCGCAGTACGGCGTGCAGGCCCAGGGCCTCGGCCAGGTGGCGGTGATCCTGCTGCTGTTGCGGGCGTTCTCGAGTGGATGCTCGGCCCTCACCGGCGTCGAAGCCATCGCCAACGGCGTTCCCGCCTTTCGCCGCCCCAAGATTCAGAACGCCCAGCGCACGCTGGTGTTGATGGGCAGCATCGCGATCACCCTGTTCGCCGGGCTCACCGCGCTGGCGCTCATCTCGGGCGTGCACTACGCCGAGAACGCCTGCGAACTGACCGGGTTCGTGAACTGCGGAAACGTGCCCCAGCGCAGCCTGATGGCCCAGGTGGCCTCGGCGGTGTTCGGCAACAACTCGATCATGTTCTACGTGATCCAGGCGGCCACGGCGGCGGTGCTGCTTCTGGCGGCCAACACGGCGTTCAACGGTTTCCCTCTGCTGGGTTCGGTGCTCGCCAAAGACTCGTACGCGCCCAAGGCGATGCTGACGCGCGGCGACCGCCTCGTGTTCTCGAACGGCATGATCCTGCTGGCGCTGGCTGCGGCCGCCATCCTGTTCGTCTACCAGGCGTCGCTGACGAACCTGATCCAGCTCTACATCATCGGGGTGTTCGTGTCGTTCACCCTCGGTCAGACGGGCATGATCGTGCACTGGGTGCGCCTGTTGAAGAGCGGTACGCCCGACCGGGGAGCGGTCATCCGCAGCCTCACCATCAACTCGTTCGGCGCGCTGCTGACATTCATCGTGCTCATCGTCGTCACCATCACGAAGTTCACGCACGGCGCGTGGCTGGTGTTCGTGATCATGCCGATCTTGTACATGTTCATGCTCGGCATCAACCGGTACTACCGCGACGTGAACAAAGAGATCGAGGTCGACCCGGTCACCACGTTCGGCGCGAAGGGCGACTACGCCATCGTGCTCGTCGGGCGCATGCAGAAGCCGGTGCTGAAGGCGCTCGACTACGCCATCGCGGCCAAGCACGAGAACCTCGAAGCGGTGCACATCTCGATCGACGAAGAGCAGACGCGCCAGCTCGAGCGCGACTGGGCCGAGCAGAACATCGCCGTTCCGCTGCGCATCATCGACTCGCCGTACCGCGACGTCGCAGAGCCGCTGTGCGGCTACATCAAGAAGCACCGCGCCCAGTTCGGCTCTGAGGTCGTCACCGTGTACACCCCGATCTACATCGTGGGGCACTGGTGGGAGGCGTTGCTGCACAACCACAAGTCGCGCCGTCTCAACCGCCGGCTGATGCTGGTGCATGGCGTGACCATCGCGCTGGTGCCCTGGCTGCTCGACTCGAGCGAACTGATCTACGGGCGCCGGTCGCGCCCGCTGCCGGGCCAGGAGCGCCGGGGTGACCCGATTCGGCCCGTGCAGCGGGCGTACACACCGCAGGTGACGCCGGATTCGCAATGGGGTGCTGCGCGGGCCGCGCGGGCGGCTGCGGGTGGTGTTGGGGCTGGGTCTGGGTCTGCGGTTGGTGTTGGGGCTGGGTCTGCGGTCGGGGCTGGGTCTGCGAGCGGCTCCGGCACCGGGTCTGCGGCCACGACGGGCACCGGGGCTGTCGCCGGTTCGGCCACCTCGGTTGCGCAGCCGACGACCACGACCGGAGCGCCGCCACGCGGCGAATAGCAACCCCCGACGCACGTTCGTGCACACAGAGGAGCGGTGCAACCCGCGTGCTAAACTCGGTTTAGATTTTACGTATTCAACTCATCCGGGTGGTCCAATCCCCCGGCCCGAAAGGTGAGGGGGTCTCGCATGGGGCGCGGCCGTCAAAAAGCTAAGCACACCAAAGTGGCTCGCGAGCTGAAGTATTTCAGCCCCGACACCAACTACAGCGCACTCGAGCGCGAGTTGGGCACCCATTCAGAACCCGACTTCGCCGCCCTTGCAGCGAAGTACGACACCGACGACGAGTTCGAAGAAGACCTCGACGAGTACCTCCCCACCGACGAGCAGAAACGCGCCTGACGCGCCGCGCGCCTCGGGCGCGCTGTTCCAATGTGGGCAGCCATCCGCTGACGCGCCCTTGGCACGTCGCTGCGACCTTTGGATGACGCGGCGGCGTAATGCGCAGTCGGCGCCATCCCGGCTCGTCGCTGAGCCGCGTGGATGACGCGAGGCGCTTTGCGCAGCGTGCGCCCGCCCCGGCCCGGCCGCAAGAACCCTACGGTTGTTCGTCGCCCTGGGGAGCGTCTCTGACGGCTTGGGTGCCCTCAGCGCCACCAGGCTCAGCATTACCAGCCTCAGCGCTAATGGGCTCAGCGCTGCCAGCCTCGGCGTCGCCGCCCTCGATGAGTTCGACGCTGATCGTCTTGGCCGCGCGACGCGACGCACGGTCGACCAGCAGCGCCACGATCGCCCCCAGCGCGAACCCGGCCACCACGAAGAACAGCGCCAGGAATCCGAACACCTGCGAGTAGTCGAACCCGGGCGGCTCCGGGAACGCCAGCGTCAGAACCAGCGCGACCACCAGCCCGAGCACGGCCCCCGCGATCATGAACCGGAAGTATCGGGGCGCGCGGTGGATGGTGACGGTGTCGTCGCCGACCACGCTCTCAGACTCTGCTTCGGGGGTGATGCTCACCCCTCCATTCTCGCAGCACTT
>NZ_JAZHPE010000031.1:0-726 GCF_036553535.1 Subtercola sp. YIM 133946
GTGCGTCCGATCTTTGAGAACTCAACAGCGTGCACATTGTCAAATGCCAATTTCCCGTGACCATTTTGTGGTTCGGGTTCCTTTGGGAAATGAATATTAGTGGGCTCTTCTTTTTGGGAGGGTTCATGGACAAGCAAGTCAGTAATGATTTGTTCTGTCAGTGTCAAACTTGTCGCATGTTCTTCGGTTCCCGTTGAGTGTGTGGCGCGTAGTTTTTTACGGAGAGTTTGATCCTGGCTCAGGACGAACGCTGGCGGCGTGCTTAACACATGCAAGTCGAACGATGATGCTAGCTTGCTAGCGGATTAGTGGCGAACGGGTGAGTAACACGTGAGTAACCTGCCCTTGACTCTGGGATAAGCGTTGGAAACGACGTCTAATACCGGATATGACGACCGATGGCATCTTCTGGTTGTGGAAAGATTTTTTGGTCAAGGATGGACTCGCGGCCTATCAGGTTGTTGGTGAGGTAATGGCTCACCAAGCCTACGACGGGTAGCCGGCCTGAGAGGGTGACCGGCCACACTGGGACTGAGACACGGCCCAGACTCCTACGGGAGGCAGCAGTGGGGAATATTGCACAATGGGCGAAAGCCTGATGCAGCAACGCCGCGTGAGGGATGACGGCCTTCGGGTTGTAAACCTCTTTTAGTAAGGAAGAAGAACTTCGGTTTGACGGTACTTGCAGAAAAAGCACCGGCTAACTACGTGCCAGCAGCCGCGGTA